>CAZHLL010000034.1:19653-22815 GCA_964533305.1 uncultured Acidibacter sp.
GGCGCTGAAACTCGAGACGACGCTCAAGCACCGGCCGCCCTGACGAATCTGAGGGGGTGGTAAAAAAATCCACTTGCATCACATCGCCTTGCAAGCGCAGGTGCGCAAAACCCCAGATCGAGCCTTTGGACCAAAGTTGGGTGAGCTCCGGATTGTCAGCAAGCTGATGTTGTATGAAGCGCGTATTTAGAGCGCGGCGTTTCGCGCCCGCCCCGGAGACGATGAGCGGTAGCGGCGGACGCGCTCCCTCACAGCGGTCCGTGTAGGCTTCAAGCACATGATCATCGCCTGCGATGTAGGCATCCGCGTAGCGACAGAGTGCAGGCATCAAAAGTTTGCGCAGGGCGCGCGCCTTTTCGAATTTGCTACCCCCGCCGGACCACAGCGCATGATGCCCCACCACAATTTTCCAACGCGCAGTGGAACTCGCGAGTGCGGACTCAAGCCAGGCCACCATATTGCGCTCGGCATCAGTGGCGGGCTGCATGAAGTCCTTGAAGGTCTCGCGCTCATCGTGACGAATCTCACGGCCGTCGGCATCGAGTTTATCCTCATAGACCACCGTGCTCGCTAACAGCATCTGGGTGTCTATCACGAAGAGTTCAACCTCGCCGGCAAAGCGCTCTGGCATGCTGCGATAAAAGAAATCGGGCATGGTGAAATGCGGATGTCGGCGTAAATACTCCAATTGCGCCACAGCACCCTCGCGCGAGTGGTACCAGTCGTGATTGCCGAGCAGCGTGTAGAGAGTGAAGCCCGGGGTGTCGGCGCCGAAGCGGCCATAGGGGCGATCGAGCATATCGGTAAAACGACGGGCATCGCTGATGCCATCTGAACCCAGTGTCGCGCCGTCGGGATAAATGTTATCTCCGAGCAGAACGCCAAAATCGCAGCCTTCGGTCTTGCACACCTCTTCGGCGGCACGAGCGACCGGGTAGAGACCGCTGGCTGGCATGAAGCTACCCGTCGCGCTCTCAAACACCCACGGGCTGACTACAAAACCCCCCAGCGAGCCGTTTTTTTTGATCCAGTCCGCAGCCTCTGCGGCGACGTACTCATCCAGCGTCGCGTAATGTTCATCCTCATCGACCGTCTCGTACGCCGGGATGTAGCCCGTATCACCGATCAGCGCGATGCGAACGAGAGTGCCGTCGCCTGCCCGAACGTCGTTCTCCTGTGCGACAACCGATTGGATAACGCCAAGCCCCAAGAGCATCGAGAGCAGTACCCGACGCAGGGCGGGGCCATTTGAGTATCGACGATTCTTGTTCAGCACTTCCATCTCCAAAGATGTGTCCGCCCGTAGTATGTGGGCGAAAAACAACGGAAACATAGCAAACAATGGAGTCCTTCGGCGAATACACCACAATGTCATCAAGCTGCAATCTTCGCTGCCTAACCTTCGCTCCGATCAGAACACCCACCCTTGAAAAGGGGGTGAATCAGCATGGGAGCCTCACATATGTCCGTCGGTACACGTCGCGCTGTAGCCTTGGCAGTCGCTATCGCCTTGTCTTCAAATATTCAAGCTCAGCAGTCCGATGATGGCTTGCAGGAAATTGTCGTCACGGGTTCGCGTGCGATGTTGATCAACGCGATCGAAGCTCAGCGTAATGCCAACGGCGTGGTGTCGGTCATCGACTCCGACGCAGCCGGTGACTTTGCCGACATCAACGTGTCGGAATCTTTGCGGCGTCTGCCCGGCATCATGGTCGAAAACGACCAAGGTGAAGGTCGCTACGTCTCCGTGCGCGGCTTGAACGCCGACCTCAATGCCATGACCATCAACGGCGTCAGCACCGCATCGCCCGAAGATCGCCGCGGCATCATGCTCGACGGTGTGCCGAGTGACATGCTCGAATCAATGACCGTCTACAAGACACTGACTCCGAACCTGGATGCCGATACGATTGGCGGCGCTATTGATCTGGAGACCATCAGTGCGTTCAAGTACGAGGGTTTGTACACGAGGCTCAAGGCCGAGACCTCGTACAATGAGCAGACCAAAGATAGCGGTAATCCAAAGCTCGCCTTGACCGCCACCAATCGCTGGGCCATGGGTGATGGCGAATTCGGTGCGGCGATGACCGTGAGCTATCAGAAGCGCCGGATCGTTGCCTACAACAATGAAACCGGTGGCTGGAGCGATGATAGCGTCGCGCTCGATACCGACTATGAAATGCGCTTTTATGACCTTGATCGTGAGCGGCAAGGTATTGTGCTGAATCTGGATTATCGCGGTCTCAACGATCAACGCGTGTACGCGAAGCTGTTTCATAACGAATACAGCGATACCGAATATCGCGCCAAGTGGGAAGTGCGTCGATCGATCGAAAACCCTGCGATCGTCAATGGCAACGTGTTTACGTATCCCAATCAGCGCATCGATACTGAAGCTCGTCCGCGTGAGGAGATTCGCAAGGTCGACTCCGCCCAGCTCGGTACGGAATTCAACATCAGTGATACCTTAAGCCTGAAGGCGGAGGTATTCGGCTCGCGCGCGGAGCAGGATGACACCGATCGGGTTAACGTTATCTATCGCAGCGCCAATTTGCGCACTCCTCTTACGTACGACAACACTAATCCGCGTAAGCCGGTGTTGAATTTTGCTGATGCTTTTTACAACCCTGCCAACTTTCCGCTGAATGCGTTCGAGGCAGAGTATGGGTTGACGGAAGACGAAGATGCCGGCTTCAAGTTTGATCTGACTCAAGCATGGAGTGATTCGACACAGCTACAGTATGGCGTCAAGTATCGAGCCCGAACCAAATCCAACGACTTCAACTTCTGTGGCTACGATCCCGTCAATCGCTCTACGTTAGCGGATTCACCCAACGTCACAATCGGTTCCTACTTTGGCAATACTCATGGCCCCTCGCCAACCACTAGCGGAACGAGAGCGCTTTTGGCGACACTCGGGTCGGGAACTTATGCGCTGAGTGATGGCACGCTGTGTCCGTCACCGGGGTCGGCATGGGATGTGAGCGGTGACGAGGAAGAAGAGTCCATTCCTGCCGACTGGTCGACGGACGAAGACGTGCTCGCCGGCTACATCATGGGCACGACGACTCTGGATCGCGCGACGGTGGTCTATGGACTGCGTTACGAGAACACCAAGGCGACATTCCGCGGCAAGAACTTTGACGGTGGCTTTGCTGGTAA
>CAZHLL010000035.1:0-22439 GCA_964533305.1 uncultured Acidibacter sp.
GGCGATCCACTGATACGTGTTCCCCATCTTTGACCACGGTTTTGCCACGGACCATGACACGGTGTACGGCGTCGGGGCTTGGGCCATTACCGTAGACGAGGTTCGGGATGAGAGCCGCAGGCGGCGATAGCTGTGTCTCACCGCGGCGGTCAATGACCAGCACGTCGGCCTCCTTACCGGCTTCGAGCGAGCCGATGCGGTCATCCATCATCAAGGCTTTGGCGCCTCCAATGGTCGCAAGCTCGAGCGCCTGTTCGGCACTGCCGTAAAGCACTTCATCCCCTGTGAAAGAGGTATCACGTGATCCGGCGCGTCGACGATGCTCATCGCCCAAACGTTGCGCGGTGATGAAGCTGCGCATTGCCGTCCAAAGATCATGACCATAGGCCACCACCGGGCCGTCGAGACCCAGCCCGCAGGTAACCCCTTGATCCAGGAATTGACGAGCATCAAAGGTCACAAGACCCAGTACTTGCTCCATGTCGGGCACCAGCGCAATCGCAGCGCCGCGTTGACGGATGAGCTCCGCCTCGCCCGGTCGCAGGTTCTGCGCATGGGCGGAAATCAGATTGGGACCTAGCAGGCCTTCGGCATCCAGCCATTCAAAGGACCCACCTTGCCAGCCTCTTCGGGCGGCCAAAAATTTGGTGTCCATGATGGAAGGCGCGTGAATATCGAACTGTCTTTGATGATCAATGGTCCATTGCCACAAGGCCTTGAGTTGTTCAGGCTCGCAGTAGGAGATGCCGATGGTGGAGGCCGTGACGGTGATCAGTCCATCCTCCCAGGCTTTTTGCAAACGCTCGGTCTCGGCAATGCCCGTATCGAGGTCTTCGCGAAAGCCATCCGGTACGGCGTCTTTATCATTGAGGGTGAGCCGCGCCATGCGGCAGCGGATGCCCGCCTCCCGCACTGCAGCAAGTACGCCATCGATGGAACGTTTGTGAACGTGCGTGAAGTGATCATCGGCGGTGGTGGTCACGCCGCGACGTACGAGATCAAGAATGGGGGGCATGGCCGCATCGTAGGAGCGACCTTCATCACAGGCTCCTGTCATCGGGTAATAAAATCCGAACAGACGCTCCATGAAGGTGGTGCCTTCGGCCATGCCGCGAATGCAGCCTTGCACGAGGTGCGAATGCGTGTTGACCAGACCCGGCATGACCATGAAGCCGTCGCCGCCCAAGATTTCTTTGGCTGTGTAGGGGCACTCGTTGCGCTGGCCGGTGGCTACAATTCGACCTTGATCGATGGCGAGGAACCCATCGGTCAGCACTCGTCGCTCGGCATCCATGGTGATGATCATGCCGTGAATCAAGGTGTCTACGTGCTGCATCGGCTTACTCCCAGTTGGCAACCGGCAGCACTCTAACCGCAGTCACTCGATGCTGTGATCAAGTTTTCTTGTGGGTGATGCCGCCTTGATCAGTCTGCGGTGAAGTCGAGCGGTCGGCGAGCTGTTGGCGCAGTAACTCGATGGCGCGCTGCAGCGCTGGGCCGGGTGGCGGGTATTGTCGTGTCACAAGCCAAGCCTGGGCACGACCCGCAGGTGCCTGCACATCGAGGCAGCGTAGGCTGTCGCGCACCGCGGGTGAATGCAGCATGTCGCGTGGCAGCACACAGAGTAACTGCGAGCGCTGCAAGCTTTGAATCAGCATCGAGATGGAGGCCGTGGTCAAGCGCACGCGCGGGATCTCACCGGTTTGATCGCGGAAAAACTGTTCAAAGGCGCTGCGCAGCGCAAAGCTCTCGGTCAGTGCCCACGGGTAGCGCAACAATGTCTCGGGCCGAAGGCGTCGGCGTTGTGCAAGCGGGTGGTGTTTGGCTGCAAAGACGCCGGTCTCTGCGGCAAAGAGCGCCTCGTAGTGCAGCTCGCGATCGCGCGGTTCCAGCGCGAGCACCAAGGCGCAATGCAAGGCCGCGCTCTCGAGTTTGTCGGCCAGCTCGTCATGGGTGCCCGTGACGATGCTGAGATCGACGCCGTCGCTCGCGGCAAGGAAAGCCGCCGCCCAGTCGGGCGCCAGCGAATAATTGAAGCTCGGCATGATGCCGATGCGCAATTGTCCGCGCTCGAGGCGGCGCGTTGCGCGCAGCTCCTGGATGGCGCGATCGCGCTCATTGAGGATCGCGCGGGCTCGGGGCAACAATTCCCGGCCGGACTCACTGAGGATCACCCCTTTGCGACGTCGCTCAAAGAGCGGCAGTTCGATGCTGGCTTCAAGTGCCTGCAGGCTGCGCGTTAGCCCGGATTGGGTAATGCCACAGCGCTCGGCGGCACGCACGAGACTGCCGGTTTCCGCGATCGCCACGAAGTGCCGAAGCTGCTGGATATCCATGGCTTTAATATGACTAAAAATCAAGAAAATGCAATTTAGTTGAATTTGACACCCAACTGTCACGATTGGAATATCGGGCCTCTGCCGCCACCACGCTGTGCACGAGGGGCTCATCATGCTGAGGGGTGTATGACGTTCTTGACTCGACTCGAAACCGCGCCCGGATCCGCAGCGCAGCTCGCCTTGAGCCAACGCGGTCGGGCGGCCCTCGAGGGCTTGGGCTCCTTGCAGCGTCATGCAGCCTCGGTGATTCGCGCGCGGGCTCGGCAGGACTTTGAAAACTTGAAGGTACCCAGTCCGCCTGCGGGAGAGGCAGATCGCCAGATCTGGCGGGCTTGGTTGCGTGAGGCGCGGGTATTGGCGGAGCGTTCTGCAGCCTATCGTCTCGAGCGCTTTCATCAGCGTTTTGTCGCCGAGGAAATCTTCAATCGAGCGATTCCTGCAGTCGAGGATCGCCGCGCCTACTTCGAGAAATTCTTTGAGTTGCCGGATAGGCCGCAGCTCGGCTCTCTCGAGCTCGATCCCGCGCTCGATTTACCGCGGTACTACCGTCATGTGGAGTGGCATCTTGAGCCGGGTGGCTGGGATGGCTATGACCTCTACGGGGCGGTGTTGGCCTTTGCGCTGGGACCGCACGTGTTTCGGCACGGCGGCTATGCGGCGGTGGAGGTGGGTGACGATATCCTGCAGCAGCGCGAGACGGCCTTGCGGCAGTTTCGGTCACCGCGCTTGCGCCGGCTGTATGAGCCGGGGTGCGGCGGGTTTTCGACCATGGCAGCGGCGCATCGGCTTTATCCTGCGGCAGAGAAAGTTGCGAGCGATTTGTCGCCCCTGCTGCTCACGGTCGGCCATGTGATGGCCGAGCGCAGCGGGGTGCCGGTGCAATTTAAGCAGCGTGATGCTCGCGATACAGGCGAGCCTGACGCCAGTTTTGATGGCGTGATCATGTATGCGCTCATGCATGAGATGACGCTGCCTGTTGCGCAAGCGAGCCTGCAGGAAGCCTTCCGAATTTTGGAGCCAGGTGGCGAAATCGTGATCTCGGATCCGCCACCGTTTCGGGCCGTATCGGCGTTTCAGGCCGTGGTGCTGGATTGGGAAACCCGCCATCGAGGCGAGCCGTTCTTCTCGGACGCCTGTATCGCCAACTGGGCCAAAGAATTGCAGACCGCAGGTTTCACTGAGGTCGAGGAGTACGCCCTCGGGGACCAGGGCTATCCCTACATCACGCGCGGGCGCAAGCCTGCGGCAGCGGCCACAACCGGTGGAGTATCGCGATGACAACGCGCGCACGGCCGCCTGCGGAGGGCACCTCGGCTGATGACGAGTGCGCTCAGTATTTGCGCGCGCAGGATGTCGAGGCACTCGGGCGCATGTTGAATGCGCTGCTGACAGAGCACTGGATCGTGTGTGATCGGTTGGCGGTCATGGAGCAGGTTTTGACCGAGAGAGCGGTGCTTGATCCGGGCCAGCTTGATCGATACCTGCCCTCCGGCGAGTTTGCGGCGCGGCTCGAAGCGTTGCGCGGCACGGTGTTCGCCAAGGTGCTCGAGGCGCCGTTCCCAGAGGATTCGCGCACGGTGGATCATCTCAAGTCACTCAAGCCGTGACGTGTTCCATCGCGGCCTGATTCTGTCACCGTCTTCCACCACGCGTTGCGATGACGCACGCGTGGGTGGCCCCGTGGTTCGCTGGAACCCTGTCAAAAATCTTTGGTCGCTCTGGTATTACGCCCGTTCGAAGCGCTTCGCGCCAGGGCTGGCGCCCGCATTCGGTACCGGTGTCATCGCGCTTGCCGAATCGGCCGACGGTCGGCATTGGCGGCGGGTGGATGGTCCGGGTCGCGAGGGGGCAGTCATGGAGCCGAGAGCGGGCGTCGCGGATCAAGATGCGTCGGTCTTTGATGCTCGGCACATCGGCACGGGCGATGTGCTTTATCGGCAGGGCAGGTGGTTGATGGCGTATTTTGCGGGCAATGATGAAGTGCCCACAGACTGCGCACCTCTTTATCGAGAACCGGGTTATCTGCTGCGAATTGGTTTGGCATCCAGTGTGGATGGCCTGTGTTGGCAGCGTTTGTCAAGCGAGCCCGTGGCAGCGCCAGGACCCAATGAGGTGTATGCCGGGTTCCCGGGTCTGATCGACGAGGGTGGTGCGCTCTACTTGCACTACACGGTAGTGGATCCCGAGGGTCGTCACTATCAAACGCGGCTGCAGCAGAGCATTGATGGTCGCGAATGGCGTGCGATGCCGCATCCTTTCTTTGAGGTTGACGCGCCACCGCACGAGGCCGGGGGCATCATCACTCGCGACATTGTGCTTTCGCCCGAGCCTGCGCTCGGCCGCTGGCTGATGGTCTATACGGCGCGCGATGGTCGACCCGAGACGGCAGAACGGCGTTCGATCGGCATGGCCGTTAGTGATGATTTATTGGGCTGGCGCCGGCTCTGGAATGAGCCCGTATTCACGGTCGGCGTTCGTGGTGCTTGGGACAGCGGCGGAGTGGCCAATCCTCGGCTCGTGATAACCGACAATGAGTATCGGCTCTATTACTACGGTTGGTCCAATGACGGCGGTTGGTCCAATGACAGCGCCGTGGAGCATCCCTGTCGTGGCATAGGTCTTGCGATCGCCCCGCGTGGTCAGGGGCTCGGGGCTCTGCGGGCGTGGCGCCGGGTGGCATTGTGACCATGACGTGCGCTCTTGTTCTGTCAGCTCCAGGCCTCGCTGTACAGTCGATCGATACTGCGCAGCAAGGGCAGGTGATCACGCAGCGGCAGCGGGAAATCTTTGCCCTCGCGCAGATTGCGGGTGGCCTGCTGCAGGATGCCGAGGTGGCCGGGTCCAAAGATAAGTCCGGGCGGCAGGGTGGGCGTTGGCGGAGGCGCCTCCATGCCCTCAATCCACTCGATCTCGGCCCCGCGCAGTCGCAAGCGGGCGTGACGCGCCTCGATGTCAATGGTGACGGGGCCGGCACCGCGCTCGGCAATGGCGCAGAGCGAGATGCTGGCAAGCGTGGTCTCGCGTCCACGTGTGAATCGCGCGCTCAAGGCGAGTGTATCGTCGACACCGGGACGCTGGCCGCTCGAGTCAGCGAGACTGCCAGTGAGCCAGTCGGGTTCCCCAAAGAAATAACGCAACAGATCGAGATAGTGAATGCCCACTGTGCGCAGCAGTCCGCCGCCCGCCAATCGGGCGTCGGCATGCCAGCCCGAAAGGCGACCGAGCGCGCCACGGACGGCGAGGTTGACGCATTGCAGATGGCCGGCTGCAATCGTTTGTTGCAGCCAAGCGCAATGCGGGTTGGCGCGCTGATTCAGTACAACTCCGAGCGGGACGCCGAAACGCTGCGACTCGTTCACCAAATGTTCAGCATCCGTCGCCGAGCAGCCGGCGGGCTTTTCGCAGAGCACAGGCACGCCACCTCGCAAGGCAAGCTGCGCGAGTTCCACGTGGGTGTGATGGGGTGTGGCGATGATGACGCCATCAGGCTGCAATTCGTTCAGCGCAGTACTCAAAGAATTAAATACCGGCGGCAGCGACGGCTCGGCAAGGGGCTCGCGACTCACAATGCCGCAGAGAGTTGCCTCGTCGATATGAGTGATGGCGGCCGCGTGACAGCGACCGACTCGGCCGTAGCCTACGATCAGCCAGCGAAAGGGTTGACCGGGGATAAACGATTTCTTTGGTGTGCTCATGCTGTCGGCAATCCGCAAGGTCGTCGCTCGTTGCGAGCGGCGCAAGCGTACCAGACTGACAGAACAGGCAGGCGACAAGCTCCGGGGGGAGTGAGGGCAAATCGATGATCAAACTGCAACAGATATTGACGTTCGTCGCGGTGTATCAAGAGCGCTCGTTTACCGCGGCGGCGGAGCGTATCCATGCCACCCAGTCCGGCGTGAGTATGCAAATAAAAGAACTGGAGGAACGGGTGGGTGCGCGGCTCTTTGAGCGCTCACCACGCGGGGTGGAGCCGACGGCAGCGGGTCGCAAGTTATACACGCATGCACTCGAAGTAGTGCGGCAAGTGGACGGATTACGCGAGGAAATGAGGCTGATTCGCGGCGAGTTCACCGGTCGCGTCAGTATCGGGGTGATGCCGACCTTTGCGCGCTCAAGTCTCGCCACGGTGTTAGCCGCTTTTGCGGCTGAATGGCCCTATGTCGATTTGCATGTGGTGGAGGACTACAGCGTCGAACTGACTGAGATGGTGAGTCGCGAGCAGCTCGATTTCGCGATCGTACCGCCCACCACCGATGCAGCCGGGATCCGAGCGACCTACATTGCCCGCGACAGGGAGTTTCTCGTGACCTCGGTCCGCAGCACGTTGCGCCACCTTGAGCCTGTGTGTTTACGCGATGTCGCTGACCTGAAGCTCATTCGCCCGAGCGAGCGCAACGCGCGACGACACAAGCTCGATTTGTATCTTGAGACGCTGGGGATTGCCCCTGTCGCCACCTTAGACATGGATTCGGTGATGGGCACGATTCACCTCGTCGAGCAAAGTGATTGGTGTGCGATCCTGCCGGGTACGCTGTGTCAGGCCGATCTTGATGGGCGTGCACGCAAGCTCCACCCCCTGGTCGGGCCTGAGCTCAGCCACGACTACGTGCTGATCACGCCGGCGACCGTACAGATTTCACCTGCAGCACGCGAATTAGCGGATTCTTTGACAGCCCAAATAGGCAAGACCTGTGAAGCTTGGGATGCGCTGCCGAGTGCTCCCGAGCCTCGTTCCACCTTGCGTTTGGCTTCTGCCGTGCGCGGTTGAAGCGGAACGCCTGGCGCGGTACGAGCGGATTGCTGCCCTTAGCCCCGCCGTAGCAGACGCGCCTTGTCGCGGCTCCAGTCGCGGTCTTTTTCGGTGGCGCGTTTGTCGTGCTGTTTTTTGCCTTTGGCGAGACCGATTCGCAGTTTGGCTTTGCCGCGTTGCCAGTAGAGCTCGAGTGGCACGATGGTGTAGCCCTTGCGCTCGACCGCACCAATGAGATGGGCAATTTCATGGTGATTGAGCAGCAGTTTGCGGGTACGAACCGGGTCGGCGTGCACGTGGGTGGAGGTGGTGTTGAGAGGAGTGATGTGAGCCCCGAGCAGATACACCTCGGCGTCGCGCAGGTAGACATACGCCTCGGTGATGTTTGCTTTGCCCGCGCGCAACGATTTGACCTCCCAGCCTTGCAGCGAGAGGCCTGCCTCGTAACGCTCTTCAATGAAATAATCGAAGCGCGCGCGGCGATTTTCGGCAATGACGCGCGGTTCGGTTTTGGGCTTGGCATTGGACATGTTTGTCGGACCATTCTAGCCCGAGCCTGCCCGGGTTGCCTGTGTGGTTGTCGCCCAAGGCAAGTTGCCGGACAATTCGCGGATGCGCGAGGTCATCCGTTCGGCACTGGTATCCGTAGCACCCGAGACCCTGTTCGGGTTAATCGCCGACGTCGAGCGCTATCCCGAGTTTGTGCCGGGCTGTCGATTTGCGGCGATCGAGTCGCAGGACGGCGCTGAGGTGGTGGCCACCCTGGGTGTCGAACGTGGACCCTTGAACACGCGGTTTACCACCCGCAATACGCTTGAGCCTCCCGAGCGGCTCCGCATGAAGCTTGAGCGCGGACCTTTTTCCACGCTGGAGGGAGTTTGGGAGGTGCGCCCCGTCGGCGCCTCGGGTAGTGAGGTCACGCTCACACTACGCTTCGAATTTGCCAATCGGCTGGCCGGCATGATGCTGACACCCATCTTTGAAGAGACGGCTAAATCTTTGGTGGATGCCTTTGTGGCTCGTGCTCGCAGCATGGCAACGCGATGAGGCTAGGGTTAACGACGCGATCGCTGATGGAGGTTTTCTTTGCGATGGCCTCGCCCCATTGGCAGATTTCGTTGACGCTGCAGGTCCCTCACGGCTCGCGGGTGGCCGAGGTGCTGGCGCTCGCGCAGGCGGCCTTGTCAGAGCGTTGCGATACTGCCGCGCGGACGGCACTCGCCGAGGCGCCTTGGCGGGAGGGTACGGTCGGTATTCATGGCGAGCTCTGCGATCGCGAGCACGCAGTCAGCGCGCAGGATCGTGTGGAGCTTTACCTGCCTTTACAGGCGGATCCCAAACTGGAGCGTCGACGTCGAGCTCAGTCGGCACAGACTGAAAAGGGACGAAATCCGTTGACGGTGCGCAATCGCCGCTAGGGGCTGGCGGTAGTCGGTACGCCGTCATTCTCGATGCGTGCGACAGCATCACCTTCAAAGAAAACGGTCAAACGCTGACGCTCCACACCATCGCCGCGACCCAAATCGAGCGTGTAGAGATAATCCCAGCGGTCACGATCAAAGGCGTCCGGCAGCATCGGTGTGCCCAGCAAAAATCGCACTTGCGAGCGCGTCATGCCCACTTGCAGCTGCTCGACTTGACGTACATCGAGGAAATTGCCCTGTTGGATGGCCATGCGATATACGCAGCCCCCCAGCAGTGGCGTGAACACGAGCAAGACGAGGAGGGCGCGGCAGCGTACCGAGTGACCGGTACGCAACACTGGAGCATGAGTGCAATCTTGGACCATAATGCCGATTCTACTCCATCGAGCAGGTGATCAAGTGGAAGGCAAGGATCTTCGCAAAGCCGGCCTGAAAGTCACGCTGCCGCGAATCAAGATACTGGACATTCTCGAGAGCAGCGGCAATCGGCACCTGTCGGCCGAGGACATTTACCGCCGGCTGGTGGATCTGCGCGAGGACATCGGCCTTGCGACGGTTTATCGCGTGTTGACCCAGTTTGAGGCGGCCGGACTCGTGACACGGCATCATTTCGCCAATGGTATGGCCGTGTTCGAGCTCAACGCGGGTGACCATCACGACCACATCCTGTGTGTGGATTGCGGTCACGTTGAGGAATTCATGGACGAGGGCATCGAGGAGCGTCAGCAGGCGGTGGCCGAAGCCCACGGATTCTCGATCAGCGATCACGCTTTGGTGATTTACGGGCACTGCCAGAAGCCGCAGTGCCCCCACCGCGAGCGCGCCGAGGATTGAATGGCGGCGCGGCGTTGCCCGCCAGCATCTGAGCTGCATGTTCGCGAGCGGTGTCGGTGATATCGATACCGCCCAGCATCCGCGCGATTTCTTCGATGCGCGACGCACCCATCAGTGGGCTGATTTCGGTCTGCGTTTGCCCATTGTGCTGACGCTTGCTGACCCTTAGGTGGTGTTCACCTAAAGCGGCCACCTGCGGCAAATGCGTCACGCACAGCACCTGCGCGTGACGCCCGAGCGCCGCCAACTCACGGCCTACGATTTCGGCCACCGCGCCACCGACGCCAGCATCGACTTCATCAAACACCATGCAACGGCGGCTCATGGCGGCGGCACTGTCGGCTTCTCTCGCGAGCGTCACTTGCACGGCGAGCGACAAGCGCGAGAGCTCGCCACCGGAGGCGACTTTGGCGAGCGGGCGCAGGGGCTGCCCCGCATTGGCCGTGACATCAAAGGACACATCCTCGAGGCCGTGCGGCCGTGAGCCTGGCGTTGTCATCGGGTTCAACGCGACGTGGAAGCGACCGCCTCCCATACCGAGGGTCTGCATCCGCTCCGTAATGGCGCCCGAGAGACGCTCGGCCGCGAGTTGGCGGACGGCAGAGAGCTGCTCGGCGAGTTGCTGCCAATCGGCGAGCGTGTGGCTGACGGCGGCCCGGCGTGAGGCGAGGCCGCCTGTGACATCTTCCAGCGGGGCGAGCTCTGCACGCAGCCGCTCGGCCATCTCAGGCAGTTGGTCGGCCTCGCAACGATGCTTGCGTGCCAAAGATTCCAGCGTGGCAAGGCGCTGCTCGACGACTTCCTGACGTCCAGGGTCGGCTTCCAGACCTTCGAGATAACGCGCAAGTTCACGCGCACTGTCGGTGAGACCAATCAGCGCTTCTTCCATCGCCGGCAGCAGCGCCGCCAGCCGCTCATCCAGCGCCGCCACACCGCGTAGTGCGGCGACGGCGCGCGAGGCGTAATCGCGGGCATTGCCCTGATCGCTGTCGTGCAGTCCATCAAGGGCTTGACGCGCGGTCTCTGCCAGCCGTCCAGTATGCGCAAGGCGCAGCCTCTCCTGTGCCAGTCGGGCCGGCTCCCCGGGTTGGAGTTGCAGCGCATCGATTTCTTGGATCTGGTGCTGCAGACGCTCGATCCGCAGCTCGCGCTCCTCGGCGCTCTGTTCAAGCTCGGCCAGGGCTTGCAGCGCCGACACATGACTTTCGTGAGCAGCGTGTACCTGCGCGGCCAACGCGCCGCAGCCCGCGAACCGATCGAGCATGTCGCGCTGCGCGGCGGTTCGCATCAGCGCTTGAAAGTCATGCTGGCCATGGATATCGGCCAGCCAGGGTCCCCCGTCTCGCAAGGTCTGCACGCTGACGGGCTGGCCATTCAAGAAAGCGCGCGATTTGCCGTCGCGACTGATGACGCGTCTTACGATGAGTTCGTGGTCACCGTCATCGGTGCAAATGTCGATGCCTTGTTCATCCAGCCAAGCGACGAAATCGGGCGGGGCACTTGTGACATCAAAGCGCGCACTGATCTCGGCGCGATCCGATCCATGGCGGATGACCTCGGCGCCGGCACGGGCACCAATCAGCAGTTGTAGCGCATCCACGAGAATCGATTTGCCTGCACCGGTTTCGCCAGTGAGCACGGTCAAGCCAGCCGGTACATCGAGTTCGATCGAATCGATGATGGCGAAATTTCGAATCAGCAGTTGCGTCAGCATGGGATCGAGCGTCTCAGCGCGCGAGATCAAAACTGCGCCGGCCCCAATTGAGCTTGCTGCGCAGCAGCCGAAAATAATCGTAACCCTCAGGGTGCAAGAGCGTGATGCGCTTCTCTTGCGTGGTGATGATGAGGCGATCGCCCGGCGGCAGACGACCGAGCACCCGACCATCACAGGTGACCTCGGCGTGCGCCTCGGGTCGTTCGACGAGCTCAAGCTCGATACGTGATCTCGCGCTGACCACAATCGGTCGATCCGACAGCGTATGCGGGCAAATGGGCGTGATGACCATCACTTCAAGCGAGGGCTCAACGATCGGTCCACCGCAGGAGAGTGCGTAGGCGGTGGAGCCCGTCGCGCTGGCGACCACGAGACCATCGCCGCCGTGACTATTGACGAAGTGGCCGTCGATCCAGGTGTCGTAATCAATCAACTGACCGCTTTTGCTGGTCTGTAACACGACATCATTCAGCGCAAGTCCCTGTAGCACGGCGCCATCAGCGCGCCGATGCAGCTCGGCCCGCAGTAGTTGTCGCTCATCCCGCAGACATTGACCACTCAAGGCCGCATCGACCCCACTCAGCATGTCGTCCGGCATGATGTCAGTGAGAAAGCCGAGCCGCCCCCGGTTGATACCGAGCAGCGGTGTGCCCCGGGCGGCCACCAGCCGTGCGGCATAGAGCAGCGTGCCATCGCCGCCGATCGCGATCATGAGATCCGCTTCGCGCGCTAGCGTTTCGTCATCCACGAACTGCACGTTTTCGAGTCCGAGCCGCTCGCGTTCATCTTCGGGCGCGAGCACCGCAAGACCCCGTGCACGCAAGTGCGCCGCCAGAACCAGCGCGCTTTCGCTGACGCGGTCATCGGCAAAACGAGTGATTAAGCCACAGCGGCGGATGTCCGACATGGTGTACCAATGAGGTTGGATGGAGGGGGTCGCGCTAGATGCGCGTTTTATCATGCGGGCTATCGCGGCACCAATGCCTTACGCGGCGCTTGACGAGTTTCACAAGCACTCGGTAGCTTCAAACCCCATGACCCAAGAGTACGAAGAACGGCTGAGCGAACGGGCACGGCAGCTGTTGCGAGTGCTCGTCGCAAGCTATATCCGTGATGGCCAGCCGGTTGGATCGCGAGCGTTGTCGCGTGATTCGGGCCTTAATCTCTCCTCGGCCACCATCCGCAACGTGATGGCGGATCTCGAGGAGCTCGGCTTCGTCATCTCTCCGCACACCTCCGCCGGGCGTATTCCCACCGACCGGGGTTATCGATTCTTTGTCGATACCTTGCTGCGATCACGAGCGCTCGACGCCGTCGGCACCGGCGAGCTGGAGGGTCTGCTGGAGTCCAACCGGGACGGAGATTCAAAAGTCTTGGTAGCACAGGCTTCTCAGCTTTTGTCGCGCGTAACACAGCTCGCGGGAGTGGTCACCGTACCGAGGCCGCAATTGGCCTCCATCAGTCAAATTGAGTTCGTATCGCTGTCCGAGAATCGGATTCTCGTCATTCTGGTGTTCGATGATCGTGAGGTGCAGAACCGCATCATTCAACTTCCGCGCAGTCACTCCGCGGAGGAGTTGCGACGAGCCTCGCAATACCTCAACGAACAGCTGGTCGGCCGTACCTTGGATCAAGCCCGAAGCGAGATCCTGCGCCAGTTGCAGCAGGATCGTGAGCACCTCAACAGCTTGATGCTCGAGGCCATCGGCATGGCGCAGAAGGTGTTCAATCAGGGCCAGGGCGGGGGCGGTCTTGAATACATCGTGGCGGGTGAGACCAACCTGATGGGTGCGGCCCAGCTGACGAGCGTCGAAAAGCTGAAACGGCTGTTCGAAGCCTTCAACGAAAAGCGGGACTTCCTCAGTTTGCTGGATCAAAGCTTGCGTGCCGAAGGGGTGCAGATTTTCATCGGCAAGGAGTCGGGCTACCAAGTGCTGGATGACTGCAGCATCGTCACCGCGCCCTACGGCGGTGATGAGGGCATTCTGGGCGTGATCGGCGTGATTGGCCCAACGCGGATGGCCTACGAGCGAGTGATCCCCATCGTGGATGTCACAGCCCGACTGTTGGGTTCCGCCTTGAATTCTCGTCGTTAATCCCCACTGTGAACGAGTAGCTCGGGCGAGCGAGGCTCGTCTCGGGTTATATTTTCCTAATAATCAAATATTTAAACCGGAGATTTGATATGAATTCTGGCACCGATCAGCCAAATGCAGAGGCATCGGATAGCCCATCTGACGTCGCCGGTGGCGCGGGTAGCGAGGATTTGCAGGCGGCCTTGGAGGCGGTCAAGGCCGAGGCGGCGCAGTACCGAGACCAGTACTTGCGCGCAGTCGCCGAGCTCGACAACGTCCGCAAACGGGCTCAACGCGACGTTGAGCACGCCCATCGGTTCGCGCTCGAGCGGTTCGCACAAGAGTTATTGCCCGTCAAAGACAGTTTGGATCTGGCGGTGGAAAATGCCGCGCGGGCGGATGCAGCGGCCTTGGCCGAGGGACAAGCGGCCACCCTGCGTCTGCTCGGTAAAGCGCTCGAAGCCGCCGGTATCACCGAGATCGATCCGCTGGGTCAGCCCTTTGACGCCAACCTGCACGAGGCGATGGCGGCTCAACCGTCAGACACCGCCGAGCCTGACTCGGTGCTGGCCGTGGTCCAGCGCGGCTACCTGCTCAATGGCCGCTTGTTGCGTGCCGCGCGCGTGATTGTCGCGCGAGGCGCTTGAATACCGCTTTGGGCAGCCCCACTAAAGGCAGCAAGTCATTATCAGGCGTCGGCCCCGCGGGGCGATCGCCCTCATCGGAGTAGTACATCATGGGTAAAGTCATCGGTATCGATCTCGGCACCACCAATTCCTGCGTCGCCATCATGGAGGGCGGCAAGCCCCGCGTGATCGAGAATAGCGAGGGCGATCGGACCACGCCGTCCATCGTCGCCTTCACCAAGGACGACGAAGTGCTGGTCGGACAGTCGGCCAAGCGGCAGGCGGTGACCAATCCGCAGAACACGCTGCATGCCGTCAAGCGTCTGATTGGTCGTCGTTTTGACGAATCGATCGTACAGAAAGACATCGACATGGTGCCCTACAAGATCGTCAAGGCCGACAACGGCGACGCCTGGATCGAGGCGCAGGGCAAGAAGATGGCGCCGCCCGAGATTTCGGCGCGCGTGCTGATGAAGATGAAAAAAACCGCCGAGGACTTTCTGGGTGAGGAGGTCACCGAGGCAGTGGTCACGGTGCCCGCGTATTTCAATGATTCGCAGCGACAGGCGACCAAGGATGCCGGTCGCATCGCAGGGCTTAACGTCAAGCGCATCATCAATGAGCCGACGGCGGCCGCGCTCGCCTATGGCCTCGACAAGTCGGGCGGTGACCGCAAGATCGCGGTGTACGATCTCGGTGGCGGCACCTTTGACGTCTCCATCATCGAGATCGCCGAAGTCGATGGCGAGCGTCAGTTCGAGGTGCTCTCGACCAATGGCGACACCTTCCTCGGCGGCGAGGATTTTGACCTTCGCATCATCAATCACCTGGCCGAAGAATTCCTCAAGGAATCGGGCGTCGATGTGCGCAAGGATCCTTTGGCGATGCAGCGCCTGAAGGAAGCGGCGGAGAAGGCCAAGATCGAGCTCTCCTCGAGTCAGCAGACCGACATCAACCTGCCGTACATCACCATGGATGCGTCAGGTCCGAAGCACTTGGCGGTCAAATTGACCCGGGCCAAGCTTGAATCTTTGGTCGAAGATCTCGTCAAGCGTACGATGGAGCCCTGCAAGGTGGCGCTCAAGGATGCGGGCCTCGCTGCGAGCGAGGTCTCCGAGGTGATCCTGGTGGGTGGTCAGACCCGCATGCCGCTGGTGCAAAAGCAGGTCAAAGATTTCTTTGGTCGCGAGCCGCGCAAGGATGTCAACCCCGATGAAGCCGTGGCGGTCGGTGCCGCGATTCAGGGCGGTGTGCTCGCGGGCGACGTCAAGGATGTGCTGCTGCTCGATGTGACGCCGCTGTCGCTGGGTCTTGAGACCCTGGGTGGTGTCATGACCAAGCTCATCGACAAGAACACCACGATCCCAACCAAGACGTCCCAGGTCTTTTCGACCGCCGAGGACAACCAGACGGCGGTCACCATCCATGTGCTGCAAGGTGAGCGCGAGCGGTCGATCGACAACAAGTCGCTCGGCAAGTTCGATCTCACCGACATTCCGCCCGCGCGTCGCGGTACGCCGCAGGTGGAAGTGACCTTTGACATCGACGCCAACGGCATCCTCAATGTTTCGGCCAAGGACAAGGCGACGGGCAAGGAGCAGCGCATTGTCATCAAGGCCTCTTCGGGACTCTCCGAGGATGAGATCAAGCGCATGGTGTCGGATGCCGAGGCGCATGCCGAGGACGACAAAAAATTCCGCGAGCTCATCGAAACCCGTAACCGCGCCGATGGCATGGTGCACAGCGTCGAGCAGTCACTCACCGACCTCGGTGACAAGGTGCCGACCGAGGAGCGCGCCAAGGTGGAGTCAGCCCTTTCCGACCTCAAGTCGGTGCTGAAGGGTGACGACAAGGAAAAAATCGAGAAGAAGCTCGAGGCGTTGATGCAGGCGGCGAGCGGCATTGCGCAGCAGGCCTACGCGCAAAGCGCCGAAGGGGCGGCCGGTGGGGCCGACGCGTCCGCGGCCGGCGAGGGCGGCGGCGATGGCAAGGGCGATGTGCTCGATGCCGAATTCGAAGAGGTCAAAGGCGACGACAAGGACCGAAAGGCGTCCTGATCCCGACGGGATTGTCGGATAATCAGTCATGGCCAAGCGCGATTACTACGAGGTACTCGGTGTTGCCCGCAACGCGGGTGAGGCCGACATCAAAAAAGCCTATCGGCGCCTGGCGATGAAATATCACCCGGATCGCAATCCGGGTGACAGCGCCGCAGAGGAGCGTTTCAAGGAGGCCAAGGAAGCCTACGAGGTACTCACCGAGCCGCAGAAGCGCGCGCTGTACGATCAGCATGGCCACGATGGCGTTGAGGCCATGCGGCAGGGTGGCGGTGCCGGCGGATTTGGTGGCGCCGACTTCGGCGATATCTTTGGCGAGGTCTTCGGCGATATCTTTGGTGGTGGCCGACGAGGTGGCCGCAATCAGGTGTTTCGCGGGGCCGATCTGCGTTACGAGCTCGAGCTCGAGCTGCCGCAGGCGGTTTTTGGCCACACCTCCGAGATCGAGATCCCGCGCCTCATGGAATGCGAGACCTGCCATGGCAGCGGCGCTGCCAAGGGGTCTGCGCCGGTCACCTGTGATACCTGCGGTGGCACGGGGCAGATGCGCATTCAGCAGGGGTTCTTCCAATTGCAGCAGCCTTGCAGTCGCTGTCGAGGCACCGGCCGCATCATCAGCAACCCCTGCGACACCTGCCTCGGTCAGGGACGGGTGCGACGCACGCGAAAGCTCTCGGTCAAGGTGCCGGCTGGCGTTTCCACGGGCGATCGCATTCGCCTCGGTGGCGAGGGCGAGGCCGGGCGCAACGGCGGGCCGGCGGGCGATCTCTATGTCGAAATCAATGTCAGGCCACACCCTATTTTTGAGCGCGAGGGCGATGATCTCTCCTGCGAAGTCCCGTTGTCGTTCGCGACGGCTGTGCTCGGTGGGGCGGTGAATGTGCCCACCCTCGAGGGTGAAGTTTCTTTGAAGATCCCCGCTGAAACCCAATCCGGCCGCGTGTTTCGCTTGCGCGGCAAGGGGGTCAAGCCGGTGCGAGGGGGCTCACAGGGCGATCTTTATTGCCGCGTGATGGTCGAGACGCCGGTCAACTTGTCGAGTGAGCAACGGGATCTGTTGCGGCAGTTCGATGACTCGCTGCGCCATGACGGCCGCGCCCATTCGCCGCGCGAACAGGGTTTCTTTGAAGGCGTGAAGCGGTTTTTTGCCGGTCTCTGAAGTCGGCATCCATTCTCAGGGGGTCACCATGCGCTTGGTCATCGTTGGAGCCTGTGGTCGCATGGGCCAGGCGATCGCAAAACTTGCGACAACACGCGCTGACGTCGACTTGATCGGTGCCATTGATGCGCAGGGCGCAGGGCAGGCTTTGGGTCCGGCGATTGGCCTGCCGGCACTCGATCTCAAGGTGACGGATCAGCTTGAGGCGGCGCTGACCGGTGCCGAGGTGATGGTCGATTTTTCTTCACCTCTGGGTACGGTGCGGCACCTAGAGGCCTGTGCTCGGGCGGGTGTCGCGGCCGTGGTCGGCACCACGGGGCATGAGGCGGGCTTTGATGAACAAGTGGCCGCGCTCGCCCAGCGTATTCCGATCTTGATCGCTGCCAACACGAGTCTGGGGGTCACCCTGCTCACCGAATTGGTGCGAGCGGCAGCTCGGGCGCTGCCAACGGAGTTCGATATCGAGATCCATGAGGCCCATCATCGACACAAGCTCGATGCACCCTCCGGCACCGCCCTCACGCTCGGTCGCGCAGCGGCGGAGGGTCGCGGCCACCGTCTCGAGCAGCGGATGGTCGAGAGTCATCAAACCGGAGTGCCACGCGCCCCGGGAGCGATTGGTTTTTCCGTGACTCGGGGCGGCGACATTGTCGGTGAGCATGAAGTCCGATTCGCCGGGCTCGGCGAGTCTCTCAGCTTGGCGCACTACGCGAGCGATCGGATGATCTTTGCGCGCGGCGCGCTGGAGGCGGCCAAATGGCTGATCGGGCGAGCCCCGGGGCGTTATGAGATGCGCGACGTACTCGGTGTTAAAACCGTTTAAAGTCAATTAGTTAAAGGCTTTTCTGCGGTTATTTTCCCTATCATTGCGGGGGCTTTATCTACGGATTTGGCCGGGATTTTCATGGACAGGAGAGCCCTGAAAACTTAGAATTTCCTTCTAATCCGACATAGCCGGGTTAGTCCGTGCAAGGCGGGAGGTATTCGCAAGAATGCCTCCCGCTTTGCTCATCTAGACCCTGCGGCCGTGTCGGGGATGTTCAGTCAAGACACGGGTGTGCCAGTGAATGATGCAGTGCTGGTGCTGGCGGACGGTTCCACGTTCCGCGGCACCTCGATCGGCGCCAGCGGCGCGTGTTCCGGTGAGGTGGTCTTCAACACCGCCATGACCGGTTATCAGGAAATTCTTTCCGACCCTTCTTACGCCCAACAGATCGTCACGTTGACCTATCCGCATATCGGTAATGTCGGGGCCAATGCGCTCGACATGGAATCCGATCGGGTACACGCAGCGGGGCTCGTGATCCGCGACTTGCCGCGTCAGCACAGCAGTTGGCGGGCCGAGGAGAGCCTTGGCGGATTTCTGCGTCGGCATGGTGTGGTGGCGATCGCCGATGTGGACACCCGGGCCCTGACTCGGGTGCTGCGCGAGAAGGGCGCTCAGCCGGGTGCCATCGTCAGCGGCGAGGCAAGTCGAATTAATTCTTTGATTGCCGATGCCGAGCAACGGGCCCAGGCGTTTCCGGGTTTGAAAGGCATGGATCTTGCGCAGGTCGTGACTCGGCAAAGTGCAAGCGCGTGGCGCGAGGGCAGTGGCTTTGAGCCAGTGACCCGGGCGCAAGTGCAGCCGCCTTATCGGGTGGTGGCCTATGATTTTGGCGTCAAGCACAACATCCTGCGCTTATTGGTGGATGCGGGCTGCGACGTCACCGTGGTGCCCGCTAAAACGACGTCAGCAGACGTCTTCGCGCTCGCACCCGAAGGTGTATTTCTCTCGAATGGCCCGGGCGATCCCGAGCCCTGTGATTATGCGATCCGTGCGATTCGTGATTTCCTTGAGCGGGATTTGCCGATGTTCGGCATCTGCCTCGGCCACCAGTTGCTGGGGCTCGCCGCCGGGGCCCAAACCGTGAAGATGAAGTTCGGTCACCATGGTGCCAATCACCCGGTGCAGGATCTGGACTCCGGGCGGGTTTTGATTACCTCACAGAACCACGGCTTTGCCATTGATGAGGCGAGCTTGCCTGCGACCCTGCGGGCCACGCACCGCTCGCTGTTCGATGGCAGCCTGCAGGGCATTGCGCATCGCGAGCGGCCGGCTTTCGGCTTTCAGGGGCACCCGGAGGCAAGCCCGGGCCCTCGAGACGTGCAGCCGCTCTTTGCACAGTTTACCGCTGCGATGGCAGCCCGCCGCGGTCGCGGGTAACTGCACATCCCGGCTTGAATCAAGCTTCAGACGGTCACATCCAAGATGCCAAAAAGAACAGACATCCAAAGTATTCTGCTGATCGGAGCAGGCCCCATCGTCATCGGTCAGGCTTGCGAATTTGATTACTCGGGCGCTCAGGCCTGCAAGGCGCTGCGCGAAGAGGGGTATCGGGTCATTCTCGTTAACTCCAATCCCGCGACCATCATGACCGACCCCGAGATGGCCGATGCCACCTACATCGAACCCATCAATTGGCGAACCATCGCCCGTATCATTGAAAAAGAGCGGCCCGACGCGCTGCTCCCCACCATGGGCGGGCAGACGGCGCTCAATACGGCACTCGATCTCGTACGCGAGGGTGTGCTCAAAGAATTCGGCGTGGAATTGATCGGCGCCTCGCGCGATGCCATCGACATGGCTGAGGACCGTGAGCGCTTTCGAGTGGCGATGGGCGAGATCGGGCTTGAGTGCGCGCGGGCAGCGGTCGCCAAAAATCTGGAGCAGGCGCTTGAGATCCAGGGGCCGCTCGGATTTCCCTGTGTCATTCGTCCCTCCTTCACCTTGGGTGGATCAGGCGGTGGCATCGCCTACAACCGAGAAGAGTTCGAGTCGATCGTCCTGCGGGGTCTCGATGCCTCGCCCACCAACGAAGTGCTGATCGAAGAATCCGTACTCGGTTGGAAGGAATTCGAGATGGAAGTCGTGCGCGATCGCGCCGATAACTGCATCATCATCTGCTCGATTGAGAATCTGGATCCCATGGGGGTGCACACCGGCGATTCGATTACGGTCGCGCCCGCTCAGACGCTGACGGACAAAGAATATCAACGGCTGCGTGACGCCTCGATCGCCGTGCTGCGCAAGATCGGCGTGGATACGGGTGGCTCCAACGTGCAGTTTGCGGTCAATCCCGCAGATGGTCGGGTGATCGTTATCGAGATGAACCCGCGTGTGTCGCGCTCCTCGGCGCTTGCTTCCAAGGCAACGGGCTTTCCGATCGCCAAGGTCGCAGCCAAGCTCGCGGTGGGGTACACGCTTGATGAATTGCGCAACGACATCACGGGCGGGGCAACGCCCGCGTCTTTTGAGCCGGCCATCGACTATGTGGTCACCAAGATTCCGCGGTTCACCTTCGAGAAATTCAAGGGTGCCAACGACAGACTGACCACGCAAATGAAGTCGGTGGGTGAGGTCATGGCGATTGGTCGCACCTTCAGCGAATCGCTGCAAAAGGCCCTGCGTGGACTTGAAACCGGTTTGGACGGTCTCTCGCCCGTGATCGAGCAGAGCGGCACCCGTTTTATTTTTGATGAAGAAACCGCGACCCGCGTTGCGCAAGAGCTGCGGATGCCGGGCCCCGATCGCTTGCGCTATGTCGCGGATGCGTTTCGGGCCAGCTGGTCGCTCAGCCAAGTGCATGAGCTCTCCGCAATCGATCCCTGGTTTTTGTCCGAGATCGAGTTGTTGGTCCAGACCGAAGCTGAAGTGGCGGCGGCTGGCATGGCCGCGCTCGATGCCGATCGCTTGTGGTCGCTCAAGCGGCGGGGGTTTGCCGATAGCCGTCTCGCGCATTTGGTGGGCGTGCCCGAGCAGGCGCTGCGCGCGCATCGACAGGCGCTTGGGATTCGCCCGGTCTACAAGCGCGTGGATACCTGCGCGGCGGAGTTCGCGACGTCCACCGCTTATCTCTATTCCACCTATGAACGCGAGTGCGAGGCGATGCCGACCTCGCGTCGCAAAATCGTCATTTTGGGCGGTGGCCCAAACCGCATTGGACAGGGCATCGAGTTCGATTATTGCTGTGTGCACGCGGCGCTCGCGCTGCGTGAGGATGGTTTCGAAACCATCATGATCAACTGCAACCCCGAGACGGTCTCGACCGACTACGACACCTCCGATCGGCTTTATTTTGAGCCCTTGACGTTGGAGGATGTGCTCGAGGTTATCGACAAGGAAAAACCCGAGGGTGTCATCGTGCAATACGGTGGTCAGACACCGCTCAAGCTGTGCCGTGCGCTGCAGGCGGCTGGGGCGCCCATCATCGGCACTTCGCCCGATGCCATCGATGCCGCCGAGGATCGCGAGCGTTTTCAAAAATTGGTACAGAAGCTTGGCTTGCGTCAGCCTGCCAACGCGACCGCGCGCACCGAAGCCGACGCCTTGACGCTCGCGGCTGAGGTCGGATTTCCGCTCGTCGTGCGACCTTCTTATGTGCTTGGTGGCCGGGCCATGGAAATCGTTTTTGGTGAGGATGATCTACGCGCGTACATGACCGATGCCGTCAAGGTCTCCAATGAAAGCCCGGTGTTGCTCGATCGATTCCTGGATGATGCGATCGAGGTCGATGTCGATGCCGTTTGTGATGGCGAGAGCGTGATCATCGGCGGCATCATGGAGCACGTCGAGCAGGCGGGTGTCCACTCGGGTGATTCGGGTTGCTGCCTGCCACCCAACAGCCTCTCGCAAGCGGTGCAGGCCGAATTGCGCGAGCAAACCCGCAAGCTCGCCTTGGGCTTGAACGTGATCGGCTTGATGAATATCCAGTTCGCGATCCAGAATGGTCAAATCTTTGTACTGGAAGTCAATCCGCGTGCGTCACGCACCGCGCCGTTTGTTTCCAAGGCCACGGGTATCCCTTTGGCCAAGGTGGGCGCGCGGGTGATGTCGGGGCGCAAGCTTGCCGAGCTTGGGGTGACGCGCGAAGTGGTGCCCGCGTATTTTTCGGTCAAAGAAGCGGTGTTTCCTTTCGTCAAGTTCCCCGAAGCCGACCCCATGCTCGGGCCCGAGATGAAGTCCACCGGCGAGGTCATGGGCACGGGCCGCAGCTTCGGTGAGGCCTATGCCAAGGCGCAGGCGGCATCCAGCGTGATTTTGCCGCGCAGCGGCACCTGTTTTTTGAGTGTCCGCGACCGTGACAAGCCTTTGATCGTCACGCTTGCGCAAAAACTGCTCGCCAAAGGTTTTGATCTCGTCGCCACCTCGGGTACGGCGGCGGTGATTCGCGAGGCGGGTCTCGCCTGCGGCGAGGTCAACAAAGTTCGTGAGGGGCGACCCCACTGTGTTGACATGATCAAAAATGGTGAAATAGTGCTCATTGTCAACACGACCGAGGGCAAGCAGGCGGTGCGTGAGTCGCACTCGATTCGTCGCGAGGCGGTGCAGCGTCGGGTGACGTACTACACCACGTTGGCGGCGGCGCGGGCTACTTGCGAGGCGCTCGATTCGTTGGATGAGGTTGATGTCAATCGGCTG
>CAZHLL010000036.1:0-21178 GCA_964533305.1 uncultured Acidibacter sp.
CATCCACTCCGCATCGCGTTGCGCGAGGTATTCATTGACAGTGACCACATGCACTCCCTCGCCGCTCAGGGCATTGAGGTAGGCCGGCAGGGTCGCAACCAATGTTTTGCCCTCACCGGTACGCATCTCGGCGATACGGCCACGGTGTAGCGCCATGCCACCAATCAGCTGTACGTCGAAATGACGCATGCCGAGGGCACGACGTGCCGCCTCGCGCACCACCGCAAAGGCTTCGGGTAGCAAGGTATCCAGGGTTTCGCCAGCGGCGAGCCGTGATTTGAACTCGTCGGTCTTTGCCTTCAAGGAGGCATCGTCGAGCGCCTGCAAATCCGGCTCAAAGCCGGCTGCAGCACGCACGTCTCGGGTCATGACCCGCAACAACCGATCATTGCGGCTACCGAAAATACGCGTCAAAAATTGCATCACTGGGAGTAACCCTGCGCCAAAGCGCCCGTGTAAAGGTGCGCTAGTTTAAGGAGTGGAGGCCGTCTCGGGGAATCGTCGACGGCTCCGGACGTCAATCGAGGGGGTCTTAACCGCCGAGGTAGCTCAGAGGATTGACCGGACGTCCGTTGCGTAACACTTCGAAGTGCACATGCGGCCCCGTCGATCGACCGGTTGAGCCCATCAGCGCGAGCTGCTGCCCGCGTGTGACGGTCTCCCCCAGAGTGACGGTAACGGCGGAGTTGTGCGCGTAGCGGGTGACAAAACCATCGCCATGACTCACATCGACGACGTAGCCGTAGCCGACGCGCCGCCCCACATACGTGACGACGCCCGCACCGACGGCAATCACGGGATCGCCGGTATTGCCCGCAAAGTCGATGCCGCGATGAAAGGCATTGCGACCGGTGAACGGGTCGGTGCGCATACCGTAGGCGGAGGACAGAAAGCCGCGCTGCACGGGACGCCCTTCGGGCACGATCTGGGCGCGAAGCTCGCGTTGCATGATTACCTGCTCGAGCACCGCAAGCTGCGTATCACGCCGGCTCAGGCGGGTCTCCAAATTATCGAACAAGGCCGCAAGATCGCTGACCTCGGCAGGCAGACCCTCGGACTCGGGGCCGCCGATCGCGGGCGTGACGTCGAAGTCAAATTCTTTGGAGTCGATATCCGCCATCTCGACCAGTCGTTTACCGAGCGCATCCAGCCGAATGACGTGGGCATTGACCTGGCCCATGCGCGCAGCGAGCGAGTCAATGCGCTCCTGCACGCGCGCGCGCAGGCGATCGAGCTCAGCCTTTTGCTCGGCGGACAAGGTAGCAAGATCAGAGGGAGTGGCTTGGCGGAAGCCGGCTGCCCGCTCTCCAAGGCTGAGGCCGGCCGTAAAGGCTACGCCCAACAATCCGATGAGCGTGAACGAGACCACACTCAGCGCTGCCACCCAGGACATCTCGAAGCGGGAGGCACCGCTCGCGCGTCGCAAGAACACCGTCAGGCGCACCGCGAGGGCTCCGGATTCGAGTTGATGTTGGGCCGTGACATAGTCGCTCGCCTGTAGCCTAGGTGGCGCCACAGGGCCGCCGCCCGACGGCCCCTCGTGTATAAAGACGGAACTATGCCGAAACCGCCTCTGCGAGACAACCCACATCGCCACCGAAGCGCACTCAGCGGCCAACGAGCGCAAAGTAAGCCTTTTGAAATCAAAGACTTACTGAACCGGCATGGGTTGGGGGTCGAGGCCAGAAAAACCCAGGTTCAGACCGAGGAGCACTGGCAAGTGCGCTTTCGCACCCTCGCGCCCTCCGCGCTGGCGGCTGCGGTGCTCAATATCATTGAGCGTGAGGGAACGCTGGTGTTCTATGTGACATCGGCGAGTTGGGCGAGCCGACTGCGCTATGAGCTGCCGAGTTGGTGGCCCGCCCTGATCGAGGGGATTCACCCCGCACCGAGTGGCTGGCGAGTGCAGATTCAACCAGCCGCAGCCAGCACAGGCGCTCGCGCATAGGAGATCGGCGCATCCTCGGGTCGCTCGAACACTACGGCCTCCCAGGCGCTGGTGTCGGCGAGCAAAGTACGCAACAACCGATTGTTGAGACCATGTCCTGATTTGAAGCCGCTGAATTCGCCGATCAGGCTGTAACCCAGCAAATACAGATCACCGATCGCATCGAGGATCTTGTGCTTCACGAACTCATCTTCGTAACGCAAGCCACCTTCATTCAGCACCTGAGTGTCATCGAGCACGATCGCATTGTCGAGCGTGCCACCGAGCGCCAGATTACGGGCGCGCATGGACTCAAGATCACGCATGAAGCCAAAAGTGCGTGCACGACTTATTTCTTTGAGAAACGAAGTGGTGGAAAAATCCATGGTCGCGCGCTGTGCACGACGCTTGAAAATCGGATGATTGAATTCGATTTCGAAATTGACCTTGAAGCCGTCAAAAGGATCGAAGCGGGCCCATTTGTCACCCTCTTCGACTTGCACGCTCTTGCGGATACGAATGAAGCGCTTGGGCGTGCGCTGCTCTTCGATGCCTGCCGACTGCAGCAAAAAAACGAAGGGGCCCGCACTCCCGTCCATGATCGGCACTTCGGGCGCGCTCACCTCAACGAGAGCGTTGTCGATGCCGAGACCCGCAAAAGCCGACAACAAGTGCTCCACCGTCGACACCCTGGCCGACCCCACCACGAGCGAGGTACCGAGCGTGGTCTCACCCACGTTCTCTGCCCGAGCTGGAATCTCGACCGGAGTCGCCAAATCTGTACGACGAAACACAATGCCGGTGTCGGGCGCGGCCGGACGCAAGGTCATGAGCACCCGCTTGCCGGTATGCAAACCGACCCCGCTTGCGCGGATGGTGTTCTTCAACGTGCGTTGTCCGACCATGGAGCCCCCAACCGAAAGAGCAGCAGTGTACCTGTTTCGGGCCCCGCCAAGAGGTCTGCTGCACCTGGCGGGGCCCGATCGACTCAGTCGGCCTGCCGACGCAGGAAGGCCGGAATGTCGAGGATATCTTCCACCGGCTCCGGGTCCGGTCGCAGACCATCACCCACCGCGGCCTTGAAGCGATGCACTGCAGGCTCATCGAGCTTGGCGTAATCCGAAGGCACCACGACCGGACGACGTACCCGCGGGGCTGGCTCGCTGAAGCTGCGGGCAGCGACGGCACTTGTCGACGCGACGGCAACCCGCGGCGGCGCCATCACGGCAGCTTGCGGCTGACCGAGGCCCGTCGCCACCACCGTGACCCGTAACTCGTTGCTGAGCTCCGGATCAATGACCGTGCCGACCACCACCGTCGCATCCTCGGAAGCGAATTCTTTGACGATGTTACCCACCTCTTCGAACTCACCGATACCGAGATCGAGACCCGCGGTGACGTTGACGAGAATGCCGCGTGCACCCGACAGGTTGACGTCCTCCAGCAAGGGCGAGGACACCGCCATTTCGGCGGCAACCCGCGCACGGTCTTCGCCGCTCGCATGGCCGGAGCCCATCATGGCCATGCCGGTTTCACTCATCACGGTACGTACGTCGGCAAAGTCGACGTTGATGAGACCCGGGCGGGTGATGAGCTCGGCGATACCCTGCACGGCACCTTGCAGCACACCGTTGGCGCTGCGGAACGCATCGAGCAGCGTGGTCTTGGGTCCGAGCACCGTCAACAATTTTTGATTGGGGATGGTGATGAGAGAATCGACATGCTTGGCAAGCTCCTGCATGCCCTGAGCCGCCACTGCCGCACGCTTGCCGCCCTCCATGATGAAAGGCCGGGTCACCACCGCCACGGTCAGGATGTCCATCTCGCGTGCAACCTGAGCGACCACCGGCGCTGCGCCCGTACCCGTGCCACCGCCCATGCCTGCGGTGAGGAACAACATGTCGCAACCTTCGATCATTTCGATGATGCGATCGCGATCCTCCATGGCGGCCTGCCGGCCGACATCCGGATTCGCGCCGGCACCGAGACCTTTGGTGAGATTGGTGCCGATCTGCAAGGCGGTCTTGACGTTGGAGTTCTTGAGCGCCTGAGCATCAGTATTGATGCACATGAACTCCACCCCCTCGATGCCACTTTGCGCCATGTGCGAGACGGCATTACCACCGCCACCACCGATGCCCAGCACCTTGATGACGGCACTTTGCGTGTATGCGTCCATCAGTTCAAACATATGCAGACTCCTCTTCCGTTAAACAAAAATTGCATCAAATAAAACTGCTGATCAAAAATTCCCTTGGAACCAGTTGCGCATACGATCGAGCATGCTGCGGGCACCTCCCGCCAACACTCTCGAGCGCGGGCCTGGTGCGCTGTGATCACGCCCATAGAGCAGAAGCCCGACGCCTGTCGAGTGAATCGGATTGTTCGCCACCTCGGCGAGACCTCGGACGCCGCTCGGCATGCCAAGGCGCACGGGCACGTGAAAAACTTCCTCGGCAAGCTCGATCGCGCCTTCCATCTTCGAACTGCCGCCCGTCAGCACGATGCCGGCCGCGATCACTTCCTCGAAGCCGCTGCGACGCAGCTCTTCATGGATCAGGCCAAATAATTCTTCGTAGCGGGGCTCCACGATCTCGGCCAGCGTCTGCCGCGCCAAGCGACGCGCAGGACGGTCCCCGACACTCGGCACCTCGATGGTCTCATCCGGATTGGCCAGTTGCGAGAGCGCACAGGCATAACGCAGCTTGATTTCTTCGGCATTCTGCGTCGGCGTGCGCATGGATACAGCGATATCATTGGTCACCTGATCACCGGCGATGGGAATGACAGCGGTGTGCCGGATCGCACCATGCGAAAACACGGCGATGTCGGTGGTGCCACCACCGATATCCACGAGACAGACGCCGAGATCCTTCTCATCCTCGGTCAAAGCGGAATAGCTCGAAGCAAGCTGTTCCAGTACAACGTCATCGACGGCAAGCCCGCAACGCTGAATACATTTTTCGATGTTTTGCGCGGCACTTTCGGCACCGGTGACGATATGCACCTTGGCCTCAAGCCGTACACCCGACATACCCACCGGATCACGAATACCTTCCTGACCGTCGATGATGAATTCCTGCGGCAGCACATGCAGAATTTTTTGATCTGCCGGAATAGCGACCGCCTTGGCTGCATCGATCACATGCTCCACATCAGCGGGCTGCACCTCGCGATCGCGAATGGCGACCACACCATGGGAATTGAGGCTGCGCACGTGACTGCCAGCAATGCCAGCAAATACGGAATGGATTTCGCAGCCGGCCATCAGCTCCGCTTCCTCCACCGCGCGCTGGATGGATTGAACCGTGGATTCGATATTGACCACGACACCACGCTTCAGACCCCGCGACGGATGCGAGCCTATGCCGATGACTTCAATGCCCTGGTCAGCAGTCACTTCACCCACCAAGGCCACGACCTTGGAGGTGCCGATGTCCAGGCCCACAATCAATTGTCTGTCAGGTTTCCTCGCCATATCCTTTTTTGATCGGCCTCAAAGACCGTCATCCTCCGTTTCGAGATTGGCTATGCGCTTGCCATCCCGCCAACCAATTGCAAACCCATTGGAATAACGCATATCGACGTACTGCAGCTCAGTTGCGCGTTGCACCACGAGGCGTAGCGCTGCGGCGATGAAGCGCTCAAAGCGCTGATCCACGTCGCGCCGACCCAGCCGCACACTGATGCCGTTGTCGAGATTGATGCTCCACGAACCGCGCTCATCAAGACTCATCGCGGCGAGTCGCACGCCCCCCGCGATGAGTGACCCTTGACTCGCCAAAAATCTTTGACCCACTAGACTCGCTGCGCCATCTGGCCCAGACAGGCGCGGCAACTCGGGCGGGATGAAGCGCGCCTCCTCCAGGAAAAGCTCGCCACGCGCATTCAACAAACCCCGCTCACCCCAGCGAGCCACTGCGACTTGTTCTTTGATCTCGATAGCAAGGCCCCGCGGCCACGCCCGCCCGACGCTGGCCTTATCCACCCACGGCAGGGCCTCGATGTCCGCTTGAAGCGCACGCAGATCGACGCTGACGAAGCCCGCTTCTGCTACCGATTCTTTGACAACCTGCTCGACCTCCATGGGGGTTACGCGCTGGAAGCGGCCTTGCAGTTTCAGCTGCTCGATAGGCTGATCAAGAGCAAAGGCGATCGCCAAGCCGAGCAATCCGACCGCAATCACACCCGCGAGACTCGACATCAGCCGCTGCCAATCCATCTTTGGCCAACTCCAGCCCTGCTCGGTGCTGCGTCGACGGTTACGTGACTTGCCGAGGGCCATCATGATGAGCGCACCAGGCTGGTCTCGAGCACACGCCAGACCAGCGTTTCGAAATCGATCCCTGCGGCACGCGCCGCCATCGGCACAAGACTGTGATCGGTCATGCCCGGTACCGTGTTGATCTCGAGCAGCAACGGCCGACCGCTGCTATCCATCATGAAATCCACTCGGCCCCAACCCTCTGCCGCCACGGCCTCGAAAGCGCCGAGCGCGAGTGCGCGCAAATGTTGCTCCGCCTCGTCCGAGAGGCCGCAAGGGCAGTGATAACGCGTATCCTCGCGGAAATATTTGGCCTCGTAGTCGTAAAACTCCCGCGGCGTTTCGATGCGAATCGCCGGCAGTGCCGCACCCTGCAACACCGCCACGGTGTACTCCGCACCCCGGATCCAGGCTTCAGCAAACACGCTGCGATCGTGCTGTGAAGCGGACTCCCAAGCTGCCTGCAAATCTTCGGCCCGTTCCACCTTGCTCATGCCGACGGACGAGCCCTGAGTCGCGGGTTTGACGATGAGCGGCAGACCGAGACGCGAGAGGGCGAGATCCAGATCCTGCGATGTTTTGAGCTGCACGCAATCAGCGGTCGGTATACCGGCAGCAAGGGCGAGCTGCTTGGTTCGAAGCTTGTCCATGCATAGTGCCGAACCGAGCACCCCACTGCCCGTATACGGCAAGCCAAGATGCTCAAGGGCGCCCTGCAAACTGCCATCCTCGCCACCCGGGCCATGCAATGCAATCCACACACGATCGAAGCGCTCTGCGACCAAGTCTGTGAGTGCACGCTCGCGCGGATCGAATGCCACCGCGTCGATACCTCGACTCACCAAAGCCGACAGCACGGCGTTGCCGGACTTCAAAGAAATCTCGCGCTCAGCGGAATCTCCACCCAGAAGCACGGCCACCCGACCAAACTCTCTCGGGTCGGTCACGGCGCGCAGACGGGCGGGGTCATGTCGCAGCCGGCTCATGCTGCCTCTCCCACGATCCGAACCTCGGTCTCAAGCACCACACCGAAGCGGGCCTCCACCTGCTGTTGCACCGATCGAATGAGAGATTCGAGATCGGCGGCACTGGCCTCGCCTTGATTGATGATGAAGTTGGCATGTTTGCTCGAGACACTGGCGCCACCCACGCGCATTCCCTTCAGGCCGCAGGCCTCGATCAGCTGCGCGGCATGCTGTCCGGGCGGATTGGTGAACACGGACCCGCAGCTCCATTCACCAATCGGCTGCTTCGCCTTGCGCTCGACCAGCAAATCGCGAATGGCCTCGAGCTGTGCGGCAGGCTGCTGCTCAAAGCGCAGGCGCGCGGCCAAAAATGCCTCATCGCTGACGGGGGGCTGCACGTGGCGATAGCGGGTTCGGTATTCACTCGCGGCGCGCACGCGCTCTTCACCACGTCGATTGATGACTTCGACTTCGGTGACATGGCGCCAAGTCTCGCCACCGAACGCACCCGCATTCATGGCCAACGCACCGCCCAAGGTTCCCGGGATACCTGCAAAGAATTCAGCCGGACCGAGTTGCCAGCGCACGCACTGACGGGCAAGCCGCGCGCACGGGACGCCCGCCTCGCACCAGACGTCGGTCGTGTCACGCCGCTCGAGGCCTCCGAGTGCACGATGCAAACAAATGACCGCGCCTTTGATGCCGCCATCACGCACCAAGAGATTACTGCCCAGACCCACCCAGGTGAGCGGCACCTCGACCGGCAGCGCACGCAGGAAGGCGGCCAGATCCGCCCGATCCTCTGGCTCAAAGAAAAACTCAGCCGGTCCACCAACATGCCACGATGTATGGCGCGACATGGGCTCATCGCGTCGCAGTCGGCCGGCAAATCGCTCGAACGCAAAACTCATGGGACCGCTCTCGCATCGGTGGCAGCCACAGCCGGGGCGGCCACAGCTGGGCCTGCCGCGAGCGCCGCGGGTAGTCCATGCGCGACTTGGCTGATAGTCCCTGCCCCCATCGCCAGCACCACGTCGCCAGCACGCAGCACATTGCGCAAGGCATCGGCCAAGGCCTCGACCTCGGGCACAAAAATAGGCTCGATACGACCCTGCGAGCGGATGGCGCGGCAAATGGCCCTGCCGTCCGCACCCGCGATGGGCGCTTCACCGGCTGCATAGACCTCGGTCACGAGCAACACATCGGCGTCGGCCAGCACGCGCGCAAAATCATCCAGCAAATCGCGCGTACGGCTGTAGCGATGCGGCTGAAAGGCGAGCACCAAGCGTGCTGCCGGATGCACCTGACGCACCGCATCGAGGGTGGCACGAATCTCGGTGGGATGATGGCCATAGTCATCGATGACTTCGACCTCGCCCTCGGCCAGCGCAATCCGCCCGATCCGCTGCAAACGCCGATCCACCCCTTGAAAGGATGCCAGCGCCTTTTGAATCGCGGCATCACCCACGGCAAGCTCCGTGGCGACCGCAATAGCTGCCAAAGAATTCAAAATATTGTGCCGGCCCGGCAGATTCAGCATGATCGGCAGGAGTGGACGCTGCGGACGCTGGACGTCAAAGTGAGTATGTAACCCGTCGCGGCGGACGTTGACGGCACGCACGTCCGCCTGGGGTGAGTCGATACCGTAGGTCAGCAGGGGCCTCTCGACCCGCTCGAGGATGCCCTTGACCTCGGGATCATCCAGACACATCACCGCCAGTCCATAAAACGGCAGGTTATGCAAAAAATCGACAAAACTTTGACGGAGGCGATCGAAGTCACCGTCATGTGTCGAGAGATGATCATTGTCGATGTTGGTGACCACGGCGATCAGGGGCTGCAGATGCAGAAACGAGGCATCGCTCTCATCGGCTTCGGCAACCAGATACTCGCCATCACCGAGTCTGGCATTGCGACCCGAACTTTTGAGTCGCCCACCGATCACGTAGGTCGGATCAAGCCCCCCTTCCGCCAACACCGAGGCGACGAGGCTGGTCGTGGTCGTCTTGCCATGCGTGCCCGCCACCGCCACCGCCGAGCGCAGGCGCATGAGCTCACCGAGCATCTGCGCTCTTGGCACCACAGGGATCCGAGCTTGGCGGGCTGCCACCACCTCGGGGTTATCCTGCACAATCGCCGAGGAGACCACGACGACATCTGCACCTTCAATATTGCTGGTGCGATGACCAAAATAAATCTTTGCGCCCATGGCCTCGAGCTGGAGCGTGGTCGCGCTCGGACGCAGGTCACTGCCTTGCACGGCGTAGCCGAGGTTCAGCAGTACTTCGGCGATGCCACCCATGCCACTGCCGCCGATGCCGACGAAGTGGATGGTGTTGATACGACGCATGCGGGTGTTGTTCATGCCGTCACCCCAGCCGCCTGCAGACAAACCTGCGCCAAAGACTCCGTCGCCTGTGGCAGAGCGCGAGCGCGAGCGCGCTCAGCCATCTGTGCAAGCGGTTGTCGATCTGCACCGATACGCAGCAAGGTTTCCGCCAGCGTCTCGGCTGAGAGCGAGCCCTCGGGCAGCAAGATGGCAGCGCCATCCTCGACCAGTGCCAAGGCGTTGCGCGTCTGGTGATCATCCACCGCTGCAGGAAAGGGCACAAAGATGGCTGCAATACCGGCGGCTGCGACCTCGGACACCGTCAAGGCGCCCGCGCGACAAAGGATGAGATCCGCGCGGGCATAGGCCTGCGGCATGTCGTCGATGAAAGGCAGGATCTCCGCCGACACACCGTACTTGGCATAACGCGCCTCGGTCGCCGCCACACCGCGACTGCCGCATTGATGCCGAACCCGCAGATCCAGTTTGCCTTGCAGCAGCGCAAGCGCTTCGGGGACGACGGCGTTGAGTCGTGCCGCACCCTGACTGCCCCCCACGACCAATAATTCGAGCGCACCACTGCGGGTGGCGTAACGGGTCGTGGGCGCCTCGATCTGCAGGAATTCTTTGCGTACCGGATTGCCGATACAACGCGTCTTGACGCCTTTACCGAAGCTGCCTGCAAAGGCTTCCAGCACCTCATCGGCAAACCGCGCAAGGATGCGATTGGTGAACCCCGCGATGGCATTCTGCTCATGAATGATCAACGGTCGGCGACACAGCCAGGCAGCAAGCCCCCCCGGACCTGTCACGTAGCCACCGAGCCCGACCACGGCAGCGGGACGTTGCCGACGAATGATGCGACAAGCCGCCCACAGCGCTCGCACCACTCGCCAGGGAGCGAGCAGCCAATTCGACCAACCCTTGCCGCGTAAGCCGCCGACATCAAGGAATTCAACACGGATACCGGCAGCAGGTACCAAACGCGCCTCGATCCCGGCGCGCGTGCCGAGCCAGACCGTCTCGCAGCCTTGCTCGCGCAGCGCCGAGGCCAAAGAAAGCGCCGGGAAAACATGACCGCCCGTACCCCCTGCCATGATGAGGATGCGCGGTTTCATGCGACCCCCTTGCGCGCGGCCGCGAGCCCCAAGGGTGCGGCGCCACTGTCGTCCACTCGAGAGGCACTGCCGCGCAGGTTGATCGCAGCCGGACCTTTGGCTGCGAGTACCGCCTCGTGATACACACGCAACACCATCCCGACCCAAGCGAGCGCAACCAGCATGCTCGAGCGACCATAGCTCATGAACGGCAGGGTCAAACCTTTGGTCGGCAGGAGCCCCATGTTGACCCCGATATTGATGAAACTCTGCAATCCCACCCAGATCGCGAACCCTGCTGCGATGTAGGCCTGAAACTTAAGACCCGCATCGCTGGCGAGGCGGGCAATGTGCATTGCTCGCCAAGACAGGGCGCAGAACAAAGCCACCGTCAACAACACGCCGAGCAAACCGAGTTCCTCGGCCAGCACGGCAAACAGGAAGTCGGTGTGTGCTTCGGGCAAATAAAATAGCTTCTGCACACTCTCGCCCAAACCCACGCCCGTCCAGCCGCCGCGGCCGATGGCAATCAGGCTTTGCGTCAATTGGAAGCCGCTGTCGAAGGGATCCAGCCAAGGATTGCGAAAACTCGTCAGACGCCGCAAGCGATACTCGGAAGACATCGCCACCCAGGTCAGTAGGCCACCGCCCACCACCGCCAGCCCGATGAGATCGCGCCAACGCGCACCCGCCATGAAAAGCACACCGCAGGCGGTCGCCAGCAGTACCACCGCTGCGCCGAAATCAGGCTCCAACAACAAGAGAACAAAGAAAACTCCGAGCAACAGCAAGGGCTTCAACAGTCCCTTGAAGCTGCTGCGCAGCTCTTCCTCACGACGCACGGCATAACTCGCAATGAAGACGAGCACCATCACCCGCGTCGCCTCTGACACCTGAAAGCCAACTCCGGCCACACGAATCCAGCGGCGACTGCCATTGACCACATGGCCAATACCCGGGATCAGTACCAGCAACAACAACACCGCCGCGAGCAGCAGTAGCGGAAATGACCACTTCTCCAAAAGCTCGCTGCGAACGGCGAAGGCGATTACGGCACCCACTGAGCCTGCCAACACGAGCACGAGTTGCCGCTCAAGGTAAGCAAACGGCGAGCCCCCGCCCTGACTCGCCATCGACATGGAAGCGGAGGTCACGATCACAAGACCCAGCAAGACGATCGCAAACACGAGCCCGATCAACACCCCATCGAGGTGAATCGGGATCGACCGACCGCCGCGGCCCGACGGCAACGTGAAGCTGCTCATGCCAAGCCCCTCAAGACGCAGTCACGGAATATTTCCCCGCGTTGCGCGTAATCGCGGAACATGTCGAGACTCGAGCAGGCCGGCGAGAGCAACACGGTGTCGCCCGGCAACGCTGTAGCGGCCGCGACCGTCACCGCCTCCTCGATATTTGCTACGCAACGTGTGGGCACGCTACCCGACAAAGCCTCCGCAATCTTTGGAGCATCGCGACCGATCAGCACGACCAGTCTTGCTCGATCACGCAGTGCGGCTACGAGCGGCGAGAAATCCTGGCCTTTGCCATCACCCCCGGCAATCAGCACCAATGGCTGTGCAAGCCCGGCCACCGCCGCCAGCGTGGCACCGACATTTGTGCCTTTCGAGTCATTGACGTAGCGCACCCCTGCGCGCTCAGCGACCCACTCCATACGGTGCGGTAAACCGGCAAAAGTCTTGAGACTGGCCTGCATGGCCGAGCGCGGTAACCCCAGCGCATCACCGATGGCGAGCGCCGCCAGTGCGTTCGCCTCGTTATGCCGCCCGATCAGCTTCATGTCGGCTACAGCCAGCACCCGCTCCCCGCGCGCCAGCAACCAAGCCCCGCTCGAAGCCTGCTCAAGACGGTAATCGGCCTGCGAGGTCAAAGAAAATGTCACGCGCCGACCCGTGACCGGCATGCTTGCCACCCACGGGTCATCGGCATTGACGATCGCACAGTCGGCATGCTCAAAGATTCTCGCCTTCGATGCCGTGTAAGCGGCCATGTTCTCGTACCGATCGAGATGATCTTCGGCGAGGTTCAAAACCGCCGCCACGCGCAGTGGCAACGCCTGTGTGCCATCAAGCTGGAAACTCGACAATTCCAGTACGAACATCTCGCTGTCAGCAGTACTGAGCAGATCCAAGGCGGGGGTACCGATGTTGCCGCCCACGGCCACACGTAGCCCGGCCTTCGCCGCCATATCCCCCACCAAGGCCGTAACCGTGCTTTTGCCGTTGGTGCCGGTGATCCCCGCGACGGGCGCAGTCAAGGCACGCGCGCGGCGCGCGCGCGCAAAGAGCTCGATGTCCCCCACCACGGCAAGGCCGCGATCCCGAGCCGCGCGCAGTACAGTATTCGCAGGCGAAACACCGGGCGAGGCCACCACCAGCGACGCCTCGGCCAGCCCCTTGGCACCTGCCAAGATTTGAGCCTCGGCAGCGCCGAAATACATGGGTGTATCGGGCGCCAGTTGCAACAGCTCGGCAACCCCTTGCGGCTCCTCGCGCGAATCAGTGACCGTGAGTGACCAGCCCTGCGCCGACAGGAAACGCGCCACCGAAAGACCGGTCTTGCCAAGACCGACGATCACGGCCCTGCCAGGAGGCTGGGCAAGATCGGTTGGTGCTATTGATGACGAGGTGTTCATCGCAGTTTCAAAGTGGCGAGACCCGCCAACACCAGAAAAAACGTGATGATCCAGAAGCGGACGATGACCTTGGGCTCGGCCCAACCCTTCAACTCGAAGTGGTGATGAATCGGCGCCATCCGGAAGATTCTCCGGCCTGTCAGCTTGAACGAGGCAACCTGCAGGATGACTGAGGCGGTTTCCAGTACGAATATCCCGCCCATGATCAAGAGCACGAGCTCCTGCCGGACGATGACGGCAATCGTGCCGAGCGCCGCCCCGATGGCGAGCGCACCGATGTCACCCATAAAAACCTGGGCAGGATAGGTGTTGAACCAAAGAAACCCCAGACCGGCACCCACCAGCGCAGCACAGAAGATCAGCAACTCGCCCGCCTGGGGTACGGCAGGGATAGCGAGATAGCTGGCAAAGACGGCGTTGCCGCTCGCGTAGGCAAAGACACCGAGCGCTGCCGCCACCATGACCGCCGGCATGATGGCGAGACCATCCAGGCCATCAGTGAGATTCACGGCATTGCTCATACCGACAATCATCAGATAGGTCAGCAAGATGAAGACAGGCAGCGCCATCGGCAAGGCGAAATCTTTGAGGAGCGGCAGAAAAAAGGTGGTCTCATTCGGCGATATAGCCGTATACCAAAGAAAAAATGCGGCGGCCAAACCACCCACCGACTGCCAAAAATATTTGTAGCGCGGAATTAAGCCGCGCGAATTTTTCTTGACTAGCTTGAGATAATCGTCCCAGAAGCCGATCAGACCGAAGACCACGGTGACCCCGAGCACGGTCCAGACGAATCGATTACTCCAATCCGCCCACAGCAAGGTGCTGGCGACGATCGCCACCAGAATCAGCAAGCCGCCCATCGTGGGTGTGCCCGCTTTTTTGAAGTGACTGCTTGGCCCTTCTTCGCGGATCACTTGTCCAATCTGGTAGCGAGACAAGCGACGGATCATCCATGGCCCCACCAGCAGACACATGGCTAGCGCCGTGACCGCCGCGAAAATCGCGCGCAAGGTTAAATAGGTGAAGGCATTGAAGAAACTCAACCGAGTCGTCAATTGTTCGGCTAGCCACAAGAGCATCAGTGCACTCCATCCACGGCTTGGCCGCACAAAGCTTCAACGACCCGCTCAAGCCGGTTGGAGCGAGACCCTTTGACCAACAAACACACGTCCGATTCCAGCTCGCCCTGCACGGCAGCGATCAGTTCCGCCACATCGTCGAACGAGGTCGCGCCCGTACCGAATTCATTGACTGTCCGTTGGCTCAAGGGGCCAAGCGCGAACAGTCGCTCTACACCGTGAGCGCGTGCATACCGCCCGAGCTCGCGATGAGCGTCGACGGCAAAATCACCCAGCTCGCCCATGTCGCCCATCACTATCCAGCGCCTGCCCGCCATCGACTCAAGGACATCGATCGCTGCCTGCATGGAGCTCGGGTTGGCGTTGTAGCTATCATCGATGACCGAAGCCCCCGAGCTTGCGACTCGCCACTGCAAGCGACCCGCAACAGCGCGCATCTCGGCCAGCCCCGCGGTCACTTGCGGCAGCGTGGCGCCGGCGGCCATGGCCGCTGCTGCGGCACCCAGCGCATTGACCACATTGTGTTTGCCAACGAGTTGCAAGCTCACACGGGTCTCACCCTGTGGGCTGCACAGGATGAAGCGCGTGACGAAACCACTCGCCCCGAGCTCGGCGTGCACCTCTCGTGCCGTGAAGTCCGCCTTGGCACCGAGACCAAATGTCACGACTTTGGCCACCGTCATGTCGCGCCAAAGATCGGCATAGGCGTCATCCACATTGAGCACAGCGGTTGCCTCGGACCCGAGCGCCGCAAAGAGCTCACCCTCTGCACGAGCCGCTCCTTCCACACTGCCAAAACCTTCCAGGTGTTCCGCACCCGCGTTGGTCACGATGCCGATATCCGGCGAGGCCATACTGGCCAAGGCCGCCACCTCACCCGGATGGTTTGCACCGAGTTCGATGACGGCATAGGCGTGGGTTGATTCGATCTGCAGCAAGGTCAAAGGTACGCCAATGTGATTATTGAGATTGCCGCGGGTGGCGAGGGTCGGGCCTTGTTGTCGCAGGATGGCTGCCGTCATTTCTTTGCAGGTAGTCTTGCCGTTGCTACCCGCCACGGCCACCAGCGGTAGCGACAATCGCGCCCGATGCGCTCGGGCGGCACGTTGCAAAGCCTGCAGGGCATCACCCACTCGCACCACCGGGAAATCTTTGGGACCGGCACGCTCCGCGAGCGCGGCTACTGCGCCCCTCTGCTGCGCTTGCTGCAGAAAATCGGCACCGTCGAAATTCGGACCGCGCAGGGCGACATACAACTGACCCGCAGAGAGTTGTCTCGTATCGCTGCAGACACCGTGAAACTCGCGATCCGCCGCCTCGGACGGAGCAAGCAGTTCACCGGCCACATCCCGGGTCAATTGGCCAAGCGATGCGGTCATACTTGTAATGCCTCCCGCACCCAAGCTTGATCGCTCGCAGGCAGCCGGGCCGAACCGATAAGCTGGTAATCCTCATGCCCTTTGCCGGCAATCAGCACCACATCGCCCTCACGCGCCGCGCCAAGAGCCGCATGGATCGCCTGCCTGCGATCGTGGATCACGCGTGGTGCAGCCGATGAGCGAGTACTCGGCAACTCACGAATGCCGCGCAGGATTTCCTCAATGATTTGGACGGGTGGTTCGCTGCGGGGGTTGTCATCGGTGAGAATGATCTCATCGGCAGTCTGCGCCGCTACTTGACCCATCAGACTTCTTTTGCCGCGATCACGCTCGCCACCGCAGCCGAACACCACGTGCAACTTGCCGGTGCAATGTCTACGTGCAGCCAGTAAAGCTTTTTCCAGCGCATCCGGTGTGTGCGCGTAATCCACGATCGCAAGCGGCCGTCCAGCCGTCGTGATGGCCTGCATGCGGCCGACTGGTGCAGCCAATCGATCCATGCAGCCGACGATCTCGCCCAAAGAAATATCCAGTGCCCGCAGCACACCGATCGCCGCCAACAGGTTGTCGATATTGAATTCGCCGAGCAAACCCACCTGCAGCACGGCCTCGAAGCGCTCCGCCTCGGCCGAATACTCCGTCAGCGTGAAACGCATGCCTTGCGCCACAGGCTGCACGGACTCGGCTGCAAGCACGGAAATTTGCGGGTGAGCACGGGCAAGCTCGCGAGCATAATCAGAGCCGACGTCGCTTCGGCTGGCGAGCCATAAACAATCCGGCGCCGAGCTCCCCGCATACCGGCGCGCCAGGTCCCGACCCATGGCGTCATCGACATTGATGACACGGCCGCGCAGCCTGGGCCAAGCAAAGAGCTTGGTCTTGCACGCGGCGTAGGCCTCCATGCTGCCGTGATAATCGAGATGATCACGACTCAGGTTGGTGAATACGGCAACCTGCAACTGCACGGCATCCACACGATGCTGATCGAGCGCGTGCGAGGACACCTCCATGGCCACATGACGTGCACCTTCCGCCCTGAGCGTCGCCAACTGGCGCTGTACGCTCACCGCATCGGCGGTGGTCAAGCCCGACACGGAGAGCTCCGTCGTGCCTGCCCCTGAGATGTGCACTGCCATGTGCTCTGCCATGCGACCTGCGCCGAGCGTGCCGACGTAGGCGCCCGCCATACCCAGCGCCTCGAACAGCTGCGCGAGCAGCCAGGCAGTCGTGGTCTTGCCGTTCGTACCGGTGATCCCGCAGATCTGCAGACTCGCGGAAGGGTCATCAAAGAATCGAGCCGCAATGGCTCCGGCATGACGCGACAACTCATCGATGGGCGCTGCGAAGACTCCCGCCTGCTTGAGCAACGCCGCATCCGGCGGCTCGATGCCTGGCGCAGGCTCCCACAAGACAGCACGCGCACCGCACGCGATGGCTTGCTGCAGCCCTTGCAAACCGTGGGTCGTCCGGCCGTGACAAGCCAGAAATAAGCCGTCTTTGCCGATCTGACGACTGTCCATAGAAATATCACTGACCGACATGTCCGCCGGAACGCTGACCAAAGAATCCACCAAAGAGGCGAGTGGCCGTTGTGTCGAGCGCAATACGGACGTCACGCCATTCATTGCAGCCCCTCGCTTTGCAACGGGCCGTTCTGCTGCGCACTCGCCAAGGCAGGGGTAATCTCGGGCAACTCATCACCCATGGGATCCAAAGGTCCATCCGGTGGCTCCCCGAGCAGACGTAGGGCATCACCCACCACCGAGGCAAACACGGGAGCGGCGACATCACCACCGTAAAATTTGCCGGCACTCGGTTCATCGATGACCACCACCACCGACAACCGCGGGTCGCTCGCGGGTGCCAGACCGGCAAAGACCGAGACATAGCGATTGGTGGCATATCCGCCGGCGCTCGCCTTCCAGGCCGTACCGGTTTTGCCGGCCACGCGATAACCAGGGATCGAGGCGCGCAATCCTGTGCCCGCCTGCGTGACCACGCCCTCCAGCATGTCGATCACATCGCGTGCGATCTGCTCATCGAGCACACGCTGCCCCGCAGCAGGGGTCTGCGCACGCGTGAAGGTGACGGGACGTTGTACTCCGAGCGCACCGAGCGTGGCGTAAGCCTGCGCGAGTTGCAGCGGCGTTGCCGATAAACCATAGCCATAAGAAATGGTCGCAGTGGTGATGGGGCGCCAGTGCGCCGCCTTGCTGAGCAAGCCCGCCGACTCGCCGGGAAAACCGCTGCCTGTCACCCGTCCAAAACCGAAACCGACCAAAGAATCATGCATGGCTTGTGGACCCATGCTGATCGCAAGCTGAGTCATCGCGACGTTGGAACTGCGCGCGAGCGCCGTATGCAAATCGATACGGCCGAGCGGATTTTTGTCCTCGATCAGCTTGCTGCCGACTTTGATCATGCCGGGTGAGGTATCAAGTACGCTGTCCCGCGTGTATTGACCGGAAGCCAACGCAGCAGCCACCACAAAGGGCTTGATGGTCGAGCCCGGCTCGAGCAGATCCATGGCAGCGCGGTTCTTATACTGTGCCGGCTTCAACTGACTGCGATCGTTCGGATTGAACGTAGGCTGATTGACCATCGCCAACACCTCACCGGTGTCGACGTCAATGATCACCACTGAGCCGGATTTCGCCCGATGTGACTGGATCGCAGCCTTCAGTTCACGATAAGCGAGGTACTGCACCCGCATGTCAAGCGACAAAGTCAGATCGCGACCCGGACGCATGGGCTTGATGCTCTCGACGGTTTGCACCGTCCGCCCGCGATTGTCCTGCAGCACACGCTTGGAGCCATGCTCACCGGCGAGCCAATGATTGTAGGAAAGCTCGAGACCTTCCTGCCCCTTGTCATCCACATTAGTGAAACCGAGCACATGGCCGGTCACCTCCGCTGCCGGATAGTAGCGTCGATACTCACGCTCAAGATGCACTCCGCGAATATCGAGCTTGCGTACCCGCGCCGAATCAGCGGGCTGCAGATGGCGCGCCACATACAGAAAACTTCTTTGACTATTACTGGTGATACGCTGGGTCAACTGCTCAACATTTTGACCGAGCGCTTTGGCGAGCGCTGCAATGTGCTCGGCTGATAATGCGATTTCTTTGGGATTGACCCATACGGAATCCACCGGGGTGCTGACTGCGAGTGGCTCGCCCATGCGATCATTGATACGCCCGCGATGGGCTGCCACGGGAGCCACGCGCATCGAGCGCGCATCGCCCTGATCTTTCAAAAATTCGCCATCGACCAACTGCAGCGTGTACGCCTTCCACAGCAACACGCCGCCGCCCAATAGCATCAAGGCACTAAAAACCCAGCTGCGATGCGCAAACGAAGGCTCGCGGACTTGCGGCTTGCGGGTGAGCCCGCTGCGCGCGGTTTCCCGCGCCTTGGCACGACGACGACTGCCGGCGACCGGCCGATCCTCCGCTGCAGAACGCCATGGCCAAAGACTCATGGCGCAATCACCTCGACCTGCTTGGCCGCCGGGGTATACATCTTGAGCTCGCGACTCGCCACGTTCTCGACGAAGGCATGGGTCGACCAAGCGCTTTGCTCAAGCTGCAAGCGACCCCATTCAATCTCGAGCCGATCCCGCTCCCGATTGACACGCTCAAGTTCAACGAATTGCTCGCGTGCGCTGTGCTTGACGAATATGGCACCGGCGGCCGAGGCGAGCACCAGCGACCAAAGCAGCGGCATCATCCACACCAGGACACGATCGGAGGGCAAAGTCATGCGCCTCTCCTGGCTGCGATGACGCCTCTGTTTATCGGTAGCACCCTTCTCTTCTCTGCCACGCGCAGCACCGCACTGCGCGCGCGCGGATTGACCGAGAGCTCCGATTCACCCGCCCGACGCTTGCGGCCAACGAGAGTGAGCACGGGCTCCGCCTCGACGGGGATGACTGGTAAACCCGCATACACCGGATCCACCTGTGAATGTTGCCGCATGAAATGTTTGACGAGACGATCTTCGAGCGAATGGAAGCTGATGACGACCAGTCGTCCTCCCACCGCCAAAGCCGACAGCGCCGCATTCAAAGCCGCTCGCAACTGACCCAACTCATCGTTGATGAACATCCGCAGCGCCTGAAAGCTACGGGTTGCCGGATGCTTGCCATCACGAGGTACCACACGCTGTACGAGCTCCGCCAATTGACGCGTACGCAGGATCGGCGACTGCTCGCGCTCACGCACGATGGCATTGGCGATACGACGGGCGTAGCGCTCTTCGCCGAGTTCAGCAATCACGCGCTGCAACTCCGCCTCTGTCGCCACTGCGAGCCACTGCGCAGCAGAAAGTCCGGTCGTCGGATCCATGCGCATGTCGAGTGGGCCATCCTGCGAAAAACTGAAACCCCGCTCTGGCTGATCGAGCTGCGGCGAGGAAACGCCCAGATCGAGCAAAATACCAAGCACCGGCTGCCCCGCCGTGCGATCTGCAACCACATCGGCGAGCTCGGCGAATGGCGCATGCACGAGCTCGAGTCGAGGATCCCCGGTAAATCTTTGCTGGCCTGCAGCGATCGCCTGCGGGTCGCGATCGATCGCGATAAGGCGCCCTGCAGGACCGATGGCATCCAGGATTTGCGCACTGTGCCCGCCGCGACCAAAAGTCGCATCGACGTAAAGGCCTCCCGCTTGCGGCGCAAGACCCTCGAGCACTTCTTTGACAAGCACGGGAAGGTGCTCATCCACGGCCACCCCTGTCACAATGACAACGACTCAAGCTCCGTCGATAAATCCGTGGCGGTCTCCTCGCTCTTGAGCCAGAACTCGCGACGCTCGTTCCAGAGCGCCTCGTCCCACAACTCAAGGCGGGTGCCCTGGCCGATCAACATCGCATGCCGGGTAAGGCTCGCGAACTTGCGCAACTCGGGCGGCACCAGCACCCGTCCCTGACCATCGAGATCAAGTTCGGTCGCGTGTCCCACCATCAATCGCTGCAGACGACGCGAGCGATCGTTGAGGGCGGGCAAACTCATGAGTTTGCGTTCGATGACTTCCCAGTCCGGCAGCGGATAGATCAGCAAACAGGCGTCACGATCCACGGTGATGACGAGCTGGCCTTCGCTGCGTTCGAGCAGCCGCTGGCGCTGTCGGGTGGGCAGAACCATCCGACCTTTCTCATCGAGCGTTACCTTGCTGGCACCACGGAACATGACGTTACGGGGCGGTTATCGCCCACTTGACCCCACTTTTTACCACTTGCCGCCACTATAAAAATCAGCAGGGGGTGGTGTCAACGCTCTGACAGAGAAAAATTTATGTACTACCAATAACTTACGAGCGCTGGCGCGCATTGGCAAGAGCCCGAAATGGGGAAAGTTTCAGGGGTTTCAGTGGCTTGGCGCTGAATGCTGACAAGCGTATGCAAGAAGCGCCGAAAATGAAGAAAAAAGGAGTCGGCCGATAAGCCGGGTTCTGTCGTGGGTGACCATTCCTCTGGGACCGCT
>CAZHLL010000037.1:0-20596 GCA_964533305.1 uncultured Acidibacter sp.
GAAAAGATCGATCGCCCTTCCGCCTGCATTCCTTGTGCCTGCGGCTCGACCTCTTGCCCGAGCTACTGGTGGAACAGCGATCGGTATCTCGGGCCCGCGGCCCTGCTCGCGGCCTACCGCTGGATCATCGACAGCCGTGATGACGCTACGGGCGAGCGGCTCGATGCGCTGGAGGATCCCTTCCGGCTCTATCGATGCCACACCATCATGAACTGCACCGAGGCCTGCCCGAAGGACCTCAATCCGGCCAAGGCCATCGCCGAAATCAAAAAAATGATGGCGGAGCGTGAGCATCTTTGAGTGATGCCGCTCGGTGGACGTGGGGCTGAGCCGTTGCTGAACGAGGCCACTGAACGCAATCGTCTGCGCTGGCGTTGTCGCCGGGGCATGAAGGAGCTCGATGTTCTGCTCGAGCGTTGGCTGGCACGCGATGCGGCGAGTGCGACCGCGTCTACCCTGTCGACCTTTGAAAACCTGCTCGGCTTGCAGGATCCGGAGCTCGCCCGCTATCTTTTGAAGGGCGAACCCCATCCGGATCCGGCGACGGCCGCCTTGATCTCGCGTTTGCGCGAGGCCTGATGGATCCTGTTTGCTCTGCGGTCAATCGCGAGCCAGTCGGGCAGGCAGAGCACAAAGAGGTCGCTGCTGAACGAACTTTTGACGAGCACGCGGGTCAGAGCGGGTGGAGGTCATCGTCGGCATATGCAACAGGGATCACACACGACATGACCTCGGAGCAGAGCGATCTGGCGCTGGTGCAGCTGGCCCAGCGGGGCGACCCTGGGGCATTTGATGCCCTCGTTCGTCGCTATCAGCACAAGGTCGTCAAGCTCGTGTTGCGGTATGTGCGTGATCCAGCTGAGGCGGAAGACATTGCCCAAGAAGCGTTCATCAAGGCCTATCGCGCCTTGCCCCGTTTTCGGGGGGATAGCGCCTTCTATACATGGCTGTATCGCATCGCGATCAATACGGCCAAGAACGTGCTCTCGGCCCGCGGTCGCAGTCCGGTTAGCTATGACATCGATCAGGACGCCGATGAATCAGGCGGTATGGAGTCGTACATGAAAGATATGGCGACGCCCGAAGCGCTGGCGATGACCGATGAGATCCGCTCCACCGTCAACGATGCTATCGATCGGCTGCCCGAGGATCTGCGCACCGCCATCGTGCTGCGCGAGCTCGAGGGGCTCTCCTACGAAGAAATCGCGCAGGCCATGTCCTGTCCGGTAGGAACAGTGCGGTCACGAATTTTCCGGGCTCGCGAGGCGATCGATGCCCGCTTGCGCGAGGTATTTGAAGGCGGCTTAGGTCGCGGAGAGGTAGTCGGATGACGGGGCAGGAAAGAGAGAGTCAGTTATCGGCCATGTTTGATGGTGAACTGCCGCAGGAGGAATGCGAGCTGCTGGCACGTCGACTATCACGCGATGAGAATCTGCGCCGCAGTTACGCGCACTACGCCTTGATCGGCAGCGTGATCCGCAACGAACCCATGGCTTCTCAGGCTTTCGCAGCCAAGGTGCACGGCGCCTTGCGCGGTGCGCCGTTGTCAGCAGTGGAGGGCGCCTCGGCTCCTGCGGCAGGCGACCCCGCTACGGCGACGGGCGATGCTGCGCGCGCGGGCAGGGCGGGTCGCAACTGGGCCTGGCCGCTCGGGGCGGTGGGTGTCGCGGCCAGCGTGGCGGCGATCGCGCTCCTGAGTCTCGACCCCAGTGTGATCCAAGGGACGCCCACGGCAAGCGGTTCGCTCGCAGCCAGCGGGACCGCAGGGCCTGCCACGGCTATCGTCGAGCAGGCTGTCATTGAAGAGGTGGTGACCGCCTCCGCGCCGACTGCCTTGGTGGCGGAAGTCGTGATTCCGTCGGGGCCGATTTCATTGGAGCCTGAAAGCTACGTTACCCCGCCAGCCGAGGGACTCTCGGATCGCCGCCTCGTGCCCGCCGTACAGCTCGCCAACTATGTCGTCGCCCACGGCACGGTGTCGGTGCCGATGATGCGTCACAGTGCGCTCTCGGCCTTCATCACGGACCTTGAGATCGCCGCCGGTGCCGAGACGGCCACCGTGACCGAGGTGGCGCCTCAATGACAGCGCGCCGTCGGGCATGGGGCAGACTGGGGTGGTGCTTGTTGCCACTTTTGTTGCTGTCGCCTGCCTTGGCTGACGAGGCACATGATTGGCTTGAGCGCATGAACCGTGCGCTCGCCGAAAAAAGCTATGACGGCACTTTTTTTCACATGCGGGATGGGCGCAGCGAATCGTTACGCATCGTGCACCGCGTGCGCGAGGGCGAGGTCTGTGAGCGCCTGATGTCGCTCGATGGCTCGGGTCGCGAATTCATTCGGCGTGGTGACGAGCTGCGGTATTACCTGCCGGAAAAAGGCGTGGTACTCGTCGAGCAGCGCGAGCGTTCGGCCGGTTTGTTGCCGAGCTTTGCCAGCCTGAATACCGCGAGCACCGAGCTCTATGAATTCAGTGATGTCCGTCGGGTGCGCTTCATGGATCGGGACGTACGGCTCGTGGCCGTCAAGCCTCGGGATGAGTTCCGCTATGGCTATCGGGTGTGGATCGATGCCCGCACGCACATGCCTCTCAAGAGTGAGCTGCATGACGCGGATGGCAGCGTGCTCGAGCAGTTGATCTTCGCTAATCTCGCGGTATTCAAAGAAATACCGGACCACATGTTCGAGCCGCCGGCGACAGCGCGGGGGCTTGCGACGCTGCATGGCGGGGGTCGCACCGCCGCCACACGCCCCGTGCAGCGCTGGCGGGTGAAGACCCTGCCGCGGGGCTTTCGCATGATTCACCAATTCGAGCAGTCGCTGCCGGGTGCGCCGGAGCCCGTCTCGCATCTGGTTTTCAGTGATGGGCTCGCCTCGGTGTCAGTGTTCATCGGCGAGCGTTTGCCGCCGCGCACCGCCAAGGAGATCGCGCTCGAGCGTCGGCTGGGTGCCTCGACCACCTTTTCGACGGAAGTGGGCGGGCATCAGATTGTGGTCGTGGGCGAGGTGCCCCCCGATACCGCGCGCTTTATCGCCTCGCAGCTGCAGTCCGCTCGCTGATGGAGGCGCGCCTGACCCTGCTGGGTCGCGAGGACTGCGGACTGTGCGAGGAGATGGCGGACGCCTTGCAGGCCCTTGCCGCCGAATTACCGCTGCCGCCCGTGGACTGGGCCGATGTCGATTCAGACCCGGATTGGCAACGCCGCTACGGGCTCAAAATCCCCGTGCTGTTGTGGGACGGGGTACCGGTCGCCGTCACCCATCTCGATCCCGAAGAGCTCCGTCGGCTGCTGCGTAGTCGAAAGTAATCGCTCGTTGAGCGGTATAATTACCCGTTTTGCAACGCCCCACGGTGGGGTTGTCAGGTGCCCATGCAGCACATTCGAAATTTTTCGATCATCGCGCACGTCGACCACGGTAAATCGACCCTGGCGGACCGCCTCATTCAGTTATGCGGGGGTTTGGATGCGCGTGAGATGCAGAGTCAGGTGCTCGATTCGATGGCGCTCGAGCGTGAGCGTGGCATCACCATCAAGGCGCAGAGCGTCACCCTGAGCTACCTTGCCAAGGACGGTCAACGCTATCAGTTCAATATCATTGATACGCCAGGGCACGTCGATTTTTCATACGAGGTCTCGCGCTCGCTGGCCGCCTGTGATGGCGCGCTGCTCGTGGTCGATGCCTCGCAGGGTGTCGAGGCTCAAAGCGTCGCCAACTGCTACACGGCGATCGAGCAGGGGCTCGAGGTGCTGCCGGTCATCAATAAAATCGATCTGCCATCGGCTGATCCCGACAAGGTGATCCGCGAAATCGAGGAGATCATTGGTATCGAGGCCCAGCACGCCGTACGGGTGTCGGCCAAGACCGGCGAAAATGTCGATGAGCTGCTCGAAGAAATCGTGCAGCGTATTCCGCCACCCAAGGGTGACCCGGCTGCGCCTCTGCAGGCACTGATCATTGACTCCTGGTTTGATAATTATGTCGGCGTGGTATCACTCGTGCGAGTGGTCAATGGCACGCTGCGCCGGGGGGATAAAATCCGGGTGATGTCGACGGGCCGGCCCTGGCAGGTGGATAAGCTCGGTCGCTTCACGCCCAAGTCCGTGGCCTCCAATGAATTATCAGCGGGGGAGGTCGGTTTCGTCATCGCCGGCATCAAGGAAATCGACGGCGCACCCGTGGGCGATACCATCACGCTCGATAATCGACCCTGCGAGGCGCCCTTGCCGGGCTTCAAACAGGTGCAGCCGCGGGTGTTTGCGGGGCTGTTCCCGGTCAATGCGGATGACTACGAGTCGTTCCGCGATGCGCTCGCCAAGTTGCGTCTCAATGATTCGGCCTTGCACTACGAGCCTGAGGTATCCGGCGCACTAGGCTTTGGTTTCCGTATCGGCTTTCTCGGGCTCTTGCACATGGACATCGTGCAGGAGCGACTCGAGCGCGAGTACAACCTCGATCTGATCACGAGCGCACCCACGGTGGTGTACGAGGTCGCGACCACCGATGGCAGCAATGAATACGTGGATAACCCCGCGAAGCTGCCGCCGCCTAATCGTATTGCCGAGATCCGCGAGCCCATCATCATCGCCAATATCCTGGTACCCCCCGATTATGTGGGTGCCGTGCTGCAGTTGTGCACCGAAAAGCGCGGTGTGCAGCGCAAGATGCAGTATTTGGCCAATCAGGTGGCGCTGCAGTACGAGCTGCCGCTTGCTGAGGTGGTGCTTGATTTCTTTGATCGCCTCAAGTCGTCGAGCCGTGGCTATGCTTCCTTCGACTATGAATTCAGTCACTTTCAGATGGCGCCACTCGCCAAGCTCGATATCCTCATCAACGGCGATAAGGTTGATGCACTGTCGATCATCGTGCATCGCGAGAGCGCCTACCAGCGCGGGCGCGATCTCGTCGACAAGATGCAGGAATTGATTCCGCGGCAGATGTTCGAGGTGGCCGTGCAGGCGGCAATCGGTACCCATGTGATCGCGCGTGCGACCGTCAAGGCGCTGCGCAAGAACGTGCTTGCCAAGTGCTATGGCGGTGATATCTCGCGCAAGCGCAAGCTGCTCGAAAAGCAAAAAGAGGGCAAAAAACGCATGAAGCAGGTGGGCTCGGTCGAGATTCCGCAGGAGGCCTTTCTCGCGGTGCTTCAGGTCGGCAGGAAATAAGCCGTGCTTGATACCTTGATCCAATGGTTGTCGATGTTGGCGGCACCGGTGGCGCTCATCTGTGTGGTGGATGACTGGTTTTTCCGTGGCCGTCGGCAGCTTGAGTCCGCTGCCCGCGAGGGCGTCCCCGCCGCCGATCCGTTGCTGATGCGGGTGCTCTATAACGCACTCCCCGTGCTTATCCTCGCGGCCTTCTATGCCTTGATGGGCTCGCAGCGGGCGGATTTCAGTCTGGTCTTGCTCTTGATCACGCTGGTATCGGGTTTTGTCTGGGCTGTCGATAGTGCGTTGCTCAAGCCGCGTCGCTTGGCACGAGCGCGGGAGGCGGGGGTGGATCCGCGCGTACTCGGTGAGCCTGCGACGGTCGATTATGCGCGCAGTTTTTTTCCGATCATGGCGGTGTTGCTGGTGCTGCGCTCGTTTTTCTATGAGCCCTTTCGGATCCCGTCAGATTCGATGATGCCGACGCTGCTGGATGGCGATTTCATCCTGGTCAATAAATACACCTATGGGGTCCGCCTGCCCGTCGTGCACGAGAAGATCTTTGCCGTCGGGGCGCCCGCGCGCGGGGATGTGGCGGTATTCCGTTTCCCCACCGACCACCGGATCAATTACGTCAAGCGGGTAGTGGGTTTGCCGGGGGATTTGGTCGAGGTACGCTCCGATCAGCTCATCATCAACGGTACGCCGGTGCCGACGCGGCAGCTCGGGCGCTACGAAGATGGCTGCTATCGCAACATGCGCCTCGCCGAAGAAACGCTCGATGGCCGCAGTCATCAGATCCTGCATTGCCTAAGCTCCGACATGTTGGCCGTGCCGCCGCTGCCGTCCTGTGAGCGACGTATCATGCAGAGTTACATCTGCAACGAATCGACCGCCGGCATCAACCCCGATCTTGGTGACCGCATCATGCGGGTGCCTGAAGGTCAATATTTGATGATCGGCGATAACCGCGACAACAGCTCGGACGGACGTAGCTGGGGTTTCGTCGATGAATCGCTGCTCGTCGGGCGGGCGTCGCTCATCTGGTTCAACTGGGATCTGCAACGTCCCGGTGGTCCGGAGTGGTCCCGTATCGGGATGCGCATCCGTTGAGTCGGCCGGCAGATTGGCCGCGACGCTGGCTCGCGAAGACCTTGGCACAGGCGCCGGGTGATATCGAGCTGTATCGTGCGGCGCTCACGCATCGCAGTGCCTCGGGTCGCAACAACGAGCGGCTGGAATTTTTAGGCGATGCCGTACTGAATTTATTGGCCGCAGAGATGTTGTATGAACGATTTCCGCTCGCGCCCGAAGGCGATCTCAGTCGCTTGCGTGCGGGGCTCGTGAGCGAAGCACCTTTGGCCAAGATTGCGCTGCAACTGGGTCTGGGTGAGCAACTGCAGCTCGGCAGTGGCGAGCTCAAGACAGGGGGCTTTCGTCGCGAATCCATTTTGGCGGACGGGCTCGAGGCGCTCATCGGGGCGGTCTATCTCGATGCCGGGCTCGAGGTGGTGCGCGTTTGGGTGCGCACTCTTTTGGAGGGGCCACTTGCCGAGTTGCCGCAGGCCGAGGCGCTCAAAGATCCCAAAACCCGGTTACAGGAGTACCTGCAGGCGCGTTCCTTGGCCTTGCCCGCGTACCGTGTGGAGCGCGTGGACGGAGAGGCGCACGCGCAACATTTCGCAGTCCGCTGTGAGTTGTCGGCGCCGGAGGCGGTGACCTTTGGCGAGGGTTCCAGCCGGCGAAAAGCCGAGCAACGAGCTGCCGCCGAGATGCTGCAAAGATTGACGCAGATGTCCGAGGCACTGGCATCATGAGTGAGATCTCGGGTGACATCTTGAGTGAAGCGAGCGACGGCTTTCGCGCGGGATTCGTGGCGCTCGTCGGTCGACCCAATGTCGGTAAGTCCACTTTGCTCAATGCCTTGGTGGGTCAAAAATTATCCATCGTCACGCCGCGACCGCAGACAACCCGACATCGCATTTTGGGTCTCGTGCATCGACCGCAGTTGCAGGTGGCTTTTGTCGATACGCCGGGACTGCATCAGGGTGAGCGACGGGCACTCAATCGCGCCATGAATCGGACTGCCGCCTCGGCTCTGGCCGATGCGGATCTCGTCGTCTTCGTGGTCGAGGCCCTGCGTTGGACCGACGAGGACGAGGCCGTCTTGCAGCGGGTGAAAAAAATCGGCCGACCGGCTGTGGCCGTCGTCAGCAAGGTGGATAAAGTGTCGCCGCGTCAGCGGGTGTTGCCGTTCATGGCGGATTTGGCTGCACGGCATGAATTTTTGGCGGTCGTGCCCCTGTCGGCGGCGAAGGATGACAATCTCGAGGCGCTGCTTTCGGTACTCGCCAAAGAATTACCGGAATCACCGCCGCTCTTTGCCGAAGAAGATGTGACCGATCGGGATTATCGCTTTCGCATCACGGAAATCATCCGCGAGAAGCTCACCCTCGAGCTCAATCAGGAAGTGCCCTACGGCATCGCGGTGGAAATCGAGCGGATGGCCGAGGAAGAGGGCCGCATGGTAATCCACGCGGTGATCTGGGTGGATCGCGAGGGACAAAAGCCCATCGTCATCGGTGCAGGGGGCACGCGTCTCAAGCGGGTTGGCAGCTCCTCACGGAGGGAGATTGCCACCCTGCTTGATCGTCGCTGCCACCTTGAGCTGTGGGTCAAGGTGCGCGAAAACTGGGCGGATAATGCACAAGCCTTGTTGAAGCTGGGGCTGGAGTAATGGCGGGCAGTCGCCGCGTCGATCTCGATGCGATGTACGTGCTGCATCACCGGCCTTGGCGTGATTCGAGTCGCATGCTCGATGTGCTCACCCGCGAGCACGGCCGACTCACCCTGTTTGCCCGCGGCGTGCGCGGGCCGCGAGCGCCGCTCGCTTCGATCTTGCAGCCGTTTCGACCGTTACTGGGCTCGTGGCACGGCCGGGGTGACACGGGACAGCTCGTCCATGCCGAGCCGATGCCGGCGAGCGAAGGGCTGGCCATTGGCGTGCCCGCCGGGGCGCTGATGTCGGCTTATTATTTGAACGAACTCTTGCTCAAGTTGAGTCTGCGCGCCGATCCGCAGCCGCAACTCTTTGCCTTGTACGCGAGCACCTTGACCGCGCTCGCGGATCCCGAGCGGGTGCTCGAGGCGACCTTGCGCGGCTTTGAGCGTCGGCTGCTCGATGTGCTCGGCTATGGCTTGGCCTTCGGTAGCGATGCACGCAGTGGCGGGCCGATCGAGCCCAATGCGTATTATCATTTCCATCCCGAGTTGGGTTTTGTGATGACGAGCTCGGGCGCCGAGTCCAACGAGGCCAAGGTGTGTGCGGGTGAGGTGTTGCAGGCCATTGATCGGGAAGACTGGGCGCATCCCGGTGCGCTTGAGCAGGGGCGACTGATTCTGCGTGCTGCGCTCGATCATGCGCTGGAGGGGCGCGAATTGCGCACCCGGAAGGTCGCCAAGGCGGTTTCGCGCCTTCGGCCGCGGGCGACCGAGTTGGGTGAGAAAAAGACAGGGGAAGGCTGAAAGAACATGGCGAAATCTTTGATCGAACTCGGCGTCAACATCGATCATGTGGCGACCTTGCGTCAGGCACGACGCACCGTGTATCCCGACCCCGTGCAGGCGGCGCTCGAGGCGGAGCGGGCGGGTGCCGAGAACATCACCCTGCATCTGCGCGAGGATCGCCGTCACATCCAGGATCACGATGTCGAGCGCTTGCGTCCGCTATTGCAGACGCGCATGAACCTCGAGGTTGCACTCACTCCAGCGATGTTGCAGTTCGCCTTGCGCATCCAGCCGGCCGATTGTTGTCTCGTGCCCGAGCGGCGCGAGGAGCTCACGACCGAGGGCGGTCTTGATGTCAGCGGGCAGCGAGCTCGCTTGCGTGAAGCGATCGAGCAGCTGCAGAGCGCCTCGATTCGGGTCGCGCTGTTTGTGGATCCCGATCCCCGCCAGATCGAAGCCTGTGCCGAGGTCGGAGCGCCGGTGGTGGAGCTGCATACGGGAACGTATTGTGATGCGCATGGCGCCCAAGCGCAGTCTGAGCTCGCGCGCCTCATCGAGGCGGCAGCATTGGCGGATTCTTTGGGAATGGCCGTGCATGCCGGGCATGGGCTCACGCTCGAGAATGTCGCGGCGGTTGCGGCGATCCCTGCGATCACTGAGCTCAATATCGGTCACTCGATCATCTCGCGTGCAGTATTCGTCGGCCTGCCGGCGGCGGTCAAAGAAATTAAACAGGCCATGTTGGCGGCCCGCGGTTGAGCGAGGAGGGATGTAGCCATGACCACGGTCGTCTTTGATATCGAAACCGTCCCCGATGTGGAGCTGGGGCGCCGGGTGCTCGGTTTGCAGGATCTCGCCGACGAGCAGGTGGCCGAGGCCATGTTCGCGCAGGCCCGTCAGCGCTCCGGCAGCGATTTTCTGCCGCTGGAGCAGCATCGGGTGGTGGCCATTTCCTGTGTGATGCGTCGTGAGGGTGGCTTCAAGGTGTGGAGTCTCGGTGAGATGGAATCCACTGAAGCCGAGCTGCTGCAACGATTCTTTGATGGTATTGAGCGTCACAGTCCCACCCTCGTGTCCTGGAATGGCAGCGGTTTTGATCTACCCGTGCTGCATTATCGGGCGCTGCGTCACGGTGTGGTGGCCGAGCGGTATTGGGAGACGGGCGATCGGGATCAAAGTTTTCGCTGGAATAATTATCTGTCGCGGTTCCATGAGCGGCACACGGATCTCATGGATGTGCTCTCGGCCTATCAACCGCGCGGGCGTGCGAGCCTCTCGGATATGGCGGAGTTGCTCGGGTTACCCGGCAAGCTCGGGTTCTCGGGTGCCAAGGTGTGGCCGGCCTATCAGGCGGGGGATCTGGCCGGGATCCGCGCCTATTGCGAGACCGATGTGTTGAACACCTGGCTCGTTTACTTGCATTTTCAGCGCATGCGCGGCCGGGTGGATGGTGAGGAGTTGGCCGCGGAGCTCGGGCGAGTGCGCAGCTTTCTGGCCGAGACCAGCGAGCCACATTGGCAGGAATTCCTCGCCGCGTGGGAGGATCGCGTTGGCTAAGCGGCTCGCGGCACCGCTACCGCCCGAGGAAGCCGAGGTGGCCGCGCTCAATCATGATGGCGAAGGCATCGTCCGCGGTGAGAAAGTCGCGTTCGTACCGGGTGCCTTGCCTGGCGAGCGAATTCGCTTTGAGCGCTGGCGCCGGCATAGACAGCACGATGACGCGCGCTTGCTCGAGATCCTCGCACCCTCCGCGACGCGCAGCACGCCGCGCTGTGCGCATTTTGGTGTCTGCGGTGGTTGTGCCCTGCAACACCTGGAAGCAACCGCACAGCTCGCTCTGAAGCAACAATCTTTGCAAGAGACCTTGCAGCGCATCGGTCGCGTCACCCCGCAGAGCTGGCTGGCGCCGATCGTGGCCAATAGCAATTGGAATTATCGACGTCGGGCTCGACTCGGGGCCAAATACGTCACCAAGCGTGGTGAAGTGCTGGTGGGGTTCCGCGAACGCAACGCGCCGTACATTGCAGCGCTCTCGCGCTGCGAGATTCTCGCGCCACCCGTGGATGGTTTGATCAAGCCGCTCGCCGAGCTCATCGGCGCACTGGAAAGTCGCAGTCACATTCCGCAGATCGAGGTGGCGATCGGCGAAGGCGATGACGGGTCGCCCGAGACCGCGCTCGTGTTCCGACATCTGCAGCCGCTCAGCGCAGCGGATCTCGAGCAGCTCGCGCAGTTTGCCGAGGCGCGTCGCGTGCATGTGCTCTTGCAGCCCGGGGGTCCCGACAGCATCACGCCGCTCGCGGGAGCACCCCGACGGCTGCGTTATGCACTACCGGATGAGAATCTGCGGTTCGAATTCGAGCCCACCGATTTTGTGCAGGTGAATGCCGCCGTCAATCGTTTGCTCGTCACTCGCGCCGCGGATTTATTGGCGCCGAGTACCACCAGTCGAGTCCTCGATCTTTTTTGCGGACTCGGTAACTTTACTTTGGCGCTCGCGCGCCGGGCGGGCGATGTGCAAGGTCTGGAAGGCGATGCCGGACTCGTGGCGCGAGCCCGCGACAATGCCCGTCTCAATGGGCTCGAGCAGGTGCGTTTTGGCGTCGCCAATCTCTTTGAGCCGGGCGCGCTCGGCGGGCATCTGGCCGGCGTCAGTCATGTACTGCTTGATCCGCCGCGGGCGGGGGCAGAGCCGGTGCTGGCGGCGCTCGGACAGAGTGCGGTTCAAAGAATGGTGTATGTTTCCTGTCACCCGGGTACCCTTGCGCGGGATTTGGGCATACTCTGTCACGAACACGGGTTCAGTTTGCAGGCGGCCGGCGTCATCGACATGTTTGCGCACACCACGCACGTCGAATCCATCGCGGTATTGGAGCGCCGCCGATGACGCTTGGGCCACTGATGGTGGATCTTGAAGGGCCCGAGCTTGCGGCGGGTGAGCGAGAGCTGCTGCGTCATCCACTCGTCGGTTCGGTGATTCTCTTCAGCCGCAATTATCGTGATCCCGCTCAGCTCAAGGCTCTGGTGCGCGAGCTGCACGCCGTACGTACCCCGAGTCTCGTGGTCGCGGTCGATCACGAAGGCGGGCGTATCCAAAGATTTCGTGATGGTTTTTCGGTGTTGCCTTCGGCGCGGCGCATCGGCCATGAATATGATGCCTTGGCGCCGCGTGGCCGCGAGCTCGCGCGCGAGATGGGCTGGCTCATGGCGGCAGAGCTGCGGGCGGTGGGTGTCGATTTATCTTTTGCCCCGTGCGTGGATCTGGATTTTGGCGTCAGCGACGTCATTGGCGATCGCGCCTTTCATGCCCGTGGCGCAGCGGTGGCGGAGTTGGCGGTCGCCTACATGGGAGGGATGCGCGAGGCGGGCATGGTCGCCACCGCCAAACATTTCCCGGGTCATGGTGCTGTGGTCGCAGATTCGCATCACGACATCGCCATTGATCGGCGTGAGCGCATCGACATGGATGACGACCTTCGACCCTATCGGCTCATGATCGCCAATGGGCTCGCAGGCGTGATGATGGCGCATGTGATTTACCCCGCTGAGGACGCAGCGCCGGCCAGCGCCTCGGAATTCTGGATTCGCACCATCCTGCGCGAGCATCTGAATTTTCAGGGCGTGGTGTTCGCCGATGATTTGTCAATGAAAGGGGCTGCGGCGAGCGGCGATATTCTCGAGCGCGCCGAGCGGGCGCTCGCCGCCGGCTGTGATGTCTTGCCGGTCTGCAATCACCGGCCCAGTGTCGAGACCCTGCTCCAATCTTTGAAAGTTCGGGACGATGCGGCCTCGGCCTTGCGACGGATCCGGTTGCGGGGGCGAACCACCTTTGACGCAGAGGCGTTACAGAGTCTCGATCGTTGGCAGGCAGCAAGGCGATTGCTCGCCGAGATGCAGACCCCGCCTGCGCTTACCTTGGGCGCACCCCGGGGCTGACCACGGCGATCACCCCGATGCCGGGGTTGTCATAGTAGTGGCGGTCGTTGAATTTGATGCGGCGCAGTTCGCTCAGCTGAAAGCGTTGCCCTTTCGCATTGGTGTAGAGCAAGTTCATGCCAAAGTGCAGTAGCGAGCCACGTTCCAGCAAAAACGCGCCATCCAAACCCGGCAGGTTGAGCCCGAGATCGGCCAGTGAAAGCCCCGCTCGAGTGCCCCATTCGCTCGCAGTTTGGGTCCAGCCCGCATGGGCGAGCACCGTGTAGCCCTTGCGGCCAAGCTGCTCACGGACACCGGCGAGTTGCAGCGCAGAACCGGTGCGCAGGGTGAGTAAACGACCGGCTTGATCGCCCGCCGCTGCGGTCTCAACCTCGGGCACTGCACGCGTTGAGAGCACCCCATCGACTCCTTCATCGAGAGGCCCCTTGCCTTCAAAGATCAGCACTTCGATGTGGTAGGTCGACTCGGTGCTCGCAGCCATTTGCGCGATGGCCATCGGCGCCATCAGTGATTGGGCGACGCCCAAGAGCAGCCACAGGCTGAGTCGAGTCCTGGCACAGGGTCGTGACGGTGGCAGCGAAAGGGTCATGAATCTCATCACACCGGCATGATAAACGAGGTCGGCGCGAGCCGCGCGAGCAGCTGACGCACGAACTCATAACGAGTGGTCTCGTCACTGAGATCGGTGCTGACCCGTAGCTTGAGCGGGCCTTCGAGCCGATATTGACGCGAACGGTCCTGAATCAGCTGGATCACCGCCGTCGGATCGACCTCATTCTTTGCCTCAAACTGCACATAGCCGCCATGAGCGCCGAAGTCGAGTTTGCGGATGCCGAGTGCGCGAGTCATGAGGCGCAGGCGAGCGTTTTGCAGCAGATTTTGCGTCGGCGGCGGCAACTCGCCGAAGCGATCAATGAGCTCACTCGTCAGCTGTTCGAGGGCACTGCCGTCGGCGGCACCCGCAACCCGCTTGTAAAGCGCCAAGCGTAACGGCACATCACCCACATAATCATCGGGCAACAAGGCAGGTACGCGCATCTCAACCTCGCTTTGTGCGGAGATGGGCGCTTCCAGATCCACGCTGCGGCCTTGCTTCATGGCGCTGACCGCACGATCGAGCAGGTCGAGGTAAAGGCTGAGCCCGACCTCGCTCATTTCGCCACTTTGTTCTTCACCCAACAATTCCCCTGCACCGCGAATCTCGAGGTCGTGGGTGGCGAGCACAAACCCCGCACCCAAATCTTCGAGCGATTCGAGTGCTTCGAGTCGCTTGAGCGCATCACCGGCGAGCGCCTTGCGCGAGGGGACGAGCAGGTAGGCGTAGGCACGGTGATGCGAGCGACCCACTCGGCCCCGCATTTGATGCAACTGTGCGAGCCCGAAGCGATCAGCGCGATCAATCAGAATGGTGTTGGCGGTCGGCACATCGATACCGCTTTCGATGATGGTGGTGCAGACCAAAATATCGAAGCGCCGATGATAGAAATCGACCATGAGGCTCTCGAGGTCACGCTCGCGCATCTGGCCGTGGCCGATGCGGATCGATGCCTGCGGCACGAGCTTGGCCAGATCTTCGGCGAATTTTTCGATGCTCTTGACTTCGTTGTGCACGAAGTAGACCTGCCCGCCACGTCGCAGCTCGCGAAGGATGGCTTCGCGGATCGTGGCATCGCTCCATTCGCTGACAAAGGTTTTGATCGCGAGACGCTCGGCGGGCGGGGTGGCGATGAGCGAGAGTTCGCGCAGGCCGCCGAGTGCCATGTTGAGGGTACGGGGGATGGGGGTCGCCGTGAGGGTGAGCACATGCACTTCCGCGCGCAGGGCTTTCAGGCGCTCCTTGTCGCGCACGCCAAAGCGATGTTCCTCATCGACGATGATAAGACCCAAATCTTTGAAGCGAGCATTGGCATGCAGCAAACGGTGGGTGGCGATGACGATGTCGACCTGACCTTTTTCGATACCCTCGAGCACGGCCGTGGATTCTTTGCCCGAGCGAAACCGCGACAGGGATTCGATGCGTACGGGCCAGTCGGCAAATCGGTCGGCGAAGTTCGCGGCATGTTGTTGCGCAAGCAGCGTGGTCGGCACAAGCACGGCCACTTGTTTACCCGCTTGGACGGCGACGAAGGCCGCCCGCATGGCGACTTCGGTTTTGCCAAAGCCCACATCGCCGCAGACGATGCGATCCATCGGCTGCTCTTTACCGAGATCCTCGATGACTTTCTCGATGGCCTCGGCTTGGTCAGCGGTTTCCTCGAACGGAAAGGCGTTGGCAAAACTTTGATACTCGAGCTCACGGTGCGCGAGCGGGCTGCCACGACGAGCGCGACGTTGGGCATAGAGATCGAGCAGCTCGGCGGCGACGTCGCGCACCTTTTCCGCTGCGCGACGACGGGCGCGCGCCCACTGGTCCGTGCCGAGCTTGTGCAAGGGTGCGTTTTCGGGCGCCGCCCCCGAGTAGCGGCTGACGAGATGCAGGGCGTGCACGGGCACATAGAGTCGATCGCCGCCTTGGTACTCGAGCACCAAAAATTCGCCCGTTTGTCCGCCGACCTCCATCGATTGCAGACCGATGTAGCGGCCGACACCGTATTCTTCGTGCACCACCGGGGCGCCCTCGGCGAGGGTCTGCAGATCGCGCAGGATGGCGTTGGGGTCGGCGTTGACCTTGCGTCGGCGTCGCTCCTGGCGAGCACGACTACCGAAGAGTTGCGACTCGGAGAGGATGGTGAGCGGCGGCGCGATGAGCTCAAGTCCCGCAAGCTCGGGTGCCACCGTGAGCGCGAGTGGTAGGGTGCCGTCACGAAACTCTTTCCAGCCGGAGACCGCACTCGCGCGCAGGCTGGCGCCGCGCAATAATTCATTGAGCACTTCGCGGCGGCCGGCCGAGTCGGCAGCGAGCAGCACACGCCCCGGATACTGTTGAATGAATTGCTGCAAGGGGGCGAGTGGACGCTCGGCACGCAATTCAAGCTGCAGCGTCCGCGGCAGACGCGAGCCGAGATTGCTCTCGGGCGCGGTGTCGCTGCGCAGGGCGCTGACCTCGATTTGCGGGAATGCCTGCAGGGCACGTTCGGCCTCGTCTCGTGTCAAGAGGATTTCTTCGGGCCGCAGCAAGGGTCGTTCGATATCGCCGCAGCGGTCCTCATAACGGGTCGCCACGCCAGCGAGCACTTCATCGATCGCCGCGATGGGGTCGGCGATGCTGGTCAGCAGCTGGCTGCCTGTCGGCAGATAGTCAAAGAGATTCGCCGTGGTATCAAAGAAAAGAGGGAGGTAGAACTCGATGCCCGAGGGGGCGATGCCATCGCTCACGCCGCGGTAGATGGCGCTGCGGGTGGGGTCGCCCTCGAATCGTTGCCGATAGCGACGACGAAAGGCGCGCACTGCATCGGCATCGAGTGGCAGCTCCCGCGCGGGCAGCAGCGTGATCTCGTTCAGGGTATCGAGCGAGCGTTGGGATTCGGCATCAAAGCGCCGAATCGCGTCGATTTCATCGTCAAAGAGATCGATGCGCAGCGGAAAGGCGCTGCCCATCGGGTAGACATCGAGCAGCGAGCCCCGCAAGGCATACTCCCCCGGACCGCCGACTTGGCTGACGCTCGCGTAACCGGCTTCGGCCAGACGCAAGCGAAAGGCTTCGAGTGCGAGTTTCTCGCCCACCTTGAGACAGAAACTGCGTCCCTCGACATAGGCCCGCGGGGGCAGTCGTTGCAACAGGGTGTCGAGCGTGACGAGCAAGATCCCCTTGGCCATGGACGGCAAACGCGAGAGCGCTCGCAGCCGCTCGGAAGTGATGTCGGCATGCGGCGAGAACACATCGTAGGGCAGCACTTCCCAGTCCGGTAGCGTCAAGAGCTCAAGCTCTCCTTGCGCCAGCTCATCAGCGAGGAAAAATCCGAGCTCGGCCTGACGGCGCTCCAGGCTTTTGGCGTCCGCTTCGATGACCACCCACACGCCGCGACCGGTCGCGGCGCTCGCTGCCTCGGCGAGGGCGAGGGCGACGGCGCTGCCGTGCAATTCGGACCATTGCGCGCGGGGTTGGGAGAGGTTGGGAATCGGGGGTGTCAGCAGCCGAGTCATGGGCGCGCAAGCTTAGAACACTTCGCCAAAGGCGTTGTGGTTAAATCCTCCTCGTCATGTTCCAGCCTTGGTCGCTGTTTGTCGGCTTGCGTTACGTCCGTTCGCGTACCCGCAAGTTTTTCGTCTCCTTCATCACCTGGGTGTCGCTGGCCGGGGTGGGTGTGGGCGTGGCCGCGCTCATTGTCATTCTGTCGGTGATGAACGGCTTCGAGGGCGAACTGCGTGAGCGCTTGCTCGCGCTCAGCAGTCACGCTCGTGTGCAGCTCGTGAACTCATCAGCGGCGCCAGAGACGACGAACGCAGAGCGCGGTGAGGCATGGACGTCCGGCGATGCAGCGGTTTGGCTTAAGCTGGCGGATCGCCTGAAAACTGCACAGGGCGGAACGCTGCGCGGGGCTGCGCCCTCGGTGGAAGTGCAGGCGCTCGCCCTGCGCACGCCCGAGATGCTGCCCGTGCGCCTGCGCGGTATCGATCCCGAGCGTGAAGGGGAGGTGTCACGAGCGCCGCAGTCAATGATTGCGGGCGACTTGGCGATGCTGGCGCCGGGGCTCGATCGGGTCGTGCTCGGCAGCGTGGTGGCCAACTTGCTCGCCGTTGGGGTGGGTGATCGGGTCACTTTTCTGGTCCCGGCTGTCACGGAGGGTGGCACGCCGTTACCGAGGCTGCGAGAGTTTCTGGTGGTGGGTTTCTTTGAAGTCGGTTTGCAGGATCATGACGGCACGCTGGCGCTCGCGCACTTTGCGGACGTGGCGGCCTTGGCTCGTGATGACCCCCAGGCGTTTGCCTTGCAGCTACAGTTTGCCGATGCCTTGCAGGCGCCGGTCTTGGCGCGTTCGCTCGCTGCCTCCTTGCCGCCTGAATTCAGCGTGCGTGACTGGACCCAGGATCACGCCAATTATTTTCGGGCGATCCGCATCGAGAAAACGATGATGGCGCTGATCCTGCTTTTGATCGTGGCGGTGGCTGCGTTCAATATCGTGGCCATGCTGGTGATGGTGGTGACCGATAAGCGTACGGATATCGCGATCCTGCGTACCCTGGGTGCCATGCCGGGCGATGTGACGCGGATATTTTTGACTCAGGGTCTCGTGATCGGCTGGAGTGGGGTGCTGCTTGGGGTGGTGCTCGGCGTGACGCTGGCACTCAATGTGGGGTCCATTCTGCCCTGGCTTGAGCAAATCTTTGGCTTCACACTGATGGATCCAAGCGTGTACTACGTGACGCGGATTCCATCCGAGCTGCGCTCGGGGCAGGTGCTTGCCGTCGGTGGCTGCGCCTTGCTCTTGACCACCTTGGCCACCTTTTATCCTGCGCGGCAGGCGGCTCGGGTCGCACCGGCTGAAGCCCTGAGGTACGAGTAAATGGCAGGCGATCGCTCGCGCATGTGGCGACCGTGGGAGCTGTGGCTCGGCAGCCGTTATCTGCGCTCGACGCATCGGCGTGGTTTCGTGTCGTTTGTGGCTGGGATCTCGGTGGTCGGTTTGATGCTGGGCGTTGCCGTGCTGATCGTGGTGCTCTCGGTCATGAACGGCTTTGAGCGCGAGTTGCGTTCGCGCATGCTCGCTGTCACTTCGCACGCGACGCTGATGGGACTCGAGGGCAGCTTGCCCGATTGGCAGGAGGCGAGAGCCCTGGCCCTGCAAACGCCAGGGGTGACGCATGCCGTCCCCTACATCGAGTCTCAGGCCATGGTGGCGAGCGGCGCGCGTGTGCTCGGTGTCGGAGTGCGCGGTGTGGAGCCTGTGCTCGAGCAAGAAGCGACGGGGCTCGCCGAGCGCATGGTGCAGGGTGATCTTGCCACCCTCGAGGCCGGAGCCTGGCGGGTGGTGCTTGGCAGTACGCTCACCAAAGAATTGAATCTCACAGTCGGTGACAGCGTGGTACTGATCGTGCCCGAGGGCAGCGCCACCCCCGAGGGGGTGGTGCCGCGGATGCGCAGGCTCACGGTGGCCGGTATCTTTGATAGTGGCATGCATGAGTACGATCGCGGGCTGGTGCTGATGCATCTGGATGATGCCGCCCGACTCTTGCGCATGCGCGGTGAGGTGACGGGTCTGCGGCTGGCACTGACGGATCCGCTACAGGCGCCAACCTTGGTGCGTGACATTGCGCTCGCGCTCGGCGGCGGCTATTTCATCAGTGACTGGACCCGCAACCATGCCAACTTCTTCCAATCCATCGAGCTCACCAAGGCGCTGATGTTCATCATCCTCTCGATCATCGTCGGGGTGGCCGCCTTTAATATCGTCTCCACACTGGTCATGATCGTCAAAGAAAAATCCGCCGACATCGCGACTTTGCGTACGCTGGGGGCAAGTCCTGCGAGTGTGCTCGTGAGCTTTGCCACCCAAGGGGTGTTGATCGGGGTCATCGGTACGGTATCGGGGGTCGCGCTCGGAGTGTTGCTCGCCACACAGGTCGAAACTCTGGTGGGTGGGCTCGAGCGGGTGCTCAATGTGCAGTTTTTGAATGCCGAGGTGTATTTCATGAGTGATCTGCCGGCGGATGTACTCTGGCGTGATGTGTGGCAGGTGTCGGGTGTGGCCTTCGTGCTGTGCGCATTGGCCACGGTGTATCCCGCCTGGCGAGCGGCCCGTATGCAGCCGGCAGAGGTACTGCGTCATGACTGAGTTGAAGATCGACGTCGAGACGAGGGCCGATACAGACACGCCACCGGTGCTGGAGGCGCAAGGGGTCTCGCGGGTGTTTCAGCAAGGCGCGCAGAGTTTGCAGGTGCTCAAAGATTTATCGCTCTTGGTAGCGCGGGGGGACAGTCTTGCGATCGTCGGCGCCTCGGGCTCGGGCAAGAGCACGCTGTTGCAGATCCTCGGGGGTCTCGATCGACCGAGCGCAGGGCGGGTGTCGATTCTGGGGCAGGATCTGCAGCAGATGGATGAGGCCGCCCGCGGCGCCTTGCGAAATCGCACCATGGGCTTCATTTACCAATTCCATCATTTGTTGCCGGAGTTCACCGCGCTGGAAAACGTCGCGATGCCTTGGCTGTTGCGGCGTGCCTCAGCGGATGAAGCGCGCGAGCGCGCCCAGCGCTTGCTCGCAGAGGTCGGCTTGGGTGAGCGGCTTGATCACAAGCCGTATCAATTGTCGGGGGGTGAGCGTCAACGGGCCGCGGTCGCCCGCGCGCTCGTCACGGAGCCTGCGATCGTGTTCGCCGATGAACCGACGGGTAACCTCGATGGTTACAACGCGGCGCAGGTCTTCGAGCTCTTACTTAACTTGCGCCGCGAGCGAGGTACCAGCCTGATTGTGGTCACGCATGATTTGGCGCTTGCCAGCAAGCTCGATCGCCAGTGGCGCCTCGAAGACGGAAAACTCGTGAATTAAGCCCGATCAGCGCTGTTCGCGACGGTGGCGGTCGCGATATTTTTTTCTCACCCGCCACAGCCAGAACCGATCCAGCAACAGCCAGGACGCAAAGCCTGCCATCAGGCCGCAGGTCAGGCACCCGAGCAGCAAGGGGCGCCAGATCAAGAGCAGCTCATTTCGCACCCAGGCCCAGCTTGGTTCAAAGGCAAACGGGTACAAGGGTAGCCCGAGCATCCAGGTGCCGAGCGTGTAGCACATCAAATAAACCGGCAGGGCCGTGAAGGGATTGACCAGAAATGTGGCACTCACCACGGCAGGCACATTGAGCCGGGCAATCATCGCCACCAGCAGGCCGATCGGCACTTGCAGGGGCAGAGGAATGAAGCAGATGGCGATCCCGATGCCGAACCCCATTGTCACACTGCGTCGTTGCAGCGACCAAAGCCGTGAATCAAAGATCGAGTTCGCAAACGGTCGTATGTACCACTTGTCGCGAATGGTCTGAGCGCGACGCGAGAGCTGGCGGAGAAACTGACGGGGCATGACAGGGCGCGACTCTAGCAGCCTCCCGCGGAGTTTGCCGCCCTTCGTTGGGCTCAGTG
>CAZHLL010000038.1:0-20537 GCA_964533305.1 uncultured Acidibacter sp.
GTTACGGGTTAGTCCGAGGGCGAGTATATACACGCCGAAGTAAAAAACAAGCAATGGGGCTGGACTCATGGCGATGGATGTGATCCAACCGATCACGCTGCCTCACGCGAGTGATGTGATGAAGCGCCAGTGCGCGACGCTCACCGGTGTGATCGATAAACGATTACCACGCTTCAGCAATGCCATGTCCTTCAGTTTGCCATCCGCATGTTTGCGCAACACATCGAGTGTGATGATCTTTGCGAAGCGTTGTTCGAGCTCGACATCGACCATCAACCAGCGCGGATCATCGGCCTTTGAGCCCGCATCAAAATGTGGATCCTTGGGGTCAAAGGCCGTGTGATCCGGGTACGCGGCACGAACGATTTTGACGATGCCCGCAACGCCCGGTTGCTCGCAGCTGGAGTGGTAAAAAAAGGCCAAATCACCCACTTTCATGTCATCGCGCATCATGTTGCGCACCTGGTAATTGCGTACGCCATCCCAGCAGGTGCGGCGTTTCGGTGCAGCCTGCAGATCATCGATGCTGAAGGTGGAAGGCTCGGATTTCATCAACCAATAGTTCATGCCTGCACTCCTGAGGATTCAACGTCATTGGCCTGCTGCAAACCGCTCGATACCGCGCTCGGTGACCACGGCATCCATCGGTACATCGGTGGGCCAGGCCGATAATTCGGCAACTCGTTGGCAAGAATGAGCGATACCAATGATCAGTGGTCGCGCAGCGCAAGACTGCCAGAGTCGATGCTGCAAGGCACGGTCATAGTAACCGCCCCCCATGCCAAGTCGTTCGCCGTGCGCATCGAAGGCAACCAAAGGAATGAAGATCCGCTGCAGTTGCCGGGCGGTCACGGTCCTGCGGCCGTCGGGCTCTGCAATGCCGTAGCGGTTGAGTCGATAGCGGTCGGTCATCGGTGCGAAGCGCATCCTGCGTTGTCGGTAAGAGGTGATCTTTGGCAGAAAAAGCTTGCAGCGTCGTCGCAGTGCGCGCTCGATCAGCGGCGCGCAATGGATTTCTTCGGCCGTGGCGAGGTAGAGCGCGATGCGTTGACCGGGTTTCAACCAGCCGGCGCCTTCGATCAATCGGGCAACCGCACGCGCGGTGTTCGCGCGCTCTTTGGTGGTAAGGGCGGATCGCCGTGCGCGCATCGCCCGTCGCAGCGTGCGGCGCTGTTCGAGTGCGCGCTGCGTAGTCATGAAAGGGCGTCGCCCGCATGTGCCGGTGTGAACCGTTGCTCTCGACACAGAGCAACAAGTGGGGCGGACTGCGGCAAGTAAGGCTTTCCGCCAGTGGCGGACATGCACAATGATGCCAGCAAGCCCTGATGCCCCTGGGCGTTCCAACTTAGGGTCGAGAGGTAACCCGATCCACTATCGAACACCGCAGGCGACGCTCCCACACTCTACAACAGTTCGGATGCGATCAGGATTGTGTAATGCCACGATGGTGCAGATGTCCGCGTGGGCTCAAAGCTCAAGCTGTTTGTGCTGAGAAAGCTCGGCGTCTATGCGTTCGCGCAGGGTTCGTATGCGCTGACCTGCCAATTGCTCGAGGTCGCGTTCCTTTTGCTGCAACTTGATCAAGTCATGCGCCAGATTTAATGCGGCGATGACGGCCATTCGATCGAGGCCCACCACCTTGCCGCTTTCGCGGATGTCGCGCAGTCGTCCGTTGAGCAGCTCAGCCGAATCGAGCAAGGCTGCGCGCTCATCGATGGGGCAGGCCACCATGTACTCCTTCTCGAGGATGCGCACGCTGACCTTGGCCAGATCTTTGCCGTCACTCATCAGCCTTGCTCCAGTGTTTTCAGGCGGCCAATCATGGCCTCGACACGAGTGCGCGCCTGTTCGTTACGTTGCAAGAGCGCGGCTTTCTCAGTGGCGAGCGATTCTTGTCGATGACGCAAGGCGCGATTCTCTTCGCGCAGCGCCGCGAGCGCGGCCAGAAGTTCGTTGACCTCGCGTTCCAGACGGCGAAGCTCGCCATCCAGGGAGGCCTTTTCCGACGAGGGCTTGTCGCTCATGGGCAAAATTATAGGCTTGTGGCGTGGCCGATCAATGGATTCGTTGCCGGCTCATGCATAATCCGTCCATGGCTATCCCTGATTTTGATGATATTGAGCGCCAGTTGGACTCGGCTCATGCCTTGGCGGATTTGCCTGAGGCCCATGGCACCTTGGCGGGTGCCTTGTGCGGGTCGAACCATTGGAGCGCGACCGATTGGTGTCGCGAAGTGTTCGCCGAGGGCGAGGCGGGTGATGCGCACTCTGCCATGACATCGGTTTACGACTGGACCCGAGAGACTTTGCACCAAGGGGGGCTCGAGTTTCGTCTGCTGTTGCCCGAGGACAATTGCGACCTCGCCGATCGAACCCGGGCGCTCGGGGAATGGTGCCAAGGGTTTTTGTATGGCCTCGGTTCCAACCCCTTGCCACAACCTGAGCAGCTCTCTACCGACGCCGGTGAAATCATCCACGATCTGACCGCCATCGCACAGGTTGGGGTTGATGCCGAAGCCTCGCTTGAGGACAACGAACAAGCTTACGCCGAGCTCGTCGAGTTCGTGAGGGTGGGTGTGCAGCTATTGTTTGAGGAGCTCGCCTCCTATCGCAACGTCGCCGACACGTCGGAGCGCGCACATGGCCAGTCGCTCCACTAAGTCGAAGGCGCGCTCGGCCAGATCCGCACCTGCTTCGTCGCGTAAAGCACCCGCGGCTTCGGTGCGCAAGGCGGCCGCCAGCGCACCACGTATCCCACGCGAGGAGTTTGCCCGCCGACGGCGACAGCTCATGAAGCTGATGGGTCGAGATTCTATTGCCATCCTGCCGGCGGCGGCGGTGCAGATGCGCAACAGCGATGTCGAGCATTCTTATCGGCAGGATAGCAATTTCTGGTACCTCACCGGTTTTCTGGAGCCGGAGGCTGTGGCCGTGCTGGTGCCGGGTCGATCGCAGGGTCAGTACCTGCTCTTTGTGCGTGATCGTGACGCCACGCGCGAGACGTGGGAGGGGCGTCGCGCAGGGCCTGCTGGCGCACGGCGCGATTACGGCGCGGATGATGCTTTTCCCGTGAGCGATATCGACGATATTTTGCCCGGCCTGCTTGAGGGGCGCGACAAGGTCTTCTACACCATGGGGGTGCATCGAGACTTTGATCAACAGCTCGTCAGTTGGGTCAACAATTTGCGTGCGCTCGCCAAACACGGGCGGCATGCACCCTATGAAATGGTGGCGCTCGAGTATCCTTTGCACGAGATGCGGCTTTTCAAAAGTCGCCATGAGCTGGATGTGATGCGCGCATCGGCGCAGATTGCCGCCCGCGCCCATCGTCGGGCAATGCGCTTTTGCGCACCGGGTCGCCACGAATACGAAGTGGCAGCCGAGTTGCGCCATGAGTTCATGATGGCCCGGGCGGATATCTCCTACCTTCCCATCGTCGGTGGCGGTGCCAATGGCTGCATCCTGCACTATCACGAAAACTCCGATCTTTTGCGCGACGGGGATTTGCTGCTCATCGATGCGGGCTGCGAACTCGAAGGCTACGCCTCCGACATCACGCGCACCTTTCCGATCAATGGGCGCTTCACCGCAGCCCAGCGTGCTGTCTATGAAGTGGTGCTGGAGGCCAATCATGCAGCGATCGATGCCGTGCGTCCCGGGCATGACTGGAATCGTCCGCATGAGGTCGCAGTACAGGTGTTGACGGCAGGCATGGTGCGACTCGGTTTGCTCAAGGGCCGCGTGCCGGGGCTGATTAAGTCGCAGGCGTATCGGCGCTTTTACATGCATCGAACGGGGCATTGGCTCGGTCTTGATGTGCATGATGTGGGCGATTACAAGATCGGCGAAGCATGGCGCGTGCTTGAGCCCGGCATGGTGCTCACCATCGAGCCCGGGATTTATGTGCCGCCGGGTGCGCGTGGGGTGCCCGCGGAGTTTCGCGGCATCGGTATTCGCATCGAAGATGATGTGCTGGTCACCCGCGAGGGCTTCGAGGTACTGACCGAGGCAGCGCCGAAGGAAATCGCGGCCATTGAAGCCCTGATGACCCAAGAATGGGACGATAGCGGTTCGCCGTCGGCAAGGTCAGCGGCATGAGCATGCCGTCGAGCGCAGACGTGGTGCTGATCGGTGGCGGGCTCGTCGGCGCGAGTTTGGCCATTGCACTTTCGGGCAGCGGGCTTTCCGTGTTGATGATCGAGGGCGTGTCGCCCGAGTCGGCGAGACAGCCGAGTTTTGATGATCGCACTACTGCGCTCGGTAATGGCAGTCGAAAAATCCTCGAGTCGCTCGGCGTCTGGTCAAAGATTGCATCACAGGTCGCTGCGATTCGCCGCATTCACGTCTCGGATGCAGGGCGCTTCGGTTTTGCGCGCTTGGATGCCGATGAACACGATCTGGAGGCCTTCGGTTACGTCGTGACCAACCGGGATCTCGGCGCCGCGTTGCAGGCGCGGCTGTTGCAATTGCCAGATCTTCATTTGCAACGCCCGGCGACCTGCACACAGATCGAGACGGTGGCGGACGGGATGCGGGTGCACACGGATGCGGGTGCTCCCGTGCTCGCCAAGCTCGTGATCGGTGCGGATGGCGCCGCTTCGATGGTGCGTGCAGCGGCAGGTTTGCGGGCGGAAATCGAGGATTATCAGCAGACGGCGGTTGTCGCCCATGTGCAAGCCTCTCGCCCCGCCGATGGCACGGCGTTCGAGCGATTTACGGCATCGGGGCCGTTTGCCGTGCTGCCTTTGGCAGGTGGGCATTACGGCTTCGTCTGGACCTTGGCGCCGGACGAAGCAGAGCGGATGCTGGCGTTGCCAGAAGGCGAATTTTTGCAGGCCTTGCAGCAAAGATTTGGTTGGCGGGTCGGTCGGCTATTGCGGGTTGGCAAGCGCCAGGCCTACCCCCTCAAGCTCACGCGTGCGCCAGAGATTACGGGTACCCGCAGTGTGCTCATCGGCAACGCGGCCCAGGCGCTGCACCCCGTTGCGGGGCAGGGTTTCAATCTCGGGCTGCGTGATGCCGCGACGCTCGCCGAGATCCTCGCCGCCGAGCCGCAGGCGTTGCACGGTGATGAATCCGTACTGGCATCGCGCTTGGCGGTGTATGCCAATGCCCGCCAGCGGGATCGCGAAGGTATTACCCGTTTCACGGACGGATTGGTCAAAGTATTTTCACATTCGGGTCCCGCTATTCCCGCATTGCGGGATCTTGGGCTTTTGTTGTTCGATCTGTCGCCAACCGCCAAACAGGCGCTCTCGCGTCTGAGCTGGGGTTTCGCCAAAGAAATGCCGCGACTGGCTCGCGGTCAAGCACTGAGTATCGCTGGATGAGTGGCGATTACGATCTCGCCATCATCGGTGGTGGTCCGGTGGGCGCGGTACTCGGGTCGCTGTTGCGTCGTGGCCCGGGTCGGCAGCCGCCTCGGGTATTGTTGCTCGAGCGCAAGCTCGCCGATCCCTTGCCACCGGGCGAGGATGCGCGGGTCTTTGCGCTTTCTCGAGCCAGCGAGCGGATTCTGCAGTCTGCGGGGGCCTGGTTTGCACTCATGGATAGCCCGCGAGTGGTCACGCCGTATCAGCGCATGCACGTGTGGCCTGCGACTGCGGCGCCACGAGGTGAGGGTTCGCTTACTTTTGATGCGCTCGAACTCGGCGAAGCCAACCTCGGTTGCATCGTCGCCAATTCCGCCTTGCAGCAGGCGGCCTGTGACGCTTTCGAGGCGGCCGGGGGTGAGTTACTGCAGGCCGAGGTCAAGACCCTCGACTTCCACAGTCGGGGCATGGCGCTTGAGCTTGCGACCGCGGCGGGGCCGCAAACCGTACACGCCAAGCTCGTGGTGGGTGCCGATGGCGCAGGGTCGATGGCAAGGCGTGCCGCGGGGCTCGCGCTTGAGGCTCAGGATTACCAACAGTGGGCCGTCGTCGCTAATCTGCACACCGAGCGTGGACACGAAGCCACGGCATGGCAGCGCTTTTTGGGTGAGGGCACGCTCGCGTTGCTGCCGCTCACCGATCTTGCCGGTGGCGATCGGTTGGTTTCTTTGGTCTGGTCGTTGCCGCGAGCGCGGGCCGAGCGGCTGCTCACCTTGACACCGGCCGAATTCGCGCAGGAGCTCACGGCGGCAAGCGGCGGAATTTTGGGTGAGCTCCGCTTGGCGACTGAGCGGCGCAGTTTTCCGCTGCGTCGCGCCATGAGCGAAGACTACGTACGCGAGCGGATCGCTCTGGTGGGCGATGCGGCCCACATCATTCATCCCTTGGCGGGGCAGGGCGCCAACCTCGGTTTGCTCGATGCTGCCACGCTCGCCGAAGTCGTGCTCGAAGCCTGGGCGCAGGGTGAGGACCCGGGCGCCGAGCGTGTGTTGCGTCGCTATCAGCGCTGGCGTCAGGGTGAGAATGTCGCCATGGCCTTGGCCATGGAGGCCTTCAATCGCCTGCTCGCGTTTGGTGGCGATGTCTGGGGCCAGCTTGCCGAGCGTGGCATGGGCTGGGTGGGGCGCAGTCCACCTTTACGTCAAAGTTTTGCTCGGCGCGCGCTCGGCTTGTCAGGTCGCATGCCGCAAGCGGCGCGCGTCAACCGAGACGATCAATCTTGGCTGCGCAGATAAAGTCGTTTTCCGTGAGGCCGCTCACGGCATGGGTGGTGTAGCGTACGCGGCAATAGTTGTACCCGATCGCCAGATCGGGGTGATGATCTTCGCTGTTGGCCACATGCGCGAGCGCGTTGACAAAGCTCATGGTGCGATAAAAATCTTTGAAGGCGTACTCGCGTTGTAGTTCGGTGCCATCCGGCGAGAGACGCCAGCCGGAGGCGAGCTCGGCGAGCAGGCGCTCGCAGTCGGCTCTCGGCAGCGGTGGTACGCCACCTTCGCAGGGCAGGCATTTTTTTTCCGTCAACGATTCCATGTTGAGCTCCTCAATATACGTCTGCTCGTTAATCGATTAATCAAGTCAGGCTATCGGTCCGCCGAGGGTAGCGACGGGCAACATAGTCTTCCACCAACTGCTGGAATTCTTCGGCGATCTTCTCGCCCTTGAGCGTCACGGTTTTTTCGCCATCTTCGTACACGGGTGCCACCGGTCGCTCGCCGGTGCCAGGCAGGCTGATGCCGATGTTGGCGTGCTTGCTTTCGCCTGGGCCGTTGACGACACAACCCATGACCGCGACGTTCATGTCCTCGACGCCCAAGTAGTGCTTGCGCCACTCGGGCATCCGATGCCGAATATGACTTTGAATCGACTGCGCGAGTTCCTGAAAGTACGTGCTCGTCGTGCGCCCGCACCCGGGGCAGGCAATCACCATCGGCATGAAAGAGCGCAGGCCCATGGTTTGCAGAATCTCCTGCGCGACGATCACCTCGGTAGTGCGATCTCCGCCCGGATCCGGCGTCAAGGAGACGCGAATGGTGTCGCCAATGCCAGCCTGCAGCAGCACCCCAATGCCGGCGGTCGAGGCGACGATGCCCTTGCTGCCCATGCCCGCTTCGGTGAGCCCGAGGTGCAGCGGGTAATCGCAGCGTGCTGCGAGCGCGCTGTAGATCGCGATCAGATCCTGCACGCCACTGACTTTGGCAGAGAGCACAATGGCCTCATGAGGCTGACCCAATGCTTCGGCTCGTGCGGCACTTTGCAGGCAGGATTCGACCACCGCGGCGCGCATCACCTCGTTCGCGCTCAGCGGCTCCGGCAGGGCGTTGTTCTCATCCATCATCCGCGTGAGTAGTTCCCCATCGAGGCTGCCCCAGTTGACGCCGATGCGCACGGGCTTTTGATGGCGGCAGGCTACCTCGATCATTTCGGCAAACTGCGGGTCGCGCTTGCTGCCGCGCCCGACGTTGCCGGGATTGATTCGATATTTGGCGAGCGCTTCGGCACAGGCCGGATGAGCCTTCAACAACTTGTGACCATTGAAATGAAAGTCGCCGACGAGTGGCACGTGCACGCCCTGCGCAGCCAGTTGGTCGCGAATGTGCGGTACGGCGGCGGCGGCTTCATCCGTATTGACGGTAACACGCACGATTTCCGAGCCCGCGCGAGCGAGCGCACGCACCTGATCGACCGTACCGCGAATGTCGGCGGTATCGGTGTTGGTCATCGATTGCACCACGATCGGTGCGTTACCACCGACCCGCACGGTGCCCACCATCGCCATGATGCTCTTGCGGCGGGTAATCATTGGGCCGTCTCCTCGATCCAGCGTTGCATATGGGCTTCCATGATATCGAGCGGCACGGCTCCCGTCGCGAGCAAGCGATCGTGAAAGGCTCGGATATCGAAGCGATCGCCAAGCTCGGTCTCGGCGCGTTGCCGAATGGCCTGAATACGCAGCTGACCTATCTTGTAGGCAAGCGCCTGGCCCGGCCAAGCAATGTAGCGATCGATTTCATTGATGATGTCTGCTTCGGTTTTGGCGGCATTATCTTTGAAAAACCCGATTGCTTGCTCGCGGCTCCAGCCCTTGGCGTGCATGCCGGTGTCCACCACCAGTCGTACCGCACGCCACATGTCGTAGGTCAGCTGTCCGAACTTGGAGTAGGGGTCTTGATAGAGGCCCAGATCTTGACCGAGGCTTTCCGAATACAGCGCCCAGCCTTCTACATAGGCGGTATAGCCCGCATTGCGACGAAACTGGGGCATGGCGGCCTGTTCCATGGCCAGCGCGATTTGCAGGTGATGACCCGGCACCGCTTCGTGAATGGAGAGCACCTCCATTTCGTATTTGGGCCGCACTTCCGGGCGATATAGGTTCACGTAATAAAAGCCCGGACGGGTGCCATCGGCGGCGGGTGGTTGATAGTACGCCGTGGTGGTATCCGGGGCGCTCGTGGCCGGGATCGCTCGCACCCCGTAAGGCGTGCGGGGCAGGGTGCGAAAGAGCCGCACGAGATTCGGGTCGATGCGTTTGGAGACCGCCAGATACGCCTGAAAGAGTTCTTCTGGAGTGTCATAGTAGAACTTCGGATCCGTGCGCAGATAAACAAAGAAATCCTGCAGGCTGCCTGCGAAGCCCACCTGTTGCTTGATGGCGAGCATCTCGCTGCGGATGCGCGCGACTTCCGCTAGGCCGATGGCATGGATTTCCTCGGCATTGAGCTCGTTGCTGGTCGTGTGATGGCGGATGAGCTCGCGGTAGAACGCCTCGCCCTCTGTCGTGTCGTTGATACCGATGGAAGCACGCGTGGCGGGCAGGTAGCGCTCATTGAAGGCCTGACTTAAGCGACGATAGGCGGGCAGCACGTGTTGCTCGATGGCGATGCGACCGGCGGCCATGAGCCGGCGGCGATCGGTTTCGCTGATCGTGTCGCCAAAGCGGCGAAACGGCCCAAAAAATGGACTTTCATCCGCCGTTTCGACCGTCTGCAGCGCCAGCTGAGCTGGAATTCTTTGCATCACTACACGCGGCTGGGTACGGCCTTCACGCACGGCTTGATCCAGTAGCGCAATATGTTGATCCACCAGTATATCAACGGCTTTCAGTCGTTCGATCCAATCCTCGTAATCTTTGACCGACTGAAAGGGCAGCAGCTCGGCGACCTCGGACAAGGTCTGGATGCCGCCGCGATGATTGATGTCATACAGCCACGGTTTGAACGGGTGCAGCGCCAAGCGGCCACGGTATTCGCGCTCGAAAAGATCGTAGTCGAGCTGCGCGGCGGGCGTGAGCGCGGCGCGCGGGATGGTCGCTAACTGCGCGAGTACCTCGCGATCGTGCCGGTGTCTCGCCTCGATGGCCGCGGCTGACTGATCGGGCCAGCGGTCATTGAAACGCGCATCACCCTGGTAGGTGGCCGCGAGCGGATTCATGGCGAGTTCGCGTTCCCAGCTGTCGTCAAACAGGGCGCGCAAGCGTGCTTCGGGCTCGGGCGGGGCCGCCCACCCCGAGGGCGCAACGCCGAGCAGCGCGATCACGGCCAGGATCAGGGCAGGGAGGGTTGCAGGCATGGGCAAGATTCCCGCGTAAAAAAACCAACCGACAGTGTAGTCGAGGCACCCGCGGAAGGTGCAGGCTGCTATCATTCAGGCGTTCGCGTGATCCCACCCGTCCGGAGAGGGCCCTGCAGCGTCATCGCTGTGTGGACGCCGAAGGCGCAAGTTCCGCCCGGAAACGCTCAGGCAAAAGAACGGCGGGTTGTTGGGCGAATTCTGGAGAGAGACTCTGCTCGCGCATAGCCGGGCCGGGTCCACCGAAGGGGAGCGGTCTGGTAGCCAGGCCCGATCTCTCAGGTGCCAAGGACAGAGGGGCGGCGCGAGACCTTCTCATGGAGGGGCTCGCGTCGCTTTTTTTTGGTCTGACCAGGGAGAGGATCACGACATGACACGCAAGACCCCGCTACACGCCCTGCACCTTGAGCTCGGTGCCCGCATGGTCGATTTTGGCGGTTGGGATATGCCGGTCCATTATGGCTCGCAGATCGACGAGCACCATCAGGTCCGGCGCGCCGCCGGAATCTTTGACGTTTCGCACATGTGCGTGGTGGATCTGCGCGGTGCGGGTGTGCGTCCGTTTCTGTCGCGGTTGCTGGCCAACGATGTGACCAAGTTGCGCGAGTCGGGCAAGGCGCTCTATAGCTGCATGCTCAATGAAACGGGTGGCGTGATCGACGATCTCATCGTGTATTTCATGCACGAAGAATGGTTTCGCATGGTCGTCAATGCGGGCACGCGCGATGGTGATCTTGCCTGGATGCGCGAGCAGGCCGAGACGTGGCAAGTGGCGATCAGCATCGAGGAGCGAACCGACCTTGCCATGCTGGCCGTGCAGGGCCCCAAGGCCCGTGAGCCTTTGGTCGCTCTGTTGGACGAAGAGGATCGTGCGGCCGCGCTGGCGCTCAAGCCTTTCTTTGGTCGCGAATGCGGTGCCTGGTTTGTCGCCCGTACGGGTTACACCGGCGAAGAGGGCTTTGAGGTCGTGTTGCCGGCGGCTGAGGCGGAGCCGACTTGGCGGGCCCTGAACGCCGTCGGAGTCCAGCCTTGCGGCCTTGGCGCGCGCGACACCCTGCGCCTCGAGGCCGGCATGAATTTGTATGGTAACGACATGGATGCCAGCCGCCATCCGCTCGAGTCGGGGCTCGCCTGGACCGTGGCCTTGGAGCCCGCGACCCGTGATTTCGTGGGGCGAGCCGCACTGCAGGCGATCCGCGCGGCGGGTAACGTGCCGCGGCTCACGGGGGTGCTACTCGAGGATCGGGGCGTGTTGCGCGGGCATCAAAAGCTATTCGCGCAGGATCGGGAGTGCGGCGAACTGACGAGCGGCACCTATTCGCCGACGCTCGAGCGGTCTATCGGTTTTGCGCGCGTGGCGCCGGATTGCCCGGATGAGGTGCAGGTGGACATCCGCGGCAAGCGTCTCGCCGCCCGTCTGGTCAAGCTGCCGTTTGTTCGTCACGGCAAAGTGCTGATCAATCTTTGAAGGTTTCAGATTTCATTTAAGGAGCCCACATCATGAGTCAGGTCCCTGCAGATCTCAAATACGCCAAATCACACGAATGGGCACGCCTGTTGCCCGATGGTCGGGTCGAAATCGGCATCACGGATCACGCGCAAGCGGCGCTCGGCGATCTGGTGTTCGTGGATGTCCCGGAAGTCGGACGTGAATTGGCGGCGGGCGAAGCCTGTGCCGTGGTCGAGTCCGTCAAGGCGGCCTCTGACGTGTACACCCCGATCGCCGGTCGCGTGGTCGAGAGCAATGGCGAGCTGGCCGGGACCCCCGAGGCCGTCAATCAGGATTGTTATGGTGCGGGTTGGTTGTTGCGCATCGCGCCAGCCTCGGCGGATGAGCTTGCCGGGTTGCTCTCGGCCGTCGAGTACAGCCAGGTTCTTGAATCGCAAGGGGGCTGACATGCCATTCATTCCACATACCGAAGACGATATTCAATCAATGCTCGCGACCATCGGTGCGCCGAGCATCGATGCACTCTTTGATGAGATTCCGCCGAGCCTGCGTATCGCGGGTCTTGAGGGCATCCCGCCCGGACTCAGCGAAATGGAAATCGGCCGGCTGATGAGTGAGCGGGCCCGTCTCGATGGACGCCCCTTGAGCTTTCTCGGTGCGGGCGCTTACGAGCACCACATTCCCGCGGCGGTGTGGGCCATCACGACCCGCGGTGAGTACTACAGCGCGTATACGCCCTATCAGGCCGAGGCGAGCCAGGGCACGCTGCAGCTCATCTTTGAATACCAGACGATGATCTCGAGCCTCACCGGCATGCAGGTGTCGAACGCGTCGCTGTATGACGGCGGTTCGGCCGTAGCCGAGGCGGCGCTCATGGCCGTACGCGCGCATCGCAAATCCAAGAGCCTGCGCGTCATCATCCCGACCACGGTCAATCCCAATTATCGACGGGTGGCTGAATCCACCGCGGGTAACCAGGGTCTGCGTTTTGAGACCGTGCCCTATCAACGCGGCACGGGCTTGATCGATCAGGCGGCGCTGCAGGCGTTTGCCGGTGAGGACATCGCCGCGCTTGTCATCCAGCAGCCCAATTTCTTTGGTCAACTGGAAGATGTCGATGCGCTCACCGACTGGGCGCAAGCAGCGGGCATGCTCGTGATCGCGGTCGTCAATCCGACCTCACTTGCCATGCTGAAGCCGCCCGGTGAGTGGGGTCAACGCGGCGCTGACATCTGCGTCGGTGAGGGTCAGCCGCTCGGTGTGCCGCTCTCCTCGGGTGGCCCGTACTTTGGCTTCATGACCACACGCATGGATTATGTGCGCTCGATGCCGGGGCGCATCGTGGGTCGGACGGTGGATCTTGAGGGTCGCACCGGCTACACGCTCACGCTGCAGGCTCGCGAGCAACACATCCGTCGTGGCAAGGCCACGTCAAATATTTGTACCAATCAGGGTCTGCTGATGACAGCGGCCACGATCTACATGAGTCTCATCGGGCCGCAGGGGCTCGCCGCCGTGGCCGAGGCAAGTCTTGCGCGCACAGCGGAGCTCGTGGCGGCACTCAGTGCCTTGCCCGGTGTGCGCGTGGCGTTTGAGGGTCCGCGCTTTCACGAAGCGGTGGTGTTGCTTGAGCGGCCTGCGGCCGCGGTGCTCGCTGAGCTTGAACGCCACGGCATTCTCGGTGGTGTGGATCTGTCCGCCGATTATCCGGAGCTCGGGCAGGCACTGCTCGTCTGCGCCACTGAAACCAAAACCACGGCCGATATTGCCCGCTATGCGGCGGCACTCGGTGATGCGCTCAAAGCGGTTCGTGCCGCCTGAGCCTGCATCCCATCGCGAGGACCCAACATGAACCAGACTTTGGAAAAGACGATCTTCGAATACAGCCGACCCGGTCGGGCGGCTGCAGCCCAGTGGCCACCTGCGCCCGAGGGTGCGTTGGCACAGTCGGCCAAGGCGGCTATCCCCGAGGCGTTGCGTCGCCGCTCGGCGCCGCTACTGCCACAGGCGAGTGAGCTCGATGTGGTGCGCCATTTCACGCGCCTCTCGCAGCTCAATTTCTCGATCGACACGAACTTCTATCCGCTCGGTTCGTGCACCATGAAATACAACCCCAAGGCCTGCAACCAATATGCGATGTTGCCGGAATTCTTGGGTCGGCATCCGTTGGCGCCGGCGTCGCAGGGTCAGGGCTTTCTCAGCTGCATGTTTGAACTGCAGGAGATGCTCAAGGAAGTGACCGGCATGAAAGCCGTGTCGCTCAATCCGATGGCAGGGGCTCATGGCGAGTTTGCCGGGGTGGCCATGATCCGCGCCTATCATCGTTCGCGGGGCGATCTTGCACGCAATGAGATCATCGTGCCCGAGGCGGCGCATGGCACTAACCCGGCGACGGCTACCATGTGCGGTTGCATCGTCAAAGAAATTCCGGTCGATGCCGAAGGCGATGTTGATCTCGACGCGCTCGCCAAGGTGCTCGGGCCCAATACCGCGGGCATCATGCTCACCAACCCGTCGACCCTGGGTGTGTTCGAGCGCAAGATCGAGCAAGTGGCGAAGATGGTGCATGAAGCGGGCGGCTTGCTTTACTACGACGGCGCCAATCTGAATGCCATCCTCGGCAAGGTGCGTCCGGGTGACATGGGCTTTGATGTCATCCATATGAACCTGCACAAGACGTTCTCCACGCCGCACGGTGGCGGTGGGCCGGGCGCGGGCGCTGTGGGTGTCTCCGCCCGCCTCGAGCCTTTTCTGCCCGTGCCGGTGGTGGGACGGGATGGCGATTCATACCGCTGGCTGAGTGAACAGGATCGTCCGCAGAGCATTGGCCGCTTGTCGGCATTCATGGGTAATGCGGGCGTCTTGCTGCGCGCGTATGTTTATATGCGCATGTTGGGGCGCGAAGGCATGAGTCGCGTGGGCGAGTTCGCCACGCTGAATGCCAACTATTTGCTCGCGCGTTTGCGGACGGCAGGTTTCGATCTCGCCTACCCCAACCGGCGTGCAAGCCATGAGTTCATCATTACACTCAAGCGACAAGCCAAAGAATTGAACGTGACGGCGATGGATCTCGCCAAGCGTCTGCTCGACTACGGTTTTCACGCGCCGACCACTTATTTTCCGCTGCTGGTGCCCGAGTGTCTGCTCATCGAGCCGACCGAGACCGAGAGCAAAGAAACGCTCGACGCCTTCATCGAGGCGATGGTGGCGATTCTGGCCGAGGCCGAGACCGATGCGGCCACGCTCAAGGCGGCGCCCTACACCATGCCGGTACGCCGGCTGGATGACGTTCGCGCAGCAAAACAGCTCGAGCTGACCTGGAAGCCGGTAGACTCCGCGGCGTGAGTGCAACACAAGACAATCTCGACCGACCCAAGCCTCGCGGCTTGATCCGGCTGTGGCGCGCTTTTGGCAACAGCTGGAAGGGCTTCAAGGGCGCATTTCGCGAAGAGGCGGCGTTCCGGCAGGAGCTCGGGTTGTCGCTACTGCTGTTCCCGCTCGGCTTGTGGTTGGGCGATAACGGCATCGAGCGCGCCTTGCTGGTCGGGCCGATCTTCATCGTCTTGATCGTCGAGCTTTTGAACAGTGCGGTCGAGGCGACGGTGGATCGTATCGGTCTTGAGCGACACAAGCTGTCAGGCCTCGCCAAAGATATTGGCTCGGCGGCGGTGTTCACTTCTTTTGCCCTGCTGGCAACGGTCTGGGTTCTGGTGTTGTGGGATTGATCCGGGCCACGTGAGCCTGGTGAGAGAGCCTGATGGGAGAGCAATAATGACAGCGCTGATCTGCGGTTCGGTGGCCTATGACACGGTCATGGTATTCGAAGGACATTTCAAGGATCACATCCTGGCCGATCGCATTCACATGCTGAATGTGGCCTTCCTCGTGCCCGCCTTGCGCCGAAATTTCGGCGGTTGTGCCGGCAACATCGGCTACAACCTGCGCTTGCTCGGTGGCGATGGCAAGGTGATGGCCACGGTGGGGCTCGACTTTGCGCCTTATCGCGGCTGGATGAACGACTGCGGCATGCCGCTCGATTGCATTCGTGAGTTGGCGGATGAATACACCGCGCAGGCTTACATCACGACCGATGCGGACAACAATCAAATCACCGCCTTTCACCCGGGTGCCATGAACCACGCGCATGTGAATCGAGTGCCCAAGGATGGGAGCATCAAGCTCGGTATCGTCGCGCCCGAGAGCCTGCAGGGCATGCGCGATCATGCAGCGCAGTTCGCGGCAGCCGGTATCCCGTTTATCTTTGACCCGGGTCAGGCCATGACCTTGCTGACCGCCGATGACATGCGCGAGATGATCGAGAAGGCGAGCTGGGTGGCCGTCAATGATTATGAGGCGAGTTTGCTCGCCGAGCGCACCGGGTGGTCGCTTGAGCAGATTGCCACCAAAGTCGAGGCGCTCATCGTGACCCGTGGCGCCGAGGGTTCCCATATCCACCAAGGCGGAACCTTGCACGAGATTCCCTCGGTTAAGCCCGAGCGCCTTGCCGACCCGACGGGCTGTGGCGATGCCTATCGCGCTGGTCTGCTCTTTGGTTTGCAGCGGGGACTCGATTGGCCGACGACGGGGCGCATTGCTTCGCTCATGGGCTCGCTCAAGATTGCCCACCATGGCACGCAGAATCATCGCTTCTCGCACGGAGAGTTCGAGGCTGCATACCGGGCCGCTTTTGGTACCTCGATCCGTCTTTGAGTCAGCAGTCCCTGTTTGCGGTAGCGGCCGAGGCGGGTGAGCTGCGCCCTGCTGCGGTCTCAGACGAACTGTCGCAGCTGGCGGCGAGACTTCCACAGCAGTTACGACTAGGTACCTCGAGCTGGTCTTTCCCCGGTTGGCAAGGGCTGGTGTATGCAGGTCATGCGCTCGATGAGGCCCGACTTGCGCGCCAAGGGCTTGCTTCCTACGCCCAGCACCCTCTGCTACGCGCCGTCGGTGTCGATCGAAGTTTCTACGCACCGGTGCCGCGCGCGACCCTGCAGCGCTGGCATGATGACGTTCCGTCGGATTTTCGGTTTCTGTTGAAGGCGCATGCAGCGCTCACCACGCCGAAGAGCGTGCCTCGGCCAGCGTTTTTGCGCGCTGTACCGGATGTGTTTCTGGATCCCGAGCACGCGTCTCGGCACGTGATCGAGCCTGCGCAGCAGGCGCTCGGCGACAAGCTTGGCGTGATCGTGTTTCAGTTTTCCCCTTTGGGTGATCGCGTATGGCGTCATCGTCCAGCGCTGCTCGAACGGCTGGATGCGTTCCTCACCGCGTTGCCACGAGGTCGCTATGCGTTCGAGTGGCGCGATCCGGAAATCTTTGGTGTCGACTACGCGGATCTGCTTGCACGCCATGGCGCCGTGCATGGCTTTGCCTCCCACCCGCGCTTGCCGAGCCTGTGCGAGCAGGCGTCGTGGTTTGGTGGAGAGCGAGCGGGGGCGGGTCGCGAGCCTGCGGAAGGCGCACCTTTGATCATTCGGTGGCTGCTTGCGCGTCACATGGCCTACGAAGAGGCAAGGGCTCATTTTTCGCCCTTTAATGTACTGTGCCAGCCGGATGACGCCACGCGGCAGGAGATCGGTGGGCTCGTCCGCGGCGCGCTGCGCGCGGGGCGCGAGGCCATGGTGATCATCAATAACAAAGCCGAGGGTTCCGCGCCGCTCAGTGTCGCACGGCTGGCGGCCGCACTCGGCTAAAATCCACCGATGACTGCTGCGCCGACCTCCGATTTGTCCTTGCCGTCTGGCGTACGTCCGTCGGATGCTACGCGCGCGATCACCGAGGCAGCCGCCGTTCTGCGCGCGGGTGGGCTCGTCGCTTTTCCGACCGAAACGGTTTACGGCCTGGGCGCCGATGCGTGCAACGACGACGCCTTGCGCAAAATCTTTGAGCTCAAGGGTCGACCAGCCGATCATCCGCTCATACTGCATCTGGCCTCACTTGAGGAGCTGCCGCAGTGGGTCGCCGAGGTGCCAGAGTCTGCCAGGCAGCTCGCTCTGGCATTTTGGCCGGGCCCTTTGACCTTGGTTTTGCCGCGGCATCCCGCGGTATCAAAGGTGTTGACGGGCGGACAGGATTCGATCGCGGTGCGGGTGCCTACGCATCCGGTGGCACAGGCACTGCTGCGGGCCTTCGGTTCGGGCATTGCCGCGCCCTCGGCCAATCGTTACGGACACGTCTCGCCCACCACAAGCTCCCACGTGCGCGATGAGTTTGGCGATGCGGTGACCGTGCTCGAAGGCGGCGACTGCGAAGTGGGTCTCGAATCCACCATCCTCTCGCTGCTCGAGTCCACGCCACGTATCCTGCGACCGGGGCGCATTCAGGCCGCTGACATGGAGCATGTGCTTGCGCAGCCTGTGCTCGGGCACTCCACGACCCACTCATCTTTGCCACGGGTGCCGGGCAGCACCGTGCAGCACTACGCCCCGAGTACCCCACTTTCTTTGGTGACGCGAGAGGCGCTCGCCAGCGAGATCGAGCGCGCCAATGCCCTCGGTCAACCGGTCGCAGTCCTCGCGCGCCATCCGCGCTCGGCCGAGGGGCTCGCGGCCTGCGGCGCGGCGCCCCCGTTCGTGCTTGCTTGGGTCACGGCCTCTGCCAGCGCAGCGGGGTTTGCCCATGAGCTGTATGCTCGTTTACGCGAGCTCGACAAAGTCGGTGCGCACCGCATCCTCGTCGAGCGTGTGCCGGATGAGCCCGCCTGGGAGGCGGTGCGCGATCGCCTGCAGCGCGCGGCCGCCGGGCGTTGAGCTCTCGAGTCGCTTGGTCGCCACGGATCTTTACCGGAGAATATCGTCCATCATGACCGTTCGCCGCAGCCGGCCACGCCCGGATTTCATTGACCCGTTTGCACCGCGCGAGATCCGTCGTCTCGTCAAGTCCTTCGGTTCGCCATTGTTGATCGTCGACTGCGAGCGTGTGCGTCTGCAGTACCGCGCTCTGCGCGAGGCATTGCCTGCGGTTGATCTCTACTACGCACTCAAGCCCTTGCCGCATCCGGCGGTGGTGCAGACCGTATTGCAGGAGGGCGGATTTCTGGATCTCGCCACCACGGGTGAGGTTGAGCTTGCGGCCCGCTTGGGGGTCGATGGTGCGCGCTGCATTCACACTCATCCGATCAAGCGCGATCAGGATATTCGTGCGGCGCTCGCGCGCGGCGTGCGCGTCTTTGTGGCCGACAACCCGGACGAGCTCAAAAAATTCGTGCCCTATGCCGATACTGCGCAGATCCTGCTGCGCGTGTCGTTTCGTGCGCCGGGAGCCGTCTCGGATCTGTCGCGTAAGTTCGGTTGTGATCCGGAATCCGTGCTGCCGCTCGCGCGGCGGGCACGCGATCTTGGGTTGTGCGTCAAAGGTCTCTCATTTCATGTCGGCTCGCAGGCTCCGGATCCGGGTAAGCATGTCGAGGCCATTGAGGTGTGTACGGCGCTCTTGGCCGCGGCCCGACGCGAGCGTCTGGGGCCGCTCGATACCCTTGATATCGGTGGTGGATTTCCGATCGATTATTCGCAGCGCGCCACCTCCATCGCGTATTTCTGTGCCCCGTTACGCAGCGCTTTGGCACGTTTGCCAAAGCGGGTGCGGATCATTGCCGAGCCCGGTCGTTTCATTGCCGGACCGAGTGCCATTGGCGTCGCGAGCGTCATGGGCCGCGCTCAGCGTGAGGGGCATTGGTGGTACTACCTGGATGACGGATTGTACGGATCCTTCAGCGGGCAATTATTTGATCATGCCCGCTATCCGCTCGAATCCTTGCGCAAGGGCAAGCCGCTCGAGCCCGCTGTGCTGGCGGGGCCCACCTGCGACAGCATTGATGTGATCGCCGAGAATCTGCTGCTGCCGCACCTCGATACGGGTGATCTCATCATTGGTCGCGCGATGGGAGCCTACACTTGGGCGAGCGCCTCGGAGTTCAATTTTTTTCCCAAAGCCCAGGTGGTATCGGTCAACCAGTTCCCCGGCGACCGTGGCCGGGTGCTGCCGATCGAATACTGAACTCGCCTCAGACCCGATCGCACTCGGCAATGCGCATCCATACCGGGGATTTTGTTGAAGGAGCCCGCTCGGCGCGCGGTGTGGCCATCATCATTGATGTGTTTCGTGCCTGTTCGCTGATCGCCCATGCCTTGGCCGCCGGTGCGGCGCGGGTGGTGCCGGTGGCAGACATCGACACCGCCAGGGCACTCAAAGCCCATTGGCCCGACGCCTTGCTGGTGGGTGAGCGACATGCGCGTCCCTTGCCGGGTTTTGATTGCGGCAACTCGCCCTCCCAGGTGCTGGCGCAAGCACTCGCTGGGCGCACACTCATCCATACCACTCATGCCGGCACGCAGGGTTTAATAGCCGCGACAAGGGTGGCGGATAGGGTCTTCACTGGCGCCTTGGTCAATGTCTCGGCCACGGTCGCAGCGGTGCGAGCACTCGCGCCCGAGGAGGTGACGATCGTCGCCATGGGGCACGAGGCGCGCGAGCGCTGTGCGGAAGATGATCTTTGTCGGGACGAGCTGTTGCGTCGTCTGTCAGCCGATGAGCCAATGGCTGTGACCGATGTGGCGCTGTCTGCTGTCCGCGCGCGGGTTCGGCAACAATTGCGTATGGCCCCTGCCGCCGTCAAATTCTTTGATCCCCTCGCCGACTGGGCACCTGAGGCTGATTTTGAACTCTGCACCGAGGTCGATGGCGTGCCGTTCGCGGTGGCACTGCAACGGCTTGCTACCGCCGAACTACCGGCGCAGTTGCCAGAGGAGGTTGCCTGGAGCCTTGTGCCTTGGGGCGGTGTGCCTTTGGGTACGGCGCACGATTCAACGACGCCATCGTGGTCGGCATGATGGCGCGGCAAATCGATACGATCGTGTTTGATATTGGTTGGGTGCTGGTGCATCTCACCCCGCAGCGCTTGCTCGACACGCTACGGGCGGCCGGAGCGCAGGTCGAGTCTTTGGCCGATGTCACCACGCGAATCGCGCTGCATGAGCATGAGAGCGGCCGGCTCGATGGCGAGGGTTTGCTGGATGAGCTCGCAGCGCTCGCTCCGCAAGCGATCCCGCGGGCGCACCTAGCTGAAGCTTGGGTCGATATGTTCGAGTTACAGACGGGTATGCTGCAGCTGCTCGAGGGTGTGCGGCAATCGCATCGGGTTTTTTTATT
>CAZHLL010000039.1:0-20154 GCA_964533305.1 uncultured Acidibacter sp.
ATCACGACTACGGGGTGAATGACGGAGGGTATGACAACCCCATCAAGCAGCAGGCCAAGGAAATCTTTATCGATTTCTTTGGTATTACTTCCGATGACCCCATGCGATCTCGCGAGGGCACTTACCGGGCCGACATTTACGGCCCCGCGGGTCGACGCGTACAGATCATCCAACTTGATACCCGCTGGTTCCGCTCGCCATTAAAAGAAACAGACGAGCTTAATGCGCCTGGCAAGCAGCGATTCGTCCCCGACAATGACCCCGGCAAGACGCTGCTTGGAAAGACTCAGTGGGAATGGCTTGCCGAAGAGCTGCGCAAGCCCGCCGATTTACGCTTCATCGTCTCCTCAATCCAGGTGCTCGCTGAGGGCCATGGCTGGGAGCGCTGGGGAAACTTTCCGCATGAACAACGCCGCCTGTTCGATCTGATCCGTGACACGGCTGCGAATGGCGTGATTTTTTTGTCAGGAGATCGACATCGAGCCGCGGCCTACCGGCAAATCAAAGATACGCCGTACCCGTTCTACGAACTCACCTCCAGCTCGCTCAATGCCGGAGTCGCCTCGCGACAGCCCGAGATCGATCCACAACGCTTGGGCGGCAAACTCTATCCTGGGGAAAACTTTGGTGAGATCGAGATCGATTGGGCGCGTGGCGTGGTCCGTCTCGATATCCTCACATTGCCGGGCGCGGAACGCGTGCGCGGCGTGACCGTGTCGCTCGAGGAGCTGCGTCCCTGACCGCGCAGGCGAGCCCTTGCAGCACGAGATCGGGTACCAAAACACAGGGGCTTCGCAGTAGATCCTGGACGGTCTCGGAACCCCCACCGGTCAAGAGCAGCTTCGGACGCTGCGCTCGATGCGCGGCATACGCCGCATCGATCGCGGCCGCGACCGCGAGCTGAGTGCCAAACTGAATGGCATCGGCTGTATTCCTTGCCTGCCATGACACAGCGAGGCGCGAGCCCTGGTGCCCACGGCCAATCGCCTTCGAGCGGATGCCGCCGGCTCGCTCGCGGATGCCACCCGTTGAATGCAACAGACTCTGTCGCATCAAATCGGCACCGGGAATAATCACTCCGCCTGCGTGCCCGCCATCAGACTGCAGGACATCAAGGGTCAGGGCTGTGCCGATGTCAGCCACCAACACCGTTCGCCGTGGGGATATCGCACGCGCCCCGATCAGCGCCATCCAACGATCAACGCCGAGTCGCCAAGGATCCCGATACCCATTGATCACCCCGGCGCAAGCGCGAGTCGTGTCAATGAAATTGGGAGGCTTGCCACAGAGTCTGTTTGCAGCCCGCACGAGATTGGCTCGCGTCGATGGGGCTGCCACACTCGCCACCCATACCTCGGGGTTAGTAGAGAGCGCCTTGGCCAAGGCCCGCTCGAAATCCTTGGTTTTCCAGCCGGCGTAGTCCATCGCCTGCTGACGCGATAGCGTGCCATCTGCCTTGAGCGTGGCCCACTTGAGACGACTGTTGCCGAGATCGATGAGAAATGTCATGTCGTCCTCATGTGGGGGGTTGAGGCCGCACCGTGACCTCACCCCCATGAATCCGCTCAATTCGATCTCCCACGCGCAACTGCAGCGCTCCTTGGGTGTCGATCCCTGTTGCCAGCCCCTCGAGCAGCACGCCCCCTTGTTCGACGGTGACCCTACGCCCCGCAAGCGCATCAGCCTCGGGCCAAGCCTTGAACGAGGAGATAAACCCCTCGCGCGAAAAGCTGACCAAAGCAACTCGCAATTCTTTGACCAAGGCCGCTGCGAGCGAATTCCTGTCGAGGACATGATCTCCTTCACTCGTCAGATCCGTCGCGTGCCCACCTTCGCTCGCGATTTCTGCTCGCTGCGCAGCATCGAGTCGCAGATTCAGCCCCACGCCGATCACGACAAGCGCCGGACCGCCCGCTTCAGCCCGCAGCTCAAGCAGGATGCCTCCGAGCTTGGCGAGTCCATCGGCACCGCGATCGATCACGATGTCATTAGGCCACTTGAGTTGCGCCGGAACCCCCCGCTCGCGCAAGACCCGCCGCACACTCAAACCCACCACCAAGGGCAGTGCAGACAAATCAGCAGGCAGCGTCTCAAATCGTATCGCCAAAGAAAAGCACAGACTGTCCCCGAGACGGGATCGCCAGGTGCGCCCGCGACGACCGCGTCCACCCAACTGATTTTCCGCAATTAGTACCGCCAGCTTGCCGGAATATGTCGGGGGCGATTCGAGCAGAGCCGTGTTGGTCGACTCCAAGGACCAAGCAACCTCTAACGCCACCTCAGGCAAGAGCGCCGAATCCATCATGCTGATTTCTTTGCTCAACGTAACCGAGCACAGAGCGCCCGGCGAATCCGCAAGTTCATAACCATGATGCGTGCGTGCTTGAATCGTCAGTCCGAGCTCACGCAATACCTCAATGGCTTTCCAAACCGCACTGCGCGTAACCCCGAGTCGCTGCGCGAGCGCCTCGCCCGAATGGCACTGACGATCCGACAAGGCAAGGTAGAGCGCTTGAGCGAGCGGCCGCTCATTCATGGGGTGGCACCGGATCGTCTCGCCACCTGCCGAGGAGCCACAACGAGCGCGCACGCGGCTCGGTGCCCGCTCTCATTCGCGCAATATTGCCGCGGTGGGTAAAGACCACAAACACCGAGCAGAGCAAACCGAAGACCACCCACGGGACAAGATCCGCCGCCGGGACCCAATGTGCTTGCACCGCCCACCACGCAAGGAGCGGCGACGCCCCGGTCGCCAGCATGGAGCCGAGACCCACATAACCAAAGATCACCATGGCGAGTAACCAGATACCCAGCACCATGACGAGCAAGACGGGTGAAAGCGCAAGTAGCGCTCCAAGCACCGTGGCCACGCCTTTGCCCCCACGAAAGCCATGAAAAACGGGATAGACATGGCCGACGATGGCCGCGAACGCGCAAGCCATATCCAGCCAACGAGAGCCCGACACTCCACCGAAGTCGGGCAGCCATTGCGGCAGCCACCCTGCCGCCACATACGCCTTGCCGATGTCGATCAAGACCACGCCGAGCGCAAAGACCTTGCCCTGCGTACGTAACGCGTTGGTACCGCCTGCGTTACCGCTACCTTGGGTACGTATATCGATACCCCGCAGACGACCGAGCAGTAGGCTGCCGTTGATGGAGCCGAGCAGATACGCGGCAAGCACCGTGAGAAATAAGAATCCCATGCGAGACGAAGCTTAAACCGTCGACCGGCCCCAACGCACCCTGCACATTCGAGCTGCACGGGAGACTCGCCGCCGGATGCACAACGGTGCAGAATGCGCCCATGTCGGCACAGATCCCCACCCTCAGTCTGCGCGAGGTGGAGTCCGAAACCTTCGTTCGTGATCTCGGCGCAGCCTACGCCCAGCATGGGTTTGTCATCATCACCGATCACGGTATGCCCGAATCGCTGATCGAGCGATTCCTCTCGGTGTATCAGACCTTTTTTGCCTGGTCGGAGACCGAGAAGCGTCGCTACCATATCCCGGGCGGCGGTGGCGCAAGAGGCTACACACCCTTTGGCATTGAAACTGCCAAGGGCGCCGTGCACCACGATCTCAAAGAGTTCTGGCACGTGGGCCGAGAGCTGCCCGCCGATCATCCTTATCGGCATTACATGGCCGATAACATCTGGATAGACGAGCTGCCCGAGTTCAAGACACTCTCGCTCGAGATGTTCGAAACCTTTGATTCGACAGGCCGCCGTTTGTTGCGCGCCATCGCCCGCAGCCTGAATCTGCCTGCCGAATACTTTGAAGACAAAGTCCAGCTGGGCAACAGCGTGCTCCGGGTGATTCATTATCCGCCGATGCCCGCTCAACCCACCGAGAGCGTTCGCGCTGGCGCCCACGAAGACATCAATGTGATTACTTTATTGCTTGGGGCTGAGGAGCCCGGACTGCAGGTGCAGAGCCGCCAAGGCGAGTGGCTCAGCGTCAATCCGGCGCCGGGCTCGATGGTGGTCAACGTGGGTGACATGCTGCAGCGTCTCACCAACGGCGTTCTTCGCTCCACCTCCCACCGCGTGATCAATCCGGCCTCGGATCGCGCCCGCCATGCACGCTTTTCCATGCCTTTCTTTTTGCATTTCAACCCGGACTTTCCCATCGCGGCGCTACCGTCCTGCGTGGGACCGGACAAGCCTGAACCGTTGCCGCCGATCCTTGCAGAGGAGTTTCTGCAGGAGCGACTGCGCGAAATCAAACTCAAATAACGCGGAGTCGTCATGACCTATCTGCAAGCCCTGCTCGGCATCGTGGTGTTTATCGTGTTGGTGCTACCCATGTCGAGCAATCGGCGTGCGATCAACTGGAAACTGGTGGGGATTGCCATCGCGCTGCAGTTCGTGGTCTGTGTGCTATTGCTGAAAGCGCCCGTGATCAATGATGGGCTTCTTTACCTCAACCGTGCTGTCGGCGCGCTTGGTGAAGCCACGCTCAAAGGCAGCTCCTTTGTCTTTGGTTATCTGGGCGGTGGCGATACCCCCTTCACCATCACCAACCCAAATGCCGTCGTGACGTTCGCCTTTCAGGTGCTGCCTCTCGTAATCGTGATGTCGGCGCTTTCGGCGCTGCTCTGGTTCTGGAAGATTTTGCCTGCGGTCATCCGCGCCATCTCCTGGATCTTTGAGCGTGCGCTCAACACACGAGGCCCGTCCGGCCTTGTGGCCACGGCCAATATCTTCCTTGGCCAGACGGAGGCGCCATTACTCGTGAAGCCTTATCTCGAGCGCATGTCGCGCTACGAGCTTCTACTCGTCATGACTGCGGGCATGGCGACGATTGCCGGCTCCGTCATGGTCATTTATGCCGCCATGTTGGGCGAGCAGTTTGAGGGGGTACTCGGTCACCTCATCACCAAATCGATCATGTCGGTGCCCGCGGCGGTGCTCTTTGCCCACCTCATGCTGCCCGACGACAAGGGCTCGGACCAACCGCTCGAAGCCCCGGCGCGGATTTATCAAAGCGCGATGGATTCGATCACGCGGGGCACGAGCGATGGCTTGGCGCTGTACCTCAATATCATCGCCATCCTGATCGTGCTCACGGCCTTCGTTGCGCTCGGCAACAGCATGGTTGGGCTCTTGCCGGATGTGCTCGGTGCACCGCTAACCCTCGAGCGCATCGCAGGCTGGATCTTTGCCCCGATTGCTTGGCTCATGGGCATCCCGTGGGCTGAGGCCACGACTGCGGGTTCCTTACTCGGTATCAAAAGCGTACTCAATGAATTCATCGCCTTCATTGAAATGTCGGCGATGCCCGCGGACGCACTGACCGATCGCAGCCGCCTCATTACGCTCTATGCCGTGGCAGGCTTTGCCAACCTGGCGAGCATCGGCATTCAGATCAGTGGCATCGGCACCATGGCCCCGAGCCGACGGGGAGACCTCGCGGATCTGGCTTGGCCTGCCTTTGTTGCCGCGACCCTCGCCTCGTGCATGACGGGTTGTGTCGTGGGCATTGTCGCTGGCTGACCCACATGGCCAAGTTGTATTTTTATTACTCGACGATGAACGCCGGCAAGTCGACGTCGCTACTGCAAGCGGCGCACAACTACGGCGAACGGGGTATGCGCACCCTCCTCTACACCGCCAAGCTTGATGATCGGGCAGGCGGCAAGGTGGCCTCACGCATCGGCATCAGTAGCGAAGCGCGACACTTCCAACCAGGTGAAGATCTGTTCGCCGAAATCACTGCGGAGCACCGCGCAGGGCGACTCGCCTGCGTCTTGATCGACGAAGCACAATTTTTGACGACGTCTCACGTACAGCAACTCGCCCAAGTGGTGGATGAAATTGGCATCCCTGTGCTTTGCTATGGCTTGCGCACCGATTTTTTGGGCCAATTATTTGAAGGCAGTGGCCAGTTGCTCGCCTGGGCGGACGAACTCGTCGAGATCAAGACCGTCTGCCACTGCGGCCGTAAAGCCACCATGGTGGTACGCGTAGGCGCCGGCAACGAAGTGGAAAAAGCGGGCAATCAAGTCGAGATCGGTGGCAATGAACGCTATGTGTCGCTCTGTCGGCGGCATTTCACACGGGCGATCTCGACAGGCTCTCTGGAATAGAGACCTCGCAGCCCTCACGCCGTCAGACTAAAAAAAACGGCCGGGTTTCCCCGGCCGTTTTCTTATCCCGCCAGAGCGGGATGGATCAATGACCCGCGTTGACGATTAGAACTCGTAACGCAGACCAATCTTCGCGTACCACACCGACTGCGACGCACTCGGCAGATTGTCGGAGCGCGGCGTGTAGCGGTTGTAGCGATACACGCAGGCGCCCGGCGTGGTGCAGGCCGTACGCGGAGCATCGCGCGTCAGCGCCGGCGCCGCATTGACACCCAAAGTCGCCACATCCGAGGCACGAACCAGATCCGCGATCACGATCGCCTGCTGACCGTTGCTCGGGCTGAATGCGTACTTGCCCCAATCGCTGTTGAGCATGTTGAGCACGTTCTGGATGTCGATCTCGAGCTTGAAGCGATTGTCACCCATGAAGCCTGGCAATTCCTGGCTGAACTTCAGGTCCCAACGACGCTGCCAGGGTCCCGACAAGGAGTTGACCTTGTTGATCTGGCCGCGAGCCACACCGAGACTATCGATGAAGGAGTTGAACGCGGCCTGATCGAAGGTCGAGGCGTACACCACCTTGGCATCACCCGAGGTCGGCACATAAAGCGGGTTGTTATCGAAGGGGCTCTCACCGTTACCCGCCCGACCGAACAAGGCGTTGGTGTTGCCGATGTCATAGGTCAAGGTATACGGCGAACCCGAGTTCACCCGGCCGAACAAGTCGAAGCGAGTAGTCAAATCAGCAAAGAATTGCTTCTCGTACGACAGACCAAACTTGAAAGCATGCTCGACTTGGTACAACGACGTACGCGGCTCGGGGAAGTTACGATCTGCCGTCAACTGGCCGCGATAGGCCGAGATACCACGCGAGGATGAGCCCTCGGTGATCATCTCGACATCCTGCCAGCTGTACGAAGTAAAGAAGCCGAAGCCATTATCGAATTCATTGGCCAAAGAGACCGTGAACACGAGGCTCTCATCACCCGAAGCGTTGGCGAGGATCGTACGATTCGAGACGCGCAACGCATCGAGATCCGCATAGATCGGTCGACCATCTGGCGCGGCACCCACCGTATTGAACGGCGACTGCAGCACCTGGGCACCTTCGTACCACACGAAGGAATCTTTGGACTTGGTGTAGAGCAACTGGGCCGAGGCCACGTAGTTGCTGCCCAGGTCAAGGTTGTCGAACTTCAGGTCAAAGCCCTGATCGATACGAATCGACGCTTTCCAATCGGACGGAATTTTGAAGTCCGGATCGATCGCATCAATGGCGAGCGGCGTGCCGGAAGCCACGGCTGCGATCAGGTTGGCGGGCACATCCTTGCCCGTCACGCCAGCCACGTTGCTCGCGGTGGCGAGTACCGCAGGAACCTGGAAGGCATTCGACGTCCATACGCCCGGCTCACCGCCGGCAAAGAGGCCGACGCCACCGGTGATGGTGGTGCGATCAAGCGGCTCCCAACGCAGACCGATACGCGGCATCAAGAGATCGAGGCCGTCGGTGGTCGTGGTGTTGGCAAAACCCACCGCCGTCTGGAAGGTCGGATCCAAGGTCGGCTGATCGCTCGTGCTCAGGCGCTCATAGCGCAAGCCCGCCGAGAGTTCAAAGGTCGGCGTGACCTGCCAGCGCACCTGCGCAAAGGGCGTGAAGCGCGAGTAACCCCACTCGGCGGCCCCATCCGTCGCGACATTGGAAGGCACGTTGCGATACTGCAGCGAGTTGGCTGTGCGCGAGAGGATGTTCGCGGCATTTTCAAAGCGGAACTGACCGAGCGAACGCTCCACGAAGACGTTAAAGAGATCGAGCGTCTCGTACTCAAGACCCGCCGTGATCACGAAATCATTGATCGTATAATCGACCTTACCGAAAAGCTGCAAGCGCTCGTCGGCGTAATCGTTGGCGTGCCGGAAGCGATCGCAACCACCGATGACATTGATGGTGGAGGCGCGATCAATCAAACCCTCAAGTTGCGACCCAGCGACAGCCGCCGAGTTCAAGCGGAATACGAGCTCACCCACACCCGGTTCGGCGCGGCAAACCTGACCGCGCGTAAAGTCGATGAAGCTCGCACGCAGTTCGCTCGAGAGCGACGGCGACCAATCAGAGAAGAGCTGAACGGTGTAGTTCTCGAGCAGCACCGGCACGTCATACCAGGCAGACTGGAAATTCGTGGTGTTGATGTTCGACACACCAAAGTCTTCGGTTCGCTGGTAGTTCACCTGCAGACGGTTGGTGTCCGAAATGTTCCAGTCAAGGCGCAGGAAGAAACGCTCTGTTTCCTCGGGCACCGCGGTCTGACTCGGACGGCCGCCCATGTCGATGCCGTAGGTGGTCTGCACCAACTGGTTGAGCGTGTCAAAGAATCCCTGGGTGAGGCCTGCGTTGGCAGTGCCCGAAGTCAAGTCGACCTGAGAAGCCGTTTCGAACTTGTCGTAAGAAGCCGAGAAAAACAGCTTATCTTCGATGATGGGGCCGCGCACCGAGAGGCCGAATTCCTTCTCTTCGAACTCGCCCGGGTTGAAACGACGCTCGCCGCCGTAGCCTTTCTTGCCGACGAAATCCGGGTCGCGATAGTAGTAGAACGCGGCGCCGTCGAATTCGTTGCTACCACCCTTGGTGACGACGTTGACGAGGCCGCCGGTGAAGCCCGAGGTCACCACCGAGAAGTCAGATGCCACCAGCGACACCGATTCGATGATGTCGATGTTGATCGGCGAACGCGCCGTGGCGAAGGTGTTGGAACCGAGACCAAAGTTATCCTGCTGACGCGCACCGTCAATCGTCACGCCATTGAAGCGCGGGTTGACGCCAGCCACCGACAGGTTATTAGGACCGCCCGAAACGGCGAGTGGATCACGCAACAGGGTCGAGACCACATCGCGCGCGATGGAGGGCTGGTTCGCAACATCGCGGGAGCTGAAGTTCGAGCCCACACCACTATTAAGGTCAAGCAAATTGACCGCCTGGCCGGCCACCAATACTTCCTGCAATTCGGCGGTGCCTTGCACCGAGAGACGCAGCAATGGCTGAGAGCCCGGGCTCAGGTTCAAATCTTCGATGGCTGTACCCTCGAAGCCAGGCGCATTCACCGTGACTTTGTAGGGACCACCGACGCGCAGGCCTGACTGCAGGAACACGCCGGAATCACCGGTCGTCGCTGTGTTCGACGTACCCGTCGGCACGTGCAGGATAGTGACCGAGGCGCCGCTGATCGGCTGACCGTCGGCACCGGTGACCTGACCACGCAATTCCGCTGAGGTTTGCTGCGCCATCACTGGCATCGCAACTGATGCCATTGCGCCAAGCACGATCGCACGAACCATGTGGCCCGCACGCGCGCGATGAACTTGAACCGTACCCTGGCTCTTCATTAGGTTTGTCTCCATTTAGCGACCGGGGGATCGCTTTGAATAAAACGGGGGCTGCGAGCAAGGGGACACCCCCTCGGGTTTTCCCTTGCCCGACGGGTGCGAAATGTAACCTTTTTAGGTGAAACTTTTCTTGCCAAGCGGATAAAAATTGCCACCCCAATGCCGGAGAACGTCCATGCCAGCCCTGGTTGTTGCGTCATCACAACAAAACATGCCGTCCAGAGGGGTCCACCGAGCCGGCCAACCAGGCCTGACGACCCTGCTCGCGCTCGGAACATGGGCGCTTGCAACAGCGTCGTGGTCGACCACACCGCCGCCACCCGCGGCAGGAACACTGCGTGTCGCGAGCTATAACGTCTCTCTCTACCGAAGTACCGCCGGTGAACTGGGCCGCGAGCTCGCGCAGGGCAGCGCACAAGCTCGGGCGATCGCCACCGTCATCCAGCGTGCACGACCCGACCTGCTGCTGATCAATGAATTCGATTTCGATCCCGAAGCGGCGCGAACTTTCCAGACTCGCTACCTCGAGCAGGCGCAGCCCATGGGCGGGGAGCCCATTGCATACCCGTATCATTTCATTGCGCCGTCAAACACCGGCGTACCCAGCGGGATTGACCTCGATCGCAACGGCGAGATTGCGGGCGGCAACGATGCGCTGGGGTTCGGCTTGTTCCCCGGCCAATACGGCATGCTGGTGCTATCTAGGTTACCCATCGAGCAGCCAAAGATCCGCAGCTTCCGCCGATTTCTTTGGCGTGATATGCCAAACAACCTCATTCCGCCCGACTGGTATTCACCCGAGGCACTCGCCATCCTACCGCTCTCCTCGAAGAGTCATTGGGACATACCCGTGATCCTGCCGGGCGATCACGGGCTGCTGCATCTGCTGGCCAGTCACCCCACTCCGCCCGGGTTCGACGGCCCGGAAGATCGGAACGGTCGAAGAAATCACGATGAGATCCGTTTATGGGCGGACTACATCTCGGGACCATCGCGAGCTGGCTACCTGGTTGATGATGCGGGGCAACGCGGCGGACTGCCGGCAGATGCCTTGTTCATGATCGCAGGCGATCTCAATGCGGATCCCGCCGATGGCGGCAGCCGGCCGGGCGCGATCGCGCAACTACTGAATCATCCGCGGATACACTCAGACGCCGCCCAAGGGTCTCTCGCACCCCGCAGCAGAGGCGCCCTTGATGCCGCGCGCCGTCAAGGCGGCGCCAATGCCAGCCACCAGGGCGACCCTGCGCTCGATACCGCGGATTTCTCGGAAGGCGCGCGTGGTGTCGGCAACTTGCGGGTGGATTATGTGCTGCCGTCCAACAACGTGACGGTCTGCCGCTCCGGGGTGTTTTGGCCGAGAGCGGATGAGCCCGAGTTCACACTCGTCAATGATGACGTCAAAGCGAGCTCCGACCATCGGCTCGTTTGGGTGGATATCGCGCTGCCCGATACCCCTTGCCCGGCTACCGATACGACACAACCAAAGAATTAGCCGTCAAGGCCGCAAGGCACGATAGCGTTGCTCGCGGGTTTTTGTCGCGCAGCTCTCAACGCTGTCGGCCGCTGTGCAGGTATCACCCACGAGCGCGCGATCCCACGAGCCGTACATCGGGTTCGGCAGCACGAACCAGCGCTCGCCAAACCAGGCGCTGAGCGATGACTCATTGGCGGCAAAGTCCGCGCGCGGCACAAAATCATGCAGATCGTCACCAAAGAGCGCGATGATCCGATAACGTTCCGCTGCCCAGGTGCGGCGGGTGCTCTTGTCGGAGCTTGCCCACTCAGGCCGTTCTCCCCGCAACAAAAGCGCTTCTTTATCATCCGCAAACGGCAACCCGAGCGCGCGCAAATTGGCCTGCGTCCATCCTTCCGCAGGACAGGGATCTGCCGTGATCCCTGCCTCAGCCGACGTCGCCGAACTCGGTAGACAGCGCCGATTGGTCAGATAAATGATTCGGTGACCCGCTGCCGCTGCTGATGTGAGGAATTCTTTGGCGCCCGGTACGGCCGTCGCGCTCGCCTCCCGCATCCAAGCCTGCCAGGTGGCTTCATCGTATTCTGCGCCCTGCAATAAATTGCGCGCCTGATACGCCGTGTTGTCGAGTACCGTTTCATCCAGGTCAACGATGATGGCGGTTGGCAACGCCGCCAGCGCCGCGGGCGACAGATGAATTTGCTCAAGTGCTGCGGTGCCGGGTGCAACAAGGGTGCTCGCGAGTTTTTCCTGTGCCATGCGCCAAGTTTGTGCGGCCAGCAAGCGGTACTCTGCGGCGCGCTGCATCCAGAGCGTCGCGTTCAGCTGCTCGCGCGCCGTGACTGGGCGATCTGCGTTGGCGGTCGACGTGTCTGCAACCGCGGCCCCACCCACGCTGGCCATCACCGCACCAAGCAGCAACGCAGACAAAAATCGACTACAAACCGGAGCCCGCCCGGAACCAACTGCTCGGGAACGATCTGCGGGGGAATGATCTCTCAAGTGCGTCATGACGGCCTCCGTAAGTCACCATTATGACGGCTGGCATCACGCAAAGGCGATCAAGGTCAACACCATCCCGGCCAAAATCAGCATTGCCCCCCACTTGAGTCCGCGATCAGCCTGGCTCCAGCTCAACCGCCAATCGAGCACCTCTCCCGTCACTCGCGCATCAGAACGACGCGGCGCTGTACCGGCAGAAGCCATCACGACGAGTGAGTACACGAATACCACCCCTGCCGTCTCAAGGAAATGCAGTGGCCATACCCCTATATTTGAAGCGACGACCAAGACCAGTGCCAGCACATGGCCCGAGATCATTGCTGCAAGGGCTCGCGATTCCCCAAGCCCAGGCCTGAGTGCAGCCAACAAGATGACCGCTGCAACCGGTGGTGCCGCCACCGCGAACATCTGCTGCAAATAATTGAACAAGCCCGGAAAACGATCGATGACAGGCGCCCAGAGCACAGCAAGCAGCAATAGCCCTGCCGTGATGAGCCGGGCCTCGAGCAACTGGCGCGAAGCCGATTGATTTCTTTGACGATCAATACCGACAAAGTCATAGCTGATCATGGCCGATGCGGCGTTAATAGTACTGTCCACCGTCGACATGATGGCTGCGATAATGCCTGCAAGCGCGAGACCCTTGAGACCAGCGGGTAACAGCTCGCGAATCAACGTTGGATACACCTCATCGCCTCGCGCAAGCTCCGGGTACAGCCCTACCGCAAGCGCACCGGGTAACACCATGATGAAAAGCGGCGTCAACTTGAGCGCGGCCGCGAGTAAGGCACCACGCTGCGCGCTCGGCAAATCACGAGCGGCCAGAAAGCGCTGTGCGATGTAGTGGTTCATAGTCCAATAATAAAGACCCAGAATTGGCACGCCGGTCAGCAGACCCGTCCATGGCATGTTTGGGTCATCCATCGGCCGAACGAGAGATAGATTCTCCGCAGGGATCACGGCCTGCATCTGTTCCCAGGAGAAGTCGAACTGCGCGAACACCAATATCGCAATCACCACTGAGCTCATTATCAAAATGATCGCCTGTAGTGCATCGGTCAGCATTACTGCACGCAAGCCCCCGGTGATGGTGTAGGCACCGGCAAAAAACGCGAGCGCCAATACGGTAGCCATCATGTCGATGCCTGGCATGAACACCTGAATCACGAGCGCTCCAGCAAAGAGACTACCCGCGGTATCCACGAGAATACTGAGCGCAATCATGAGGGCCGCCACATACTTCTGTGCAAACGACCCGAATCTTTGACCCACGAACTCAGGAACGGTTCGGAGCTTGCTTCGCAGATAAACGGGCACCAGAAAGAATGCCGCAAAGAGCAGCACCAGACCTGCCATCCACTCGTAGTTGACGACGGCAATACCGGATTCGTAGGCAGCGCCGGAAAGACCAATCAGCGTCGTTGAAGAGATATTTGACGCAAACAACGAAAGCCCCACGACACTGAAACCCAGGCCGCGCGATGCGAGAAAAAGATCCTCCGGTGCATGGGTTCGACGGGCGCTACGCCATCCGATATAAATGACGAGCAGCCCATAGAGAGCGATCACACCGTAGTCGAGTACATCCATGTGGATCAGCGCTTTGCCTGCGGGAGACCTAACCGTCGCATCATTTCCGTGGTCCAGTGACCAATGCTGTTACGACAAACTCGACGGAACATCAGGTTGCTGGTCCTCGCCGCCTCCTCGAACTTGGTGGATAAAGCCCGATCGAGTGAGGCGTCCATATTGCGCGAAGAATAGGGGTTGCAATGGATGGCTTCATCCAACTCGATCACACTGCCGGCGAAATCCGACAATACCAACACCCCCGCCTTGCCGCCCTTGGCAACAACGTATTCTTTGGCTACCAGATTGAGGCCGTCGCGCAAGGGCGTGATCCAGCAGATGTCTGCAGCGGCATACCAAGCAATGAGCTCCTCGAAGCGAAACGGTTGGGTAAAGAGCAGTATCGGTGTCCACGCCAGCGTCGAGAAACGTCCGTTGATGGCACCGACACGCTGCTCGATATCCCGCTGGATATCGTCGTACACCTCAATACCGCTCGCAGGGGGAACACAAGTCAAGACAAGCTTCACCCGACCGGCGAGCTCCGAGCGACGACTCAAAAGACGCTCAAAGGTGGCGAGCAGCTCGACCACACCTTTGGTGTAATCCACCCGCCCGACCGATAGAATGACCGTGTCGACCGCGAGCTCTTCGCGGATTTGCGCCGTGCGCTTGCGCGTGGCGGCCCGCTCCCGAATCTGATGAATGAGAGGCGCGTTGATGCCGAGCGGAATCGCATCGATAAAGGTTCGCTGACCATTGCACTCCACCTCCGTTACGAATTGAGGCTCGTGCAATACGCTACCGGGCTGGGACAACAGGTCACTGGTAGAGACTCGATGGCTCGCTCTGGCGTCACACAATGCGCGTGCGCAATTGACAAAATTCTGTGAGTAACGGGGAATATGAAACCCCAGTCGATCGCAAGCCAATAGACTGCGCAGGATCTCAGTACGCCAGGGAAGAATGCCGAATACGTCGGGCCCGGGAAACGGAGTATGCAGAAAAAAGGCGATCTTCAGATCCGGGCGTTGTGCACGCACGAATCCCGGGACCAGCCAAAGATTGTAGTCATGGATCCAGACCACCGCACCGGGTGCTGCGCAAGCGCATACACCTTCCGCGAAGATTCGGTTGACTTCACGAAAGGTCTCCCATTCAGCCGCATCGTAATCAAAGCGCTCTGGAAAGGAGTGCAGGATGGGCCATAGGGCTGCCTTGGATGTGACGTAATAAAAGGATGACACTTGTGCGGACGTCAGCCCCACGCGTTGTACATTAAGCGGACCTTCGGGTGAGGGCACGACAATCGGATCAAATAAATGACCGACCGCATCGGGTGTGCAACGGCTCCAAGCCACCCACATGGCTTCATCCACATTATCCAAACTGCGGCATACGCCACGCAAACTGGGGATGATGCCGTTTGGGCTCTTGTGCTCGCGATACTCGACGGCACCACCGGCCTCAACTTCATCGAAAGGCTGGCGGTGGTACACGATCACCAGTTTCGCGCGGGCACCGTCCGCGCTCATCGGCCCCATCCGAACACGGTAAACGCCTCCAGGATGCCGCCCGCGCCGGTACGCTCAGCAAGATGCGTCAGTTCATTGAGATTGAGTCGCGAACATAATTGTTCGTCAGCATTGCCGACAGCCACTGCCGGCACAGGCAATTGCAGCATAGCCAAATCATTGAGCGTATCCCCGGCGACAAGAACGTCATCCGCCAGTAGCCCCCAAAGAGTCATCAGATGCTGTACGGCAAAGCCTTTGTTAACGCCGGGTGGTAGGACATCGAAGTAACGCCCCCCCGAGATCAGGGTGTCGACCGGCATCGCGGTGAGGCGCCGCGAGGCCTCCTCCGCTATTTCGAGCTCGTCATAAAAATAAGAACAGCGCCAAGGCCCTGTCTCAGGCTGTAGCGAAAGCCCGCTCAGATCCGCCAGTACCGGCAGCACCCTCTCGCGGCTACCGGCCCAACGCGCGACCACTTCACGCTCAAATCGCTCGCACATGGGCCGGCCATCGGCATCCCACAGGCCGCAACCGACGTCACCGATGATAGCGTCGGGCCTAGGCAGCACTCCGGCATCAATGTCTCTTTTGATCTTTGCGTAAGACCGACCCGAACAATAGACCAGTCGAGTCGTGCGGACATCGTCCGAGAACATGGCGTGTAATCGGGCCCGATCGCCTGCCGACCCACCGAGAAACGTACCATCGAGGTCAGTGATCAGACATCGGTTCATTCTGCACCCGGGGTCTTTTCGGCGTAAATGGTCAAATGTGGGAATGGGATTTCGATACCCTCAAGATCAAATCTTTGCTTGATGCGACGCAGAAACTCTCGACGCACAGTCCATTGCTCCAGCGGTCGGACCTTGAAACGACCGCGCAAGGTGACGGCCGAATCTCCGAGCTGCTCGACACCCGCAAATTCAAACGGCTCGAGAATCTTGTCCGCCACCAAAGGCTGTGTGGCAAAACGTTCTGCCTCATCAAGCAAAACTGGGATCACCTGATCGAGATTTTCTCGGTACGCGACACCGATATCGATGACGGCGTAGGCATACCCACGGCTCATGTTGGTCACGGTGGTGATAAGACCATTTGGCACGTAATGCACATTGCCCTGATAGTCGCGCAACTGGATGTAGCGCAACGTGAGGTCCTCAACAACACCAGTAAAACCGACGATGGTCACAACATCCCCCTTGGCAAGTTGATTCTCCAGCAACAAAGAAATGCCGGTAAAATAATCTCGTACCAAGGACTGTGCGCCGAAGCCGACCGCCACGCCGACCACACCGGCGGCACCCAAGATCGGTGTAATCGAGATACCCAGCTGACTCAGCACAAGCAGCACCGCGATTACGGTGACACTCACTGACACGGCATATCGCAAAATACGCCCCAGCGTCTCCGCGCGGCGTACCTGCTCGGGGTCGGCAATCCTTTGCACGACGCGCCCATGTACGCCGCCCACCAAGCGTGCACCGACCCGAGCAATCGCCCAGGCGACCGCGACGATGAAAACGATCCGTAAACCGTCGGCCCAAAGATCGGTGTCCGTCCAGGCCGTGATGTCAGAGAAGTTTGGCAGGCTCATCTTGAGTGGCCCGGCCCCGATTGAGATCAACGATTGAACGGGGGCTGGAGCCAGTGTCGGCCAGCTCGAGCAATACCGAGCTGCTTGAAAAACTCCAAGCAATATAACAAGTTAGCCGCGAACGCGGCATTGGGGAAAGCCCGTACGGGCAAGGCACCCGTCGGGCTTAACAGCGCACGTGTCAGGTAATCGCCGCGGCCTCGCGCAAACTCTGGATCATCGAGGTCTTCAACAAAAACGCCCGGGCGAGCTCAGGATCGTTGGCGGCACGCATGAAGTCTGCTTGTCGCTTGCGCTGGACCGCTGGATCTTTGGACTCCATGAGGGCTTTATTGTTTTTGGTGTGTTCCTGCACAAAGCGTACGCAGATCCCCCGTCGCTGGCGATCATACAGATCCAGCAGCGGATCAACAGGTTCACCGTGATGGATCCGCAGCAACTTCTCGCAAAGATTCCAGGCGTCATGAATACCGCCGTTCATCCCCATGCCGCCGAGCGGATTATTGATGTGCGCCGAGTCGCCCGCGAGCAGCACACGTCCGCGACGGTAGGTCACTGCAACGCGCTGATGCACGCGATAGATCGAACGATGAATGATTTCATAGTCTTCATCGTGAGGGGCCATGTGGTGCAACCGATCCTGAATCCAACGATCCGATAACCAAAGTTCGTCGTTTTCGATCTTGGGATCGGTCGGGATCAATACGCGCCACAACGTCGGCGTTCGTAGCAGTACGAGCCACTCCTCGGGATCGGAGACATAGTTCACGAGCGCAAGACGCTCGAACTTGCTCTCGAGGGGAAACGGCGTGGATGCCACCAGAAATTTCTCCGGATAGGTAAAGCCCTCAAAGCGAATGGCGGCCGCCTTGCGAACGGCACTGTCGGCACCATCCGCGCCGATCAAAAATGAGGCCTTGATGATTTTTTCCTCACCATGATCCGACACCAGAATCTCGACGCCGTCACCGGTTTGCCAAACCCCCTTGATCGCGTGATTGAATAAACACGTAGCGACGGCGGAATATGTTGACTGCAGCGTATTCCAGACCAGTCGGGTGTATTTCCATTGCTCGGCCTGCAGACGGTACGGGTGACGGGTGTCGCCGGCGAGCACGCTGAGATCAAATTCAGCGATTTCGCCCGTGCGCCGATCGCGATATTGATATTTCTGGCAGATAAGACCCTGCTCGATCAGCGGCTGCGCCATTCCGAGCTCATCCAGCATATCCATCGAGGGCGGGTGGAACGTGGAAGCCCGCAGGGTCTCGGGCAAGTCATCGAGTGCTTCGAGCAGGATGACTGGAATGCCCGCCTGCGCCAAGCGCAGCGCGGCCGTGCAACCGACCGGGCCCGCGCCCGCGATAACAACTGGTTCTGTGATGGCCACGATCTCTCCCCTCAAGACAGATGCCGAAGATATCGGCTTGTTGGCTTATTCTAGGGTCATGAATACCATGCCCACCCCCAAGCAAGCCCCGTTCCGAGCCTCTGATTCAAAGCTGCTCACCATGCAGACATTTATCGTTGGTCTGCTCTGCACTCTGGGCGCTGCCGCAGCACCCACCCTCGCCGAACCGAAAACGGAAAGCCCCCCCTGCATGCCCAGTCGTGGATAGCCGTCACTGGCAAACCTCTTGGGGCGACAGCGGGAGCGAGCATGTTTTGGCAGGGCGGCAACGCGGTCGATGCCGCCTGCGCGATGTTGGCAGCGACGGCGACGCTGTGGGATACCCTGCATTGGGGCGGGGAGACTCAGGCGCTGATCTGGCACCCAACCGAAAAGCGGGTTATCGCCATCAATGGGCTGGGCGCGGCACCGACCGGAGCGACACCAGAGTTTTTTCGTGAGCGCGGGCTCGATTACCCACCCGAGTACGGGGTGCTGTCGGCGGTCACTCCTGGTACCCCAGGCGGACTGATGGTAATGCTGGCGCGTTATGGCAAGTTGTCGCTGGCCGACGTGTTGGCGCCCGCCATCGAACTTGCGGACGGCTTTCCAATCGAAGCACAGCTCGCGGATCGCATCGAGCGCGATAAAGAAAAAATCAAAAACTGGCCCAACACCGCGCGCACCATGCTGCCTCACCTCGGCCAAGCTCTGGCAGATGGTCGGGAAGCACCACGAGCTGGCGAAATTTTCCGCCAACCTGAACTCGCCGCCACCTTGCGCAAGCTGGTCGAAACCGAACGCGTCGCACTTGAAGGGGGAGCCTCAAGAGTGGAAGGCATCATGGCCGCTTACTGGCGTTTCTATCACGGCGATATCGCCGAGGATTTGGTGGGCGCCGTGCAGGCGGACGGCGGCCTCATCACCCTCGAGGATCTCGCCAATTGGGAAGTCAAAATCGAAGCGCCACGGCACACACGCTATCGCGGGGTGGACGTGTACAAGCTCGATACCTGGGTACAAGGCCCAGTCATGCTACAGGCACTCAACATTCTTGAGAATTTTGATCTCAAGCCGATGGGCTACAACTCGGCGCAGTACCTGCACACCTTGTATCAAGCCATGAATCTCGCCTTTGCCGATCGAGATTTCTATTACGGTGATCCGGCTTTTCCACCTGCGGAGCCCATCGAGGGTCTGTTATCTAAAGATTACGCGCGCGCTCGAGCACGCGGGATTGGCGAGCGCAATGATCCGACTATCGCACCCGGCGATCCATACCCGTTCCAAGGGGAAAAGAACCCTTTCATTGATCTCTTACTTGAGCGACAAAAAGCGTACTCGGAAGGTCGCACCACCCCGGCGGCCGCTCGCAAGCAGATTCCGCGTGACCCCACTCGCCCCTTTACACCAGGCGGTGTCGCACCGATTGCGCAAATCGGGCAAGAACTAAACGTCGACGCCGCGTTCTGGCGGGGGACGACCTCAATAGCCGCTGCAGACAAAGAAGGCTGGATGGTCGCGGTGACTCCGAGCGGCGGATGGGTTCCCGCGTGGATCGCGGGCAACACGGGGATCGGACTTTCGCAGCGCATGCAGTCCTTCGTGCTCGATCCCAAAGAAAACCCCTACAACGTGGTGGCTCCCGGCAAACGACCACGCGCAACGCTCACTCCGAGTCTCGCAGTCAAAGACGGCAAACCGTGGATGGCCTTTGCCGTACAGGGTGGCGATAGCCAGGACCAGAACATGCTGCAGTATTTTTTGAACCGAGTGGAGTTTGGCATGACCCCACAACAGGCAGCGGAAGCGGCCAACATGAACAGCTTCCAGCTGCATGATTCCTTTGGCGAGCACAGCATCAGCCCGGGCAAGATGCTGCTTGATGATGAAATACCGCAGTGGGTGCGCGAGGACTTGCGCAGTCGCGGTTATTCGTTGCAATTTTCCGAAAGAACGTCCGGACCCATTACAAGCGTCGAGTTCGATCTCGAGCAAGGCACGATGCGCGGCGGCGTCAGCAACCACGGCGAAGATCACGGCATCGCCTGGTAAAAGAAAAACCCCGCGCTCTTTCGAACGCGGGGTTTCTTTGATGAGGACCCTGACAGTGACCTACTCTAGCGTAGCAACAGGC
>CAZHLL010000040.1:0-17210 GCA_964533305.1 uncultured Acidibacter sp.
CACGCCGCGGATGTTGCCGAGCGCGGCCATCCTGGGTTTGTTGGCGCTCACTGCGTTCGCTTTCATGACGGTTCGGTTACGTTGGCGTGGCCAGCAGCTCGCTGATGCGCTCTGGCCGCTTTGTCTTGCCGCAGCCATGACCGCGTGGGTGGTCAATGCGGAACTGGAGTCGCGTTGGCCGGTATCCTTGGCGGGCGAGCGAGTGGTGGGTGAGCTGTCGATCGACTCGTTGATTGAAGGTCGCGGCGAAATCATTGAATTCGATGCCACCTTGCGCATCGAATCGCCCGACACGTGGGCGCGCAGCTTGCGGGTGCAGGGACTCTGGCGTCATCCGCCGCGACCCTTGCCCGAGGCGGGCGAAACCTGGCGCGTCTTGTTACGTCTCACGCCACCGCCGCAGAGTCGTAATCCCGGCGGTTTTGACGGAGCTCGCCAGGCACTCTCGGATCGATTGCATGCCCGCGCCCAAGTCTTGCCTTGGCGGGCAACCGAAAAGCGGTCGGATGCCTCACCCGGACTCCTACGTCTGCGCGCGGCCATTTCTCAAAGAATTCAAGATCGAATCATTGACCGCGACGCCGCAGCACTCTTTGCCGGGCTGGCGGTGGGAGCGACCGAGTCGGTCTCGGTCGAGCAATGGCGCGTCTTCAGCGTGACCGGTACAACGCACCTCGTTGCCATCTCGGGTATGCACGTCACGCTCTTTGCCTGGGTCATGGCAGGCTTCGCGCGACGGGTCTGGGGGCTCTCCGGTCTCTTGATGCAGCGTATTGATCGCGAGGTCTTCGCCGGGGTGCTCGGGGTGATGGCTGCCTTCGCGTATGCGCTCTTGGCCGGATTCGAGGTGCCAACTCAGCGCACGGTCGTGATGCTGGCGGTGTGGTGGGCGATGCGGCTGTCAGGTCGTGCGCAGTCGGATTACGCGGTGCTCGGGCTCGCGTTGGTCGCCGTCTGGTTGATCGATCCGCTTGCGCCACTGTCCGCTGGGTTTTGGTTGTCGTTCGTGGCGATGGCGACCTTGATGTCGACATCGACTTCGACATCGACCTCGACCTCGATCTCGACATCGGCAGTCGCAGCGAGCGGCGATCGGTTGCGTCGAACTCTTTGGCAGCCGGTGCTTGAACTCATGCGGGTGCAATGGCGGATTGGCCTGGCCTTGCTGCCTTTGACGGTCGCCTGGTTCTCGACGGTGTCGATTGCAGGTCTCTTCGTCAATTTGCTCGCCATTCCCATCTTTTCTTTTGTGCTGGTACCGCTCGTGTTGCTCGGGACGGCGCTCGAGTGGCTCGCGGCCCCCGTGGCGCAGCCATGTTGGTGGTTGGCTGAGCTCGTCCACACGCTCATTTGGCCACCGATGCATGCCATCGCCCAGAGCGAGATGGCCTCAAGCAGCATGGTAGCGCCGCCCATGGTGCTGTTGCTCGCGGGATCGACGGTCGCGATCTGGTTATTCCTGCCCCAAAATCTTTGGCGTCGAGTTTTGCTCGGTTTGCTGGGTGTGTTACTCGCTATCGCTTTGTGGGTCAGCTTCGCGCTAACTCCCAGTGTGCCAGCGGGCAGCTTGCGCGTGCTGGTACTTGATTCCGGTGATGCGACCGCCGTCATCCTGCAAACGCGCACCCAGACTCTCGTCTATGACACCGGCGAGCAGTTTGGAGCTCCGGGCTCTGGCGCTCGCACCCGAGTCATACCTGCACTACGCGAGCGTGGAGTCCGCTCGGTCGATCTGCTGGTGCTCGGTTCGGTGAACACCTTGCGAATTGCCGGTGCAGCGACGCTGGCGACGCTGCTGCCTGTCAAAGAAATTCGCTTCGGTGCCGGTTGGTCCTCACCGCCCGCGGGTGCGCGACGGTGTGATCGACCGCTACGATGGCAACGTGATGGGGTTGAATTTCTTTTGCTGCCAGCCGGTGAGGCGCAGTCTTTTTGCCTCTTGCGGGCTGGGCCGGTGGGAGGCCCCAAGTTGCTTCTCGCCGAGCGGCTTGATCGCGCGGCGGCGAGGGCGTTGGCTCGAGAGTCGCCCGAGTGGCTCGCGGCGGACGTGGTACTCGCCCCGCGTCGCGGTTCGGTACGCATGCTGGATGCCGACTTCAAACGTGCAACCGGTGCTCGCCATGTCCTTGTCAGTGCGCGTCTCTGGAGTGCGGGCAGCGCCCAATCGGTGGCACAGGCATGGGGGCTCGATCAAGCCAACGTGCATTCGACTGCCACCGCAGGGGCGCTCGGTCTTGAGCTTGCCGCGGGTGCACCCGTTGTCATCAGCGCTCAGGGCAGCGAGCAACGTGCCGGCGTGTGGCGGGCGGCGTCCGACTGATATCGGCACCCCCTCTCGGCTATCATCAGTCTTTCCGGCCACGAGCAGGCGGCAGAGAGCATGACAGGGCGAGCAATCGCAGAGAACACCACAAGCCCCCAAGGGGCCGCGCTGCGTCCGGTGGAAGTGGTTGATGCCGGCGCCGTGTATCGGCGTTTGCTCGGGTACGCTCGGCCGCACCTCGGCATGTTCTCCATCGGTGTGGTCGGCATGACGATCTTTGCCGCGACCGATTCGCTGCTCGCCTATCTGGTGCAGCGCTTCCTCGGCGGCGCGTTCGTCGATCCCGATCCCCGTATCCTGTGGGCTATTCCGCTCGGTGCCATTGCACTTTTTTTGTTGCGCGGGATCGGTGACTACGTCGCCAATTATTTTCCAGGTTGGGTGGGCCGGCAGGTCATCAAGGCGCTGCGGGCGGAGCTCTTTGCGCATTATCTGCGCTTGCCCAGTCGTTATTTTGATGGTGCCGTGACGGGCGGCATGCTCTCGAGGCTGACCTACAACATTGAGCTCGTGGCCGAGGCGACGACCCACGCGATCACGGTGTTGATCCGTGACACGCTGACGATACTTGGGCTGCTCGGCATGTTGTTCTGGCTCAATTGGCGGCTCGCGGCGTTTGTGCTCATTCTGGCGCCACCCATCTCCTGGCTGATCCAATACATCAATCGATCGTTCCGTCGGTATAGCGCGCGCATCCAGGCTTCGATGGGCGATGTCACACGAGTGACCAAAGAAGCGCTCGATGCGCAGCGCGTGATCAAAGTATTCAATGCCGAGCAGTACGAAGAAGCGCTCTTCGCCGCAGCCAATGAGCGTAACCGACACAGCAACATGCGGTTGATTGGCGCCCGAGCATTGGCTAATCCGGTGGTGCAGCTGATCGCGTCGCTCGGGCTCGCGGGGGTGCTGTTCTTCTCCATTCGTCAGGTGTTCGATGGCCGCATGGGTGTCGATCAGTTTCTCGCATTTTTGACCGCGCTCTTGTTGATGACGGCGCCGCTGCGGCGCTTGGTACAAGTGTTTGGTCCCTTGCAGCAGGGGATTGCCGCCGGCGCGAGCGTATTCGAGGTGCTCGATACACCCGCCGAGGCCGATACCGGCACACGCACGCTTGAGCGCGCGCGCGGCGAGGTAGAGTTTCGTAACGTTCGCTTCCAGTATGCAGAGGGGCAGGATGCGGCACTTGAGGCCGTATCTTTCAAAGTAGCGCCTGGTCAGACCGTGGCGCTCGTGGGTCGATCGGGTTCCGGCAAGAGTACGCTGGTCAGCCTGCTGCCGCGTTTTTACGAACCGCAGTCGGGTGAGGTGTTGATCGATGGGGTGGATGTGCGGGACTACCGGCTACGCGATTTGCGCGAGCAGATCAGTCTCGTCAGCCAGGATGTCATGTTGTTTGACGACACGATCCGCAGCAACATCGCCTTCAGCGTCGTGAGCGCGGACTCGCCGCGGGTCGAGGCGGCCGCCGAGGCGGCGCATGTCAATGATTTCGCCCGTGAACTGCCGCAAGGGTTGGATGCTCCCGTGGGGGAGCGGGGATCTCTTTTGTCTGGCGGGCAGCGTCAAAGAATTTCCATTGCCCGCGCGCTGCTGAAGGATGCACCCATCCTGATTCTCGATGAGGCGACCAGTGCGCTGGATAGCGAGTCGGAGCGACGCATCCAGGACGCGCTCGGCAAGTTACTGCGTAATCGCACGACTTTTGTCATTGCGCACCGACTCTCCACCATCGAGCAGGCGGATCTCATCATCGTCATGGATGAGGGGCGAGTGGTGGAGACCGGCAGCCATCAGGAGTTGCTCGCCCGTGATGGTCGGTACGCGCAGCTGCACCGACTGCAGTTTGCGGTGTGACAGCAATATCATGAACAGGCTGCTCGAGACCTTGTGGTACGCGCAACCCACTCTGCAGGTGATGTTGCTGCGAACCCTGTTGGCACCGATTCTTTGGCCTTTGACCGTGATCTTTGATGCCGTGACGGCCTTTCGCCGCTCGACTTACCGCTCGGGCGGTTTCCCTGTCTATCGCGTGGCGTGTCCGGTGGTGGTGGTCGGTAATCTTTCGGTGGGTGGCACGGGCAAGACTCCTCTGGTGGTCACGCTTGCCCAGGCGCTGACCACCGCCGGCTGTAAGGTGGGTATCGTGACGCGCGGCTATGGCGGCAAGGCGCGTGGTATCACGCAGGTTGGCGCCGAGAGCGACCCGGACGAAGTCGGCGATGAGGCTTGCCTCATCGCCAAAGAAACGACGGCGACCGTGATCGTGGCAGCCGAGCGGGGGCCCGCGGCACTTGAACTTGAGCGCTTGGGTGTTGATGTCATCCTGAGCGATGACGGATTGCAACACTATGCCTTGGCGCGAGATCTGGAGATTGTGGTCGTGGACGCAGCGCGCGGGCTCGGCAACGGCTGGTTGCTGCCGGCCGGCCCCTTGCGCGAAAGTCGCCAGCGTTTACGCTCGGTCGATTGGCTGGTGTTGCATGAGTCTGACGCGTCGAGGCCCGACGAGCGGCGTTCCCTGCTGCGTCGTGCTGGGGAGGCGGTGGGTCTTGTGCTTGAGGAGACAGCGGCCAGTCTGCAGGCAGGGCCGCGCGTGCTCGGCATGACTTTGGTCGCCGCCGAACCACGGGCTCTCAAAGAAAATAGTCAAAGATCCTGGTCGGAGTGGCGAGGGGAGAGCGTGCATGCCGTGGCGGGCATCGGTCGGCCTGAACGATTTTTTGCGATGCTGCGGGCGCAGGGCTTGCAGGTGACGGCACGGGCTTTTGCCGATCATCATCGCTTTGTGGCTGACGATATTCCGGCGGCGTGGCCGGGCCCGGTGCTGATGACCGGCAAGGATGCCGTAAAATGCCGGGCATTCGCCGATGAGCGGATGTGGGAAGTGCCGGTTACGGCGAGCTTGTCCCCGGAAGGGGGTGAGGCGCTGGTTGCGGAAATTTTGGCCCTCTGTCAGCGCAAGCGGCAGGCGATGGGTGCCGTCAAAGCGGGGAGTTGAGCAGATGGATAAACGCTTGTTGGATATTCTGGCCTGTCCTTTGTGCAAGGGGCCGTTGGTCTATCGGAAAGAAGAGTCGGTGTTGGTGTGCCGCGCCGATCGTCTCGCCTTTCCGATCAAAGACGGCATCCCGGTGATGCTCGAGGAAGAAGCGCGTTTGTTGGCGGCGGACGATCCGCTGCTTGAGCGCTGACTGCGCAGGCACACTCCGAGCACGGGCGCGACGCAGGTAGCACGCACATGGACCTTGGCAGGTATCGCATCGTCATCCCGGCCCGCTATGGCTCGAGCCGCCTGCCCGGCAAGCCGCTGCTCGAGATTGCAGGCAAGCCCATGCTCGAGTGGGTCTACGAGCGGGCGCGCCGCTGTCACGCGGCAGAGGTGTTGATCGCGACCGATGACGAACGCATCGCCACGCTTGCGCGCGGATTTGGCGCCGAGGTGGTGATGACCGCGGTCGATCATCAAAGCGGCACGGATCGTATCGCCGAGGTCGCGGCCCGGCGCGGTTGGAGCAATGAAGAGGTGGTGGTCAATCTACAGGGCGACGAACCGGCCATGCCGATCGCGCTCATTGAGCAGGTGGCCTCTTTGATGCGGGAGTGGCCCAAGGCTGACATGGCGACACTCGCCGCCCCGGTGCTCAATCGCGAGGAATACTTTGATCCTAACGCCGTCAAGCTCGTGACCGATGCCGATGGGCGGGCGCTTTACTTTAGTCGGGCACCGATTCCTTGGTATCGTGATGAGCTCCCGGCGAATACCTTGCCGGCGGCGCGTCGGCATATTGGTCTTTATGCTTATCGCGTGGGAGCGCTGCGCCGCCTTGCTGCCTTGCCGCCTGCGCCACTCGAAATTGCTGAAAAGCTGGAGCAGTTACGCGCGCTCTTCAATGATTTCGAGATTCGGGTCGGGGAGGCAGTGACCCGCCCCGGGCCCGATGTGAACACCGCCGAAGATCTCGCGCGAGTCAGCGCCCGTCTCATGATGGGCGAGCTCTGACCCGCGCGGCCAAAGATCAATAATCGTCGCGACGCGACATCCCCGAGCTTGGGCCAAAGGTGGTCCGAGAAGGGGAAGGCCCCGACGACCATACGACTTTCTTGTCCGCCGGCGTAGCCTCAACGGGTGGGGCCTCGTCGGTCGTTGCTTCGACCGGCGCCGCTTCGGTTGGCGTGGTTTCGATTGACGACTCGACCGATTCTTTGAGGTCGGCTGTCGCTGCGCCCTCGACGGCGACCACCTCGGAGGGTTCTGGTGTGACGAGCCCAGTCCAGCGAGTGGGCAAAGAATCCGGTGGTGCCGGTATCGTCGCTGCAGGTGTCGTTGCTGCCAGCGCGGCCGACCCTACCGCTGGCGCCGCCACATCGCCCGATGTGGGCAACGCAGTGACGGCCGGCGCTCCGCTTGATCCCTCCGCCTCACTCGGGGTGGGTGAATCATCAGAGGCGCCAAACTCGGCTTCGCTATGCTGGGCGTTCTCGCTGCCCGCCATTCCCTCGCGGGACTGGCCGCCGCCGCGTCGACCGCGACGACCGCGACGACGACCACGACGTGGGTCACGGCCTTCTCCTTCAGCGGTGGGGCGGCTGCCTTCCATCTCGCCAGCGGTCGATGGCACGGACGCTGCGTGCGCGTGTCCGCCATCTCCAGCGGCCATGGCCGTTACGGCAGTGGTCACTGCGCTGGTGGTCGGACTGGTGACCGGACTGGCCGCGGCGGGGGCCTGCGGCCGATCACGCTCACCGCGACGGCGTGTATCGTCTTTGCCTCGCGTCTCTTCGCGACCCCGACGTGAGCCGCGTGAGCGATCGCCACCACCGCGCTGCTCGGATCCCGCGTCCTGCTCGCGCTCGCGCGAGTCGCGTTGATCACGCTGGGCCGATGCGTTGCGCTGACCGTCGCGATCGCCGCCGCGGGTATCCCGATCGCGACGATGCCGATCACGGCCGCGTCCCGAGCGACCATCACGACGATAACGATCATCGCGGGATCCGCTGCCGGCTTGCTCGGCCTCACGCTCTGAGGTTGCAGGCACCGGATCACCGAAGAGCCAGCGCCACAAGCGGACAAAGATTCCGGGCTGAGGTCCCGTAGGCATCATGACGACGGGTGCAGCCGCCGGTGCGGGTGCCTGTACGACAATGGGTGCGGGCGTCGTCGGCAGGAATGTCGGCACCGCCGGGGCTTCCTGCGGCGCTTTCTGCTCACGTGTACCGGAAGGGTCTGGCACCTTGGCGGGTGTTGGCATTTGATAGGACAGACGCTTGAAATCGGTCTGCTCGAGCTCGTCATCGCGTACGCGCCGGATCGAATACTCGGGGGTGTCGATGTTGAGGTTCGGTACGATGATGAGCTCAACGTCGCTCTTGTCCTCAAGCGTGCGCAGCCATTCCCGTTTTTCATTGATGAGGTAGGTAGCGACCTCCACCGGCACCTCGGCAATGACCTTGGCCGTGCGATCCTTGCGGGCTTCTTCGCCGATGAGACGCAACATGGCAAGCGCCATCGATTCGACCGTACGGATGCTGCCGATACCCTGGCAGCGCGGGCAGACCTCGTGGCTCGAGTCGCTGAGGGAGGGCCGCAATCTTTGGCGTGACATCTCGAGCAGACCAAAGCGCGACAGCCGACCGATCTGGATACGCGCGCGATCCATTTTCATCGCTTCGCGCAGGCGATCTTCGACGGCCCGCTGGTTCTTGGGGTCGTCCATGTCAATGAAATCGATGACGATCAGACCACCGATGTCGCGGATACGCAGCTGACGACCGATTTCATCGGCCGCCTCGAGGTTGGTGTTGGTGGCGGTCGTTTCGATGTCGCCGCCGCGCGTCGCGCGTGCGGAGTTGATGTCGATCGAGACCAAAGCCTCGGTGTAGTCGATGACGATGGAGCCGCCCGAGGGCAACTGCACCTTGTGGGCATAGGCCGACTCGATCTGGCTCTCGATCTGAAAACGGGTGAAGAGCGGGATGTCATCGGAGTACATCTTCAGGCGACGACCGCCTTCAGCGGGCATGAAGCGCTGCATGTACTCCAGCGCAATGCTGTGGGCGCCCGGCTCATCCACCAATACTTCGCCGATGTCCTCAGAGAAATAATCGCGCAGGGCGCGGGTGACGGGGTCGCTCTCACGGTAGACCAGAAAGGGCGAGGGCCGCTCGAGCACGGCTTTCACGACCTCGTCCCACTGGATCTTGAGGTTATCGAGATCCCATTGCAGTTCTTCCACGGCTCGGCCAAGCCCGGCGGTGCGCACGATCGCCCCCATGCCGGGCGGGATCACGAGCGCATCCATGATGCTCTTCATTTGATCGCGCTCTTCGCCCTCGATGCGGCGGCTGACGCCGCCGGCGCGCGGGTTGTTCGGCATCAGGACGAGGAAGCGACCGGCGAGAGAGATGAAGGTGGTGAGCGCCGCACCCTTGTTGCCGCGTTCTTCTTTTTCCACCTGGACGACGATGTCTTGCCCTTCCTGCAGCACCTCGCGCATGTTGATGCGCCCGCTGGAGGGGTTTTTCAGGAAATACTCGCGCGAGATTTCCTTCAGTGGCAGAAAGCCGTGGCGCTCGGCGCCATAATCAATGAAGCAAGCTTCGAGCGAGGGCTCGATGCGGGCGATACGCCCCTTGTAGATATTCGCTTTCTTTTGTTCTTTGGAGGGCAGTTCGACCGACAGGTCGTACAGCCTTTGACCATCAACGAGTGCGACGCGCAGCTCTTCGGCTTGCGTCGCGTTGACCAACATTCTTTTCATGGGCCCCTCTTTGGGATGATGGGGCCGACAGTACGGCGGCAGACGTCAGGGATGACGCTGCCCGGTGGCCGCGGACTCGGGATGAGGCTGCGGCTCGAACCAATGCGGTGATGTGCTGCGCGAACGCGTTGACGTGGGTCACGTTAGTATTGTTCGTGCTAGCGGGCATCGAAGAGTGAATCCGATGTCCCACTGCCCTGGTCTCTCGTTACCGATGGCGTGCGGGGGGAGTCTCTTTTCAAGACTCAACGCCCTGCACGGCGACTGTCGGCCTGCTCGATGGCCCCGTTACCGGGGACCAACTAATATGCGGCGCCCGCTCCAAAACTGGCAAACTGCCCATCCCGGATTGCGCGCGCCGCGCTGATGTCTGCGCCATCTCGATTCGCGAGGGGTAGCTGATGTCAGCGGTGCCGGCCTCGGACGGATGATGTTGCAACAGGCCGAGGATATGTCAAAGCTCATGGAAAAACAAGATCTTACGGAAAACACTGCGTATCAGACCGTACGTCATGTGACCGTCGGTGAGGATGATGTCGGCACCCGGCTCGACAAATTCCTGTTGCGACAGTACCCGGGCGCCCCGCGAACACGCCTCTTTCGCATGGTGCGCAAGGGTGAAGTTCGGCTGAATGGCAAGCGCGCGGCCGTGGATAGCCGGCTCGGGTTAGGGGATGCCGTGCGCTTGCCGCCGCTGCGGGAGATGGCCGAGGCCAGCTCGACGGCGGCGGGATCGTCGGTGGCAGGGCTGGCTGCGGCAGGCTCCGGCGAGACGCGGGGACGGGCTGATTCGGGCGCCCCTCGTGTCCGCGCGGTACCGAAGGCACTGCTACAAACCATCGAGGCTGCCATCCTGCACGAGGATGAGCGGCTGCTCGTGGTGAATAAACCCGCGGGTGTCGCCGTGCACGGGGGCAGCGGGGTGAGCTTTGGCATCATCGAGGCGCTGCGCGCATCTCGACCAACAGACTCGCTTGAATTGGTGCACCGACTCGATCGTGACACGAGCGGCGTGTTGCTCATCGCGCGCAAACCTGCGGTGTTGCGCATGCTGCACGCCAGCCTGCGTGAGGGTGAGGGTTTCGAGAAGCGCTACCTCGCGCTGCTCAAGGGCAACTGGCAGCTCGGCAAGAAACGGCTGGATCTGCCGCTGCGCACGGATTTGCGCTCAGGTGGAGAGCGTACCGTACGGGTACGTGAGGATGGCAAGGAGGCGGTGAGTGATTTTCGCCCGGTGCAATTCTTTGGGCGGATGGCCAGTTTGATGGAAGTGTCGATTTTGACCGGTCGAACCCATCAGATCCGCGTGCACGCGGCCTATGCCGGTCACCCCGTGGCAGGCGATGACAAATACGGCGATCGCGAGTTCAATGAAATCATGCGCGATTACGGTCTTGCGCGCATGTTTCTGCATGCCTCCAGTATTTCTTTTGTCTGGCCCGACAAGGGGACACCCTTCAGCATCAATGCGCCTCTGCCACAGGATCTCGCGCTGGTGGTTGATGCGCTCAGCGATGCGGCGCGTAAACCGCGCGCAACTCGCCGGCGAGCCAGATCAGCGGCAGGCCGATGAGCGCGGTCGGATCCTCGCTCTTGAGGGCACTCAGGAGGCTGATGCCGAGTCCCTCGCTTTTGAACCCTGCGGCGCAGTCGGTCGCCGGTTCCCGCCTCACGTAGTCGGCGATCGCCGTCGAATCCAGTCGGCGAAACGACACCTGGGTGTCATCGCAGTGCCGGCGCCAGAGTCCTGCCGCCAAGCCGACCACGGCCACCGCCGTATGAAAGGTGACGGTCTGCCCGGAGAGCTCGGCCAGCATCGCCGCTTGCGCGTCGGTGCTCCCCGGTTTGCCAAGGCAGCGTTCGCCGAGCGCACAGACTTGGTCGGAGCCAATGACGATCGCCTCGGGGTGGCGAGCCGCAATGGCTTTGGCCTTCTCGAGCGCCAGTCGCTCAGCGAGTGCGCGGGGGGAGTCGCCCTCGCGGGGGCGCTCGTCGATGTCCGGCGCTTCGCACTCGAAAGGCCAGCCTAGACGTGCGAGCAACTCCCGCCGGTAGCGGGAACTGGAAGCCAGATAGAGCGGTGGCACAGGGGGGATGAGAGGGGGATGTTTTTCGGCCACAGAAACAACAGCTTAAGTTGGAGTTTGTTTTGACTCGCGGGGTCAGCACACCTATTATACGCGCCCCATGCGCCGAGACTGGTCGCGTTCTGTTGATGTCGAGCGTCTGGCTGACCTCGCCGAGCAACTTTCGGTGTCGGTGCCGGCAGCCGAATTGCCACGTTTGCAGGATGTGCTGGCGTTGTCTGAGGGCGCAGCCCAAGGCGAGATGGCGTTCGAGCGCAAGGGTAAGCGGCCGATGGCTCGGGTGCGGGTGGAAGCGCGATTACCACTGCGGTGCCAGCGCTGCCTCAAGCCGGTGTGGGTTGAGGTCGCCGGCGAATCCGAGGTGTGGTTCGTCAGCGAGGAGAGCGAGGCCGATGCGCTTGAGCCCGGGGTGGAGCCGACACTCGCGCCCGGTTGGCAGATCGCACCGCGCGATGTGTTGGAAGAAGAGTTGTTGCTTGCGATGCCGCTGATCCCGCGGCATGGTGAGTCGGAGCAGTGTCAGTCGGTCGCCGCGCCCACGCGCGAGGCTGAGACAGTGCAGCGGCCATTTGCCGAACTTGGCAAGTTGCTCAAACGGGATTCGTGACGCGCTGGATTTCATTGATGAGCCAGCACGAAAGATGTTTTAAGGAGCCGACATGCCTGTTCAAAAAAGTCGCAAGACGCCCTCCAAGCGCGGGATGCACCGCTCACACTCTGCTCTCGCGAAGCCGGCCCTGTCGGTTGATCCGCAGTCGGGTGAGACGCATTTCCGTCATCGCATCACGCCCGATGGCTTTTATCGCGGCAAGCGCGTCATCGAAAAGGCGCCTGATGAGGAAGCCGCAAGCTAAAGCGGTTTTTGGCTGCGCGCAGCGTGCAGCCTGCTCCCGAGTGGAGCCTCATTGTTCATGACCACCAGTTCATGACCACCATCGCGCTCGATGTGATGAGCGGGGATCTGGGTGCGCACGAATGCGTGCCGGCCGCTCTGCTTGCGCTGCGCGCGGATGCGAATCTCAAAATATTGTTGGTGGGCGATGAGGCGGTGATCGAACGCTGCCTCGCTCACACGGGTGCCAAGGGTCCGGCGGTGGCTTCGGCTGCGCTCGCGGATCGCTGGCAGATCGTGCATGCGCCGGATGTCATCACCATGGATGATTCGCCGCGCGAGGCGATTCGTCGCAAGAAACAATCCTCGATGCGGATCGCGATTGACCAAGTGCACGCGGGTGCTGCCGAGGCCGCGGTGAGTGCCGGTAACACCGGGGCATTGACGGCGATTGCGCACTTTGTGCTCAAGTGCCTACCCGAGGTCGAACGCGCGCCGATCATGTCGGCGATTCCCAATGCTCGCGGCGTGACCCACTTGCTGGACCTCGGCGCCAATGTGCGCGCGACGGCTTTGCAGCTCGAGCAATTTGCCATCATGGGCGCCATCGTTGCGCGTGATGTGCATGGGGTCGCAAGGCCCCGCGTGGGTTTGCTCAACATCGGCGAAGAAGAACAAAAGGGGAGCGATCTCGTACAGGAAGCGCATGCGCGGCTGCTGGCTTGGCGCGAAGGTCGTCGTCACGAAAACTTTGATTACCGCGGTTTCGTCGAAGGCCACGATATCTTTGGTGGTGAGGTCGATGTGGTGGTGACGGATGGCTTCACCGGTAATGTCGCGCTCAAGACCATGGAGGGGCTCGCCGGTCTCATTAGTGCTCGTTTGCGCGAGGAGTTTACGGCGGATCTGCCGAGCAAGCTGGCGGCCTTGGTGGCGCGACCTGTGCTTGGGCGCGTGTCTCGCTCGCTCGACCCACGACGTTACAACGGCGCGGTGATGGTCGGTTTGCGTCAGGTCGTGGTAAAAAGCCATGGCCGAGCGGATCGGGTGGCGATGGCCGAGGCCATCCGCATCGCTTCAACAGCCGTCTCAAGCCACTTGGTGCGACACGTCGAGCAGGCGTTTCGCAGCGGATGACAACGATATAATTCTTTGGCCTTTGGGGGTGACATGCTGAAGTATTCACGCATTGCCGGCACTGGCAGTTATTTGCCCAGCCGGGTAATGACCAACGCCGATCTCGAGAAGATCGTCGACACCTCCGATCAATGGATTCAGGAGCGTACGGGGATCCGCCAGCGGCACATTGCCGCCGAGGGGGAGACCACAGTGGATCTTGGTGCTGCAGCGGCGCGTCGCGCGCTCGAGGCGGCGGGGGTTGATGCCTCCGAGGTTGATCTCATCGTCTTTGGTACCACCTCACCCGATCTCGTGTTCCCGAATTGCGCGGCGCTGCTGCAGGATCGGCTCGGCATTCGCAGTCACTGCCCAGCGCTTGGCATGGAGGCCGCTTGCAGCGGCTTTGTGTACGGCCTGTCGGTGGCGGACAAATTCATTCGCTTGGGCGAATCCAAGTGCGCGCTGGTGGTGGGTGCCGAGACCTTGAGTCGGATCGTCGATTGGACTGATCGTGGTACGGCTATCATCTTTGGTGACGGCGCAGGGGCGGTGGTGCTCAAGCCCGATGACAAACCCGGCATCCTCTCGACCCATCTGCATGCCGATGGCTCATTCAAAGATTTATTGTATTGCTCGGGTGGCCCTTCAAAGGGCTTTCGACAAGACGAGCAAGGTCGCATCGATGCCTTCATCCGCATGAGCGGCAATGAAATCTTCAAGGTTGCCGTCAAACAATTGGGCGCGATCGTCGATGAGACGCTCGCTGCCAATGGACTTGATCAGTCGGCGATCGATTGGCTGGTGCCGCATCAGGCCAATATCCGCATCATTCAGGCGACTGCCAAAAAGCTCGAGATGCCGATGGAGCGAGTGATCGTCACCGTACAGGATCATGGCAATACGTCGGCGGCGTCGGTCCCGCTCGCGCTCGACACCGGCGTGCGCGATGGTCGCATCAAGCGTGGGGATCTGATTTTGCTCGAGGCCTTTGGCGGCGGCCTCACCTGGGGCTCGGCGCTGATTCGCTATTGAGCGACTCCCAAAGAGACGCCCAACGAGACACCAAAAAAAACGCCGCGCTCGAAGGCGCGGCGTCTTTCGCCCGAAGGCGGATCGCGAAGTGAATTACTTCGAGATCGAGCGCTTGAACATGCGATCCATCTTCTCGTTGGTCGCATCGCAGCAGGCTTGGCTGGCCTGGGCGGCGGCGAGCGCCTGATTGGCGGTCGACTGCGCAGCCTGAGCGGCGCTGTTGGCCGAAGCGGCGGCGCTGCTGGCGGAGTCAGCGGTGCCCTTCACGGCCGATACCTGCGACTGAAGGCTCGCGACCTGGGTCTTCAGGCCATCGACTTCGGCCTGCAGCGGCTTCAGGTCGGTGCAGCCGGCCAGACCGACGACGGCCGCAACGGCGGCGATTTTGACGATGATCGGGGTCTTCATGATGAGCAAGTCCTCTTACATTGTTGCTGATTCTTGGCGAACTCGAGGCCGCCATGTGGTCGACCCCATTCGAGCCGATTATAACGACATCAACTGCGGATGGGGACCGGTTGTGGACACCTATTTTCCTGCGGAGTTCCGTAAATCACTGTGGGCGGACGCTCGTTTGAGCGAATGGGAAGCAAGTCACATGTCTTTTGCCGTCCTCTTTTACCGCTAAACTGCTTAGCCCATGACGGCCATTGCGAAGATTACCGGTTGCGTCATCACCCGCAACGAAGCAGAGCGGATCACGCTGTGCTTGCAGTCGCTGGCGGCCTGCTGTGACGAGTTGCTCGTGGTCGATTCCGGCTCCACCGACTCGACGCGCACGCTGGCCGCACAGGCCGGTGCCCGCGTGCTCGAGCGCGAATGGAGCGGATATCGCAGCCAAAAGCAGTTTGCCGTGGATGCGGCGAGTCACGACTGGATCGTGTTTTTGGATGCCGATGAGCAGGCGAGTGCCGAGCTCATCGCCGAGTTGCAGGCCCTGCGGCTCAAAGGGGCCGAGCATGCGGCCTATCGCATTCCCTTTCGCTCGATTTATTTGGGACGCTTGCTGCGGTTTGGTGATACGGCGCGCGAGAGTCATGTGCGTTTTTTCGATCGGCGACGTTGCCGCTTCGGCGGCTACGAGATCCACGAGAAGATCGAGACCGAGGGCAGTGTGGGTCGTCTGCAGGGCGTGATCCTGCACAATTCTTATCGGGATTTAGCTCATCAGCTCGAGAAACTCGCCCGTTACGCGCAGCTCATGGGCGAGCAGATGCATGCGCACGGCAAGCGTGGCAGTCTCGTGAAATTATTGTTCAATCCCGTTTGGCGCTTTGTTCGCGGCTACTTCTTGCGCCTCGGCTGTCTCGATGGTTGGCGCGGTCTCGTCTGGTCACTGATCGAGGCGGATTATGTCCGTCGCAAGTATCTGCATCTGTGGGTGCTGAATGCGTGTGCGCGGGAGCGCGGCCAAGGATCGACGCCGCCCCCAACATCGCCCCCGACGCCGCCCCCGGCATAGCCCCCGGCATAGCCCCCGACGCAGCAGCGATAACTTCGCTCAGCGTCGTCCCCAGAGCACATCGCGTTGCGCGGGGTCGTGACGCAATTCATTGATCTCGATGGCTTGCAGGGCGGCAGCTCCCTTGGGCGCGTAAGGCGTGAAGCCCGAGTCGACGAGCAGATCAACGAGAGCATCGATGTCGGCGCCACTCTGGGCGAGGTAAGCCGGTGAGTGCTCAAGCAGTAGCCACTCGCAACGCGCGAGCACCTCGCGGGCACCGCGCAGGGCAAAGACCTCGTAGCCTTCGATATCCATCTTCAGCAGACGGATGGGTCCGGCGGGCAGGGCTTGCGCGGCCCAATAGGCGTCGAGCGACACCACCTGCACCGGGATGGTTTCACCGGCGTGCAGATCCACCAGCGAGTGACGCCCGGCGTTGCCCTTGCCGTAGCGATGCAGCTGCAGAGTGGCTGCGGTTTCGCCGACGGCGAGATTGAAGGCGGTGACTTGGCGGATATCGTTGAGTGCCAAGTTGCGCTGCAACCGCGCAAAGTTTTCCGGGTCTGGCTCAAAGGCAAACACCTGACAGCGCCCGCGCGAGAGACGACTGACCAACAAAGAATACCAGCCCATGTTGGCGCCGATATCGACCATGAGATCGGCGGAGCCGAGATCGAGGTGATGCTCGAGCGTGGCGGCAAGCTCGGGCTCATAACGTCGATATTTGTAGAGGTGTCGGCCAATGACATCCGCGGGGCTGACTTGAAGTTGCAGGTCATGCTCGGGGATGCGAGCCGTGATTTCGGTCGAACGCAGGATCCAGCGATGGGCGAAATGGGCGAGGGTGCGCAGGGTTGTCATGCGCGCATGGTATCAACGTCGCGCGCCAGGTCCATCACGCAGCATCTCGCGCGCGGCGTTGCGACCGGGCAAGCCCGTGACACCCCCGCCCGGGTGGGCACCGGCACCACAGAGATAGAGTCCCTGCACCGGGGTGCGGTAATCGGCAAAACCGAGTGCAGGGCGCGCTGCCCACAGCTGATCGAGCCCGAGTGCGCCATGAAAGATATCGCCGCCGGCCAAAGCAAAACGCGTTTCCAGATCGAGCGGCGTGAGCAGGCTGTAACCGAGCAGGCTGCGGCGAAAGTTCGCGATCCGTGTTTCGAGTACGGCAAAGATTTTGGCCACGGCTTCGCTGCGCAGGTCTTCATCCTGCCAGCTGCGCCCCGCAGGGGCCTCATAATCGAAGTGCTGGCAAAAGAGACTGGCGACATGCTGACCAGCCGGTGCGAGGCTGTCATCCAGCGTGGAGGGGATCAGCATCTCGATGATGGGCGTCGATGAGAGTCCCTGCAGCCTCGCTTCGGCGTAAGCGCGATCCATGTACGCAAGTGAGGGCGCGAGGATGATGCCGGCGCCGAGGTGACTCATGTCGTTACGCGAGCGTTGCGCAGTGAACTGCGGCAGCTCCGCGAGTGCGAGATTCATGCGCAGGGTGGCTGAGCCCACGCGCCAGCGTTCGATATGTGCGCGGAAATCTTCGGGTAGTTCATCCTCGGCCAATAAATTCAGGAACAGCGGTTTCGGTCCGAGATTGCCGGCAATGCGAGGAGCA
>CAZHLL010000040.1:17220-19003 GCA_964533305.1 uncultured Acidibacter sp.
AGCAAAGAATTGACGTCCATCAGCAAGCTCGATGCCGGTGGCGGATCGCTGCGGGGTGCCGCGATCGGTGCGGGTGAGGATACGAGCCACGGCCGCATCGCACTCGATATGCACACCGAGTGCACGCGCTTCGGCCGCGATCGCCTCGCTGATCGCGCCCATGCCGCCGACGGCATGACCCCAGAGACCGGGCTGACCGTTCACTTCACCAAAGGCATGGTGCAGCAATACATAGGCACTGCCCGGGGTGTAGGGGCTTGCGTAATTGCCGACCACCGAGTCAAAACCATACAGCGCTTTGATGGGCTCGCTTTCGAACCAGTGATCGAGAATTTCGCCCGCACTCCTCGTGAAGAGTTCATGCAGTTCGCGTTGCGCGCGCAGCGGCAGCGCGCGCAGCTGCCAACCAAAGCGCAGCGTCTCCCAAAGATCACGGCCACGCCGCAGATCCGTCGGCGGCGTACGCTTCAGCAAATCCCGTAGCAGCGTGACGGCCTGAGCGAGCATTTCATTGAAGGCGGGCAGGCGGGCCGCATCGCGGGCGCTGAAGCGCCGAACTTCCGCAAGGGTATCGGCCGCGTTGGGGCCGGCACTGAAGGAGTCGCCATTCTCGAGCGGCAGAAAGTTCTGCATGGGCCGCGTGAGGATGCGCAGGCCGTGCTCGGCGAGGCGTAGCTCGCGACTGACCGTGGGGTCGAGCAGCGAGACCGTATAGCTCGCGCTCGAATTGCGAAAGCCTGGCCAGAACTCCTCGGTCACGGCGGCGCCACCGACCCGTTCGCGGCGCTCAAACACCCCCACCCGCCAGCCCGCACGGGCGAGGTAACAGGCGCAGACGAGGCCGTTGTGACCGCCGCCGATCACCAAGGCATCAAATTTTTCACCCGAGGGCTTGCGACTGGATGAATTCACAGTTACTGTATGGATCAACAGAGGTGTCCCATGTCAGATCTCACTCCCCGACAAACCGAAATTCTCCGTCTTATTCAGCGCACCATTGCCGAAACCGGCATGCCGCCCACCCGCGCCGAGATCGCCGAAGAGCTCGGCTTTCGCTCGGCCAACGCGGCCGAAGAGCATCTTCGGGCCTTGGCGCGCAAGGGTGTCATTTCACTCGTTCCCGGCACCTCGCGCGGCATCCAACTCAAGGATATTTTGCGCGAGCAGCTCGGCCTGCCCCTCATTGGTCGTGTGGCAGCCGGCAAGCCCATTCTCGCAGAAGAAAACATCGAAGCGCGCTTCGACATCGATCCCGGTATTTTTTCACCGCGCCCCCACTACCTGCTGAAGGTGGTCGGCATGTCCATGAAAGATGCGGGCATTTTCGATGGGGATCTGGTGGCCGTGCACCGCACGCCTGATGTACGTAACCGTCAGATCATCGTGGCGCGCCTCGAAAATGAGGTCACGGTCAAACGCTACAAGCAAGAAGGCCCGACCGTCTGGTTGCTGCCTGAAAACCCCGACTTCGAGCCCATTCGGGTCAACGTGCGCGAAGAGCCGTTGATCATCGAGGGGGTGGTGGTGGGGGTGCTGCGTCGCGGTGCCGAGCAGGGTAAATCCCTCTAACCCCCTACTGAGGTTCGCCATGTCCACATTCGAGCTGCGCCCGTCGCCGGGCGTGGGGAGCGGCCTTGTCTTCAAAAAAAGCCAGGCGTCGCGCTCCTCAAAGAAATCATCGCTGCGGCGGTTCAGTTGTCCCTGCGGTTGCGGTCGTTCGGGCTGGTTTTCGCAGCCGCGGTCGCTGCGTGCGGCGCCGATAATGGCGGCATCACCGACACCG
>CAZHLL010000041.1:0-18872 GCA_964533305.1 uncultured Acidibacter sp.
GCATCGTCGTACCCGAAGATGTCAAAGAATTCGCGGCTGCCGCGGCGAGCGTACTGCGCGATCCTGCCAAGCGTGAGTACTTGTCCGCGCATGCGCGCGATGATGCCGCGCGTTGGTCATCCAAAGTCATGGCCGATCGTCTCGTGCGGCTCTACGAAGGCGTGATCGAGGCCGATCTCAGTCGCGATCGAGTCTTGTCATCTTGAGGCGAGGATAATCATGCGGACACAAACTTTGTTTCTGCGGGTGGATCAAGCCGAACGACGGCTCTGCATGTTGGCCAATGCCGCCTGCCAGCGGCGCTTGGTCAAGGCGCTCTTTCGCAGCGTGTCGCGGCTCGGGGATGGCGTCTTTTGGTATGTGCTGATGGCGAGCATGCCGCTCTGGTTCCTGACAACCGATTGGCAGGCGGGGCTGTATGTGAGCTTGCAGATGCTGGTCGCCGGGGCCGTGGGGCTCGCGCTCTATAAATTACTCAAGGTCAAGCTCGTGCGCGAGCGGCCCTTCATTGGGCTGATCGGCATCGAGTGCGCGATGCCACCCCTTGATCGCTACAGCTTCCCCTCCGGCCACACCTTGCACGCGGTCACCTTCACGGCGATTGCGATTCATCATGTGCCGATGCTGGCGGTGATCCTCGTGCCCTTTGCGCTGATGGTCGCGGCCTCGCGCGTGGTGCTGGGGCTGCATTATCCGACCGACGTGCTCGCCGGCGCGACGCTGGGCGCGGGCATTGCTGCGGCGACACTCGCTATTTTTTGAGAACCGACGCGCGCGGCGGGTGATTATTCTTTGAGTAAATTCTCGAGCACGCCGAGATACATTTTTTCCAGCAGCTCGATTTCGTGGGTAGCCACGCACTCGTTCACCTTGTGAATGGTGGCGTTGGTGACGCCGAGCTCCACCACCTGCGCGCCCATCGGCGCGATGAAGCGCCCATCCGAGGTGCCACCCCCTGTCGAGAGCACGGGGGCCGCGCCGCGCACGGCTTTGATGGCCTCCACGGCCGCGGCCGAGAGTGCACCGGGCGGAGTGTAAAAAGGCATCCCCGACACGTACCACTCGATGGTGAAGCGCACACCGTGCTTCGCGAGCACCGCTTCCACAGTTTCTTTGAGCGACTCGATGGTCTGCACCGGTGAGAAGCGTAAATTGAAGCGCGCCTTCAGTTCGCCCGGGATCACATTCGGGGCGCCGGTGCCTGCATTCAGATTGGAGATCTGAAAGCTCGTCGGCTGAAAGAATTCATTGCCCTCATCCCACTTGAGGGTCGTGAGCTCGGCGAGCGCCGGCGCGAGGGTGTGGACGGGGTTCTCCGCGAGCTGCGGATAGGCCACATGGCCTTGCACGCCGTGCACGGTGAGGCGACCGGAGAGCGAGCCGCGGCGGCCGATCTTGATGGTGTCGCCCACCTCGCTCTGGCTCGAGGGTTCGCCCACCACGCAGTAATCAATCGTCTCGCCGCGCTCGCGCAGCACTTCGACCACGCGCTTCGTACCATCGACCGAGGGGCCTTCCTCATCGCTCGTGATCAGAAAGGCGATGGAGCCGCGATGATCCGGGTGGGCGCGCACGAAGGCCTCGGTCGCCGTGACCATGGCGGCAAGCCCGCTTTTCATGTCGGCCGCGCCCCGGCCGTAGAGCACGCCATCGCGTATCGTCGGCACAAAGGGGTTGCTGCGCCATTCTTCAAGCGGGCCGGTCGGTACCACATCGGTGTGCCCGGCAAAACAGAGCACCGGGCTCTCCTTGCCACGCCGCGCCCAGAGGTTCTCCACGCTGCCGAACCGCAGGTGTTCGATCGTGAAGCCCACGGCGGCCAGGCGCTCGGCCATCACGCGCTGACAGCCGCCATCGGCCGGGGTGACGGAGTTGCGGGAGATGAGGTCGCAGGTGAGGGCGAGTACGGCGGAGTCAGTCATCGGCGGGGGTGTGCCTGCAGGGCGGTGGGGGTCGTGGCGCGTTATAGGGCGGGGGGTCATCGCACGCAAGTATTTTATCCCGCTCGTGTAACATTACTGTCATATTTGGGACCTAGGGTACGCGCAGCGCTTCACCACTCAACGGGATGAGAACCATGACTGACGCTGTACGTTCATTGCGACTCCTGCTGCCTCTGGCTGGCCTCCTGGCCTTCGCGGCGGCTCCCTCGGCCCACGCTCAAGCGGCCCGCGACTTCATCAACATCGTCGGCTCCTCGACCGTCTATCCCTTTACGACAACGGTGGCTGAGCAGTTCGGTCGGCAGGGTCGCTTCAAGACCCCGAAGGTCGAAAGCACCGGCACAGGCGGTGGCATCAAGCTCTTTTGCAATGGTGTCGGTGCGCAGCATCCGGATGTGGTGAATGCCTCGCGGCGCATGAAGGCGAGTGAGCTCAAAGATTGCGCGAGCAAGGGTGTGACCGAAGTGGTCGAGGTCAAGGTCGGCTTTGATGGCTTGGTCATCGGTCAAAACAAGCGCGGTCGCGCGTTTCCGCTCACGCGTCAGCAGGTGTTCCTGGCGGTGGCCAAAGACGTGCCGAATCCCAAGAACCCGACGCAACTCATCGCCAATCCGTATCAGCGCTGGAATGAGATCGACCCTAAACTGCCGAACCTCAAGATCGAGGTGATGGGACCACCGCCGACCTCGGGCACGCGCGATTCGTTCCACGAGCTGTACCTGGAAGAAGGTTGCAGAGCCTTCGCTTGGATTGCAGCGCTCGAGAAGAGCGACAACCGACGCTTCAAGGGCGTGTGCCACACCATCCGTCAGGACGGCGGCTACATTGAGGCCGGCGAAAACGACAACCTCATCGTGCAAAAGCTCGAAGCCAACCCCAATACCGTCGGTATCTTTGGCTTCAGTTTCCTCGAAGAAAACCTCGATAAAATGCGCGGGCTTCGCATCGAGGGCGTAGATCCGACCTTCGAGTCGATCGCAAGTGGGGAATTCCCGGCGTCGCGGCCGTTGTTCATTTACGCCAAAAAGGCGCACGTGGGCGTGATTCCGGGCTTGCAGGAATTCCTCAATGAATACGTGAGCGAGCGCGCCGCGGGTGAAGAGGGCTACCTCACCGATCGGGGCCTCGTGCCCTTGCCGGAGCAGGACCTCGCCCGTACCCGCGCGGATGTGCGGACGCTGAAACCCTTCAAGCTGTAACTATTTGTGCAAGGAGTCCCGTGATCAAAGAAATCGTTTCGTTGTCATCACGGGTCTCTGCGCTGGCGTTGGTCTCGATCGCGATCGGGGCCGCGCCGCTGTCGCTGCACGCTGAGCCGCAAGATGAGATCGCGCAGCTTCGCGCCGAGATCGAGAAGCTGCTCGCGCGGGTGAGTGAGCTCGAAGCGCGGCAGGCGGCCGCCGTGGCGGCGCCCGTTGTCACAGCGCCCGCGTCAGCACCTGCGTCGCAGGGTGCGCCAGCGCCAGCCCGTGCCGCGGTGGCCTGGCGCTGGAGCGGTGATCTGCGCTATCGCAGCGAATTCATTGAGATCGGTACGGCGCCCGATCGCCAGCGGGATCGGATCCGCGCCCGGTTCGGTTTTACGGCGGAGGTGAGCGAGGGGGTGTCGGCGACGGTGCGCGTGGCGACCTCCGATGGGCTCGATCCGCGGGTGGGCAATGCCACGTTAGGACAGTTGGGCGAGCGCAAAACGTTTGGCGTGGAGCATGCGTATCTGCGCTGGCAGCCGAGCGGTGAGCTCGCCGATTGGCAAGTCACGGCCGGCAAGATGCCAACGCCGTGGCAGGTGACGCCCGGCCTGTTTCTCGATACCGACGTCTACCCCGAAGGGCTTGCGCTGGCGTGGCAAGGCCGTGATACAGGATTCTTTGCGTCGGCGTTTTACGTCTCTTTGACCGAGCGCTCGCAGTCGAGCGATTCCACGCTGCTCGGTGCTCAACTCGGCTGGCAAGTGACGCCCGATGCCAAGCTGGCGCTCGGTTATTTCGACTATCAAACCATGCAAGGTGCCGACCCGTTTTTGAATCGCAATGCGTCCCTGTCCTTCGGTAATTCTTTGACAAGTGGTGCAGCCTGCCGGGCGGGCATAGCACGCTGTCTGTTGCAAGATTTTGATGTGCTGCAAGGGCTCGTGGACTATCGTACCGAGCGCTTTGGGTGGCCGCTGCGGCTGCACGCCGAGTACGCCCGCAACCTCGCCTATGATTCAGGCCTGTTTGCGATCGCAGGTCAGACGGCAGAGAAGGGCGCGGGCGATGAGGCCTACTCGCTCGGCGTGACGCTGGGCGAGACGAATGCCCCGGGCAGCATGCAGTGGAGTGTGATCTATCAAGAAACCGAGCGCGACGCGCTGTTTGCGCCTTGGCTGGATGCGGATTTCGCCTCGGGCTTCAGTGCGTCCTCGGGTATGGTGCTTCGCTTCGGCTACGCGCTCACCCCGCGCTGGCGGCTCAATGCCAGCTGGTTCAACACCGAGCGTGAATTGACAGTGGGGGAGGGCGCCGCGGCCGACACCGGGACCGAGCGGCGCGAACAACGGCTGCAACTGGATGTGAATACTCGTTTTTAGGCGGGGAGGACGATCGACGGCCGCTTGTCATCATGCTGTCATCGAGCCCTTGGCATAGTCCCCCTGTTAAACTTGACGCTTCGCGGTGTGGGCCCCGGCCCGGCCGGGGTTTTGCATGACACCATCAATACTGCTGCTTTGCATTGTTGCGCTCTCTTTGTTCGCCTTTCAGGTGGGGCGTTCGCGTGCGCTTGCGAGCGTGGGTGGTCTGCGCGGTGTGCGCAATCTGCATTCTTTGCCCGGTCACTATGGTTTGTTGACGGCGCTCTGGTGCGGCATTCCAGCGACCGTGCTCGCGCTGCTCTGGTGGGCGGTGCAGGATCAGGTGTTGATCCAGCTGGTGTCGGCGCAATTGCCCGCGGATCTTCGGGCGCTCGATCCGTCAAGCTTCGGTCTCTTTTTGAACGATGTGCGCAACGTCGTGGCAGGCAACATCCCCGCCGAGCAAGTCTCGGTTGAGACGGCCGCCGCCGCCGCCGATTACATCCGGTTACGTGACACATCGCGTCTTGCCATCGCGGCCGTCGCCTTGAGCGTTGGCGTGATTGCGCTCTTGATCGTGCGCTCGCGTATTCACCCCGAGTTTCGGGCCCGCAACAGCGTCGAGCGGGTGATCGAGGGCTTGCTGTTTCTGTGTTCATCGCTCGCCGTGCTCACGACCATCGGCATTGTGCTCTCGGTGGTGTTCGAGTCCATCCGGTTTTTCAATATCGTGCCCGTCACCGAATTTTTGTTCGGTACGCAGTGGTCGCCACAGATGGCGATCCGCGCCGATCAAGTCGGCTCATCGGGCGCCTTTGGTGCGGTGCCGCTGTTTGCGGGCACGTTGCTGATTTCTGCGATTGCGATGTTGGTGGCCGTGCCGATCGGACTTTTCTCGGCGATTTTTTTGGCCGAGTACGCTCCGCACAAGGTGCGCGGGGTGGTCAAGCCCTTGCTCGAGGTGCTTGCGGGCGTGCCCACCGTCGTCTACGGATTCTTTGCTGTCACCACCATTGGTCCTTTGCTGCGGGGCTGGGGGGTGGAGCTCGGGCTCGATGTGTCGGGCGAGAGCGCGCTCGCCGCAGGGCTCGTGATGGGCATCATGATCATCCCGTTCGTCTCCTCGCTCGCTGATGACATGATCACGGCGGTACCACAGAGTTTGCGCGATGGCGCCTATGCCCTCGGTGCGACGCGCTCGGAGACCATTCGACAAGTCGTGTTGCGTGCTGCGCTGCCTGGCATCGTCGGTGGCGTGCTGCTGGCGATCTCGCGGGCCATCGGTGAGACCATGATCGTGGTGATGGCGGCGGGGCTCGCGGCCAATCTCACGGCCAATCCGCTTGAGGCCGTGACCACGGTCACCGTGCAGATCGTGACCTTGTTGGTCGGCGATCAGGAGTTCAACAGTCCAAAGACACTCGCCGCGTTTGCGCTCGGACTTATGCTGTTTTTGGTCACGTTGTTGCTCAACGTGATCGCACTCTACGTGGTCAGGAAATACCGTGAACAATATGAGTGAGTCTTCGACACCGCCTGCGGTAGCGGAATCCGCACCCGTGACGTCAGCGGCCGCCACCCGCTCGGCGGCGGAGACACAGAAGCTCGTCGAGAAGAGTCTGCGCCGTCGTTATCGCGCCGAACAACGATTTCGGGCCTATGGGCTTGCGGCGGTGCTCTCCGGCATCATCTTTGTCGTGTTTTTATTTGGCACCATCCTCATGCAGGGGGTGTCGGTCTTCCAGCAGTCCTATGTCAAGCTCGAGGTCTTTTATGACCCGGAGATCATTGACCCGACGGGTGAGCGTGATCCGGATGTGTTGGTCACGGCCAACTATCAATCTTTGGTTCGTGACGCGCTGCGTGAGCGCTTTCCGGACGTCTCGGGACGGCGCGATACGCGCGAGCTCTATCGTATTCTGAGCAGTGCCGCCTCGCTCGATTTGCAGCAGCGCGTGGTCGCGAATCCCCTTTTGATCGGGCAGCGTGAGACCCGTTGGTTATTGGTCGATGATAACGTCGACATGTTGCTGAAAGACAAGGTCGCGCGCGATGCGCCCGAAGAGGCGCGTCGCTTGACTGATCAGCAGCTCGCCTGGGTCGAAACCCTCGAGGCCGACGGCATCCTCAAGCTGCGCTTCAATCGCTCGTTCTTCAGCAATGGCGATTCGCGCGACCCAGAGCAGGCGGGCGTGCGCGGCGCCTTGATGGGCTCGTTGTTGACGCTGCTCATTACGCTGTTGTTGTCGTTCCCGATTGGTGTCGGTGCGGCGGTGTATTTGGAAGAATTCGCGCCCCGCAATCGGCTGACCGACGTCATCGAGGTCAATATCAATAATCTCGCGGCCGTGCCCTCGATCGTGTTCGGCCTCTTGGGTCTCGCGGTCTTTATCGGTTTCTTTGGCATGCCGCGCTCGGCGCCGCTTGTGGGCGGTCTCGTGCTGACGCTCTTGACTCTGCCGACGATCATCATTGCCTCGCGCGCGGCGTTGAAGGCGGTGCCGCCCTCGATCCGCGAGGCCGCGCTCGGTATGGGTGCCTCCCGCCTGCAGATGGTGGGGCACCACGTGCTGCCGCTCGCGATGCCCGGCATGTTGACGGGCGCGATCATCGGTATGGCGCGAGCACTCGGTGAGAGTGCACCCTTGTTGATGATTGGCATGGTCGCCTTCATCGTCGATGTGCCGCAGGGCGTGATGGATCCGTCGACCGCCCTGCCGGTGCAGGTCTTTCTTTGGTCTGATTTGCCGGAGCGCGGCTTTGTCGAGCGCACCTCCGGTGCCATCATCGTGCTCTTGCTATTTTTGCTTATCATGAATGCGACGGCAGTCGTGCTGCGCAACAAGTTCGAAAAACGCTGGTAGGTGCTCATGAGTTCCGCTCCGTTACCCGTTTCGCCAAGCATCAAGACCGTCGGTACCGTCACGGTCCCCGAGCCCGTTTTTTCGTGTCGGGACGTCGATGTGTATTACGGTGACAAGCACGCCATCAAGGGCGTGAACATCGACATCGCGCGTAAGCAGGTGCTCGCCATGATCGGCCCCTCGGGCTGCGGTAAGTCGACCTTTCTGCGCTGTCTTAACCGCATGAACGACACGATTGTCGGTGCGCGTGTCGAGGGGAAGATCGAGCTCGAAGGTCAGGACATCCACGACAAGCGTCAGGACGTGGTGCAGCTGCGCGCGCGGGTCGGTATGGTATTTCAGAAACCCAATCCCTTTCCGAAATCGATCTATGAAAACGTGGCCTATGGTCCGCGTATTCACGGGCTGGCCGCCGATCGCGGCGAGCTCGATGACATCGTCAATTCGAGTCTGCGCCGGGCGGGCCTCTGGGAAGAAGTCAAAGATCGGCTCAACCAGCCGGGCACCAGTCTCTCGGGCGGCCAGCAGCAGCGGCTCTGTATTGCCCGCACCATTGCGGTGAACCCGGAAGTGATCTTGATGGACGAACCCTGTTCGGCGCTCGATCCCATTGCCACCGCTCGCATCGAAGATTTGATCGATGAGCTGCGTGAAAGCTATGCCATCTGCATCGTCACTCACTCGATGCAGCAGGCAGCGCGCGTCTCACAGCGCACGGCGTATTTCCATCTCGGTGATCTGGTCGAGGTCGGGGAGACCAACAAGATCTTCACCAACCCGCGCGCCAAACTCACCGAAGATTACATCACGGGCCGCTTCGGCTGAGGGCGAGCGCGAGGGCTGACGTCGAGCGCTCGCAGTATTGCGCGCTATCGATGGGGCGCCTCGCGCAGCCATTGGGTGGCGACCCATTTTTCGCCTTGGCGCACTGGCATGCCGCCGTGGCGGGTCAAGGTATTCGGATGGGGTCGATCGTAACTGAAAAAAAGCGCTGAACCCTTGTGCGCGGCGATTTCGATGCCGGCATCGGGGAAGCTCGTGCCGCCGCCATCCTCCGGGGTATTGAGGTACAGCAACACGGTCGCGACGCGTTGACCGCCACGAGCCAAAAAGGGCGCGGCACCGGGTTGACTCGGATCCACGTAATCAAAATGCGGTTTGTATTCTTGACCGACGCGATAGCGCAGCACCTGTAGCGCCTCGCCGTTTTCATAGGGCCAGCGGACAAGGGCAGCGATGCGCCGCTCGATGCGCTCGATGAGCGGCGTTTCGCCGCGCTGAAAGCTCATGCCGCTGCTGGTGCGACCTTCGTCCTGGCGCGTGGCGCCGCTCTGCATGTCGATGACCTCGGAGGCTTCGATGCGGTCACGTGCCAGACGAATGAGGCTGTCGCATTCCTGGGCGCTCAAGACATTGCGAAAAAGCACGATACGAGGTCGCGCGAGACTCAAATGCACTTCTATTTTTTGATCTTTGAGTGCGCGATCGGGGCGTTGTAGCACGGCGGGCCACTCGGACCCGAGTGGGTCGGGTACGGCATTGAGCGCGGGCGATTTGACCTTGGGCGCTGTGAGCTCTGCGAGGCGATTTTGCAGCGCCTCGGTCATAAAGCCCACCGCAGACTCCTCGCCGTGACCCGCGTCGATTAATTCTTTGAGCAAGTCATCGGGCGATTCGCCTGCGGAGATACGGGCGATCGCCTCGGCACGGGCGTCGTCATTGAGGTTGGTCAGGGGCATGAGACGAGCATAGAACGAGGCGAGGTGTCCTCCAAGTCCGAGCAAGGGAGGTGACCTGCCGCGCGATGCAGTGATTTCCGCCGCGGAGCAGACAAAACCGCACTGTCACATAGCGGTCATCGGTCTGTCATATGTGGCCTTTATAACTGTCGCCGTTGGAACTGCCCAACGATGGCGCGCCTGCGGGTTGCCTGTCGGGGCATCAATTTGCACCCATTGTCGGCGGCGAACAGGCCCCAACGGAGTCCTTCACATGAACAGTGTTTCGAAGCATCGTAATCTTTTGTTCCTCGCCGCCTCCGTGGCGGTGCTCAGCGCCTGCGGCGCTGAAGAGATCGTTTCCCCGGGCAGCGGCGGAAACATCAACATCACCAACAACACGCCGGCTCCGCCGCCGCCCCCGCCGCCTCCGGCGAGCACGCTAGTGACCCCGGCGAGCGGTTGCCCGACGATCGACAACGATGTGCAGCTCGCGGATCGCGGCACCATCACGGGCCCGACGGGCACCTATCGCAATTGCGAGTTGCCGTCGCGCTTTACGCGTAACAGCCGCCTGACCAAGATTCCGGGCCTGTTGTATTCGCTCGGCGGTCGCGTGGATGTGGGCAGTGACCTCGGAGCTTCGGGTGGTTCGGGCGTGACGCTGTCGATCGATTCGGGTGTGGTGGTGTACGCGGCGACGGGTGTGTCGTGGCTGGCCGTCAATCGCGGTAACCGCATCAATGCCGTGGGTACAGCAACGGATCCCATCATCTTCACGAGCCGCGACAACGTGCTCGGTCTCGTGACCGACGAGTCGCAGGGCCAGTGGGGTGGTGTGGTGCTGCTAGGCCGCGCGCCCGTGACGGATTGCTTCGTCGGTGGTGCGGCACCCGGCACGGCCGATTGCTTCCGTGATACCGAGGGCGCGACCGAGCCTGCGTACGGCGGCGGTGCGACCGAGAACGACAACAGCGGCACGATGCGGTACGTGCAGATCCGCTACTCGGGCTTTGTGCTCTCGCGTGATGCGGAATTGCAGGCGCTCACCACCATCGGTGTGGGCAGTGGTACGACACTGGAGTTTATCCAGTCGCACAACAGCTCGGATGACGGTGTCGAATTCTTTGGTGGCACCCACAACGTCAAGCGTCTCGTGGTCACCGGTGCGGACGATGACACGTTGGACGTGGATACGGGTTACCGCGGTTTGATGCAGTATGTGATCGGAGTGCAGAAGACCTCAGGTAACGCGGACTCCGCTATCGAGCTTGATTCCGCTAACGCGAACGAGGCTCAGACGCCGCGTACGTACATGCGTATGGCGAACTTCACGATGGTCCATCGCAACTCGGCGTCGGGCAACAGCGCGGCCTGGCGTTTCCGTGGTGGCGCCGACGTCTCCTTCGTTAACGGTGTATTGGTCTCGCCGATTTCATGCTTGCGTCTCGACGGCGCGAACATGATCACGACGGATGCGGCTATCCAGAAAGTGGGCGCACCGGAGTTCCGCTCGGTCGCCATGCAGTGCGGCACGCGTCCCTTCCGCGGTTCGAACGGTCTGACCGATGATCAGGTCGCTGCCACGTTCAACGTGGACGGGCGCAACAACACCGCGACGCTCACCGCGACGTTGACCAACACCTTCGTCAATGGTGCCAACGAGACAGGCCGCACCGCGACGGACCCGAAAACGGTGAACGCCGGCTTTGACACCACCGATTACATCGGCGCCGTCAAAGATGCCAACGATACCTGGTACGCAGGTTGGACCTGTAACTCAGGTACCGCGAGCTTTGGGTCGACGAGCAAGGCCTGCACGACCATTCCGTAAATCATTGAAGTGGAATGAGCTGAATACGTGGGTCGCGGTGGCCAATGGCGCCGCGACCCACCGTGCAGAACACCGCTGAGAACGAGGACGATCATGGATCACCTGCTTGCTGGCTCCAAGACGCTCTGGTTGGGTGTGGCGATGGCGCTCCCGACCACGGCCATCGCTCAAGAGACCACTCCCGCTGAACCCGCGCCGGCCACCACGCCCGCCGAGGAGGAGGTGGTGGATGTAGTGGACATCGACATCGCAGGTGAAATCGTGGTGGTGGGTCGTCGCGATCGCGCCAACATTCAGCAAGCGACCACGCAGGTGCTGTCCGTGTTGTCTGCCGAGGACATTGCCCGCACGGGCGATGGGGACGTGGCTGGTGCCTTGAGTCGCGTGACGGGCTTAAGCCTTGGCAATAATGGCTTCGTGTACGTTCGTGGTCTCGGCGATCGTTATTCACAAGCGTTTTTGAATGGCTCACCTTTGCCGAGCCCCGAGCCGCTGCGGCGTGCCGTGCCGCTCGATATCTTCCCGACGGATGTCATTGCCTCGTCGCTGGTGCAAAAGAGTTATTCCCCCAACCTGCCCGCCGAGTTCGGCGGCGGTTTGATCAATCTCACGACGCTCGCGGTGCCGTCAGAGCCGTTCATCAAAGTGGGCTTCAGCGTCAGTGGTGACTCCGAGACCACCGGGCAACTGAGCTACGATCACTTTGGTAGCAAGTACGACGACACCGGCATCGATAGCGGTGTGCGAGATATCCCGCCCGCTTTGCGCGCATTCATCGCCAGCGGTGAGCGAATCAGCGCAGGCAATGTCAATACCGGCAATATCCTGCGACAGTTTCTGACACCGCAAAATTCTTTGGTGCAGCGCATCGATGAAACCCCGGCCAATTTCTCTGGCAACATCACCGGTGGCTCATCGAAACTGCTGAGCGAGGGCGAGGTCGGCTTCATCGCCACCGCGGGCTACAGTAACGGCTGGCGCACCCGTGACATTCTGGAACAAAGCCCAGCCAGTCAGGACTTGAGCGCAGTCGACAAGGACTATCGAAAGGTCGCGACCGAGAATCGCATCGTCGTGAATGGCTTGCTGGGCCTTGGCTATCAAGACGATGCGGGCAATAAATTCCGCTGGACCAATCTGATCGTGCGCGACACGCTCAAGCGTACGAGCCTTGCTGAAGGCAAGCAGAACAACAAAGCCCCCAGTTTTGACTTCCGCGATCAGGAGACCGCCTGGTACGAGCGGCAGGTGATTTCCTCGCAGTTCAGCGCCGGGTTCAATTTTGACCCGATCAAAATTGATGCACGTCTCGCCTTTGCCAACTCCACGCGCGAAGCGCCATTCGAGTTGGGTATCGGTTACTCGCGCTCCAATGTGGCGGAGAGCCCGTACGGCGAGTACTTCCTCAATCGTCTCGATAACGGCCAGACCGGCTTTGGTCGTATTTCTTTTGGTGACCTGAGCGAAGATCTTTTCTCTTATGGGGTCGATCTCACCTGGCAGATGACCGATACGGTCGTCGCCTCGGCGGGTATTGAATACGGCAAGACAGATCGTGATTCCACCCGCCGCGAATTCCTGATGCTCGCGCCCTCGACCTTCCCAACCGGTGTGGGCTTGTTGCGTCCCGATATGTTGCTCGCGCCCACGGTGGTCGAGTTTTTCAATATCGGTCTCGTAGAATCCACTGAAACGGATCCCGCGTTCACGGCCACCTTGGAGACGGAAGCCGCCTACCTGCAGGTTCAGACCGAATTGACGGAAGGTTTGGAGCTTAGCCTGGGTGCGCGTTACGAGGATGCGACGCAGACCGTGACCCCGTTGCAGGTGTTCAAGACGCCGTCGGCATCGACGGCGGGTACTGCACTCAACAATGATTATGTGCTGCCGGCCGCCACGTTGACCTGGAAGATGGCGGAGAACATGCAGCTGCGTTTGCATGGCTCGCAGACCATCGCGCGACCACAGTTCCGCGAGCTCATGTTCCAGGCGTACAGTGATCCCGACACCAACCGGGCCTATCGCGGCAACCCGCTGCTGGTGGACAGCGAATTCACCAACGCCGAGTTGCGCTACGAGTGGTACTTTGCGCCGGAGCAACGGTTTTCTTTGGCAGGTTTCTACAAGAAGATCGATAGCCCCATCGAAGCCTTCACGAGCTTCAGCGACAACACGCCGATCACGAGCTACGCCAATGCGCCCCGCGCCACTGTCATGGGTGTCGAATTGGAGTCGCAGATCTACTACGACATGGACCGCATCTTCGATACGGCCTTATTTGGTCCTCGGCGTGCCGTCTTGATCGCGAACTACACGTGGTCAGACTCCGAAATCGAGGTCAATGACGGGGATGTCACGAAGTTTTTCGGTATCGCCGATCAGGCTGCAAGCAATTTCTTTGTCGATGGCTCGCCGCTGACCGGGCAGTCCAACCATCTCGTCAATCTGCAGCTCGGTCTCGAGAACCGCGAGACACTCTCGCAGCAGACCTTGTTGATCTCCTACGCCAGCGATCGGGCCTTCAGCCGCGGCGCGGCGGGACTGCCGGATGTCATCGAGTCCCCGGGGATCAATGTGGACTTTGTTGTCCGTCAGGGCGTGAGCTGGTTCGGGCAGGATCTCGAGCTCAAGTTCGAAGCGCGTAATCTACTTGAGACCGAGTACGAAGAATTCCAGGAGCGCGGCGGCAACAAGGTGTTCTTCAACCGCTACGATAGCGGCGTGAAGTTCTCCGCCTCGGTCTCGGCCAAGTTCTGATCCGACCGACCGCCTGACTGTCGACAGCGAGTCGGCGGTCAGTCGGTCGAGCGCAGCAGTTCGTTGATGGAGGTCTTGGCGCGCGTTTGCGCGTCCACCTTCTTCACGATGATGGCGGCGTAGAGCGCGTGCGACCCATCTTTCGAGGGCAGGGTGCCGGGCACCACCACGGACCCGGCAGGTACGCGGCCGCGTAACACCTCACCCGTCTCGCGATCAAAGATACGGGTGCTTTGGCCAATGTAGACCCCCATCGAGATCACCGAGCCCTCTTCAACGATCACGCCCTCGACGATCTCGGAGCGGGCGCCGATGAAGCAGTTATCCTCGATGATGGTGGGGGACGCCTGCAGCGGCTCGAGCACGCCGCCAATACCGACGCCGCCCGAGAGGTGCACGTTCTTGCCGATCTGGGCGCAAGAGCCTACCGTTGCCCAGGTGTCGACCATGGTGCCGGCATCCACATAGGCGCCAATATTCACGTAGGACGGCATCAGCACCACGTTCGGTCCGATGAAGCTGCCCTTGCGCACGAGCGCATGCGGCACAACCCGGCTGCCGCTCGCGCGGAGTGCGTTCTCATCCCAGGCGGAATACTTGAGGGGCACTTTGTCGAAGAAGCGGGTATAGCTGCCCTCGATGACCCGATTGTCGTAGGCCCGAAAGTACAGCAGCACGGCTTTCTTCAGCCATTCATTGACCTGCCAGCCGTTCACCGTCTTTTCGGCAACCCGCTCGGCACCTGAGTCGAGCAGATCCAAGGCCTCATCGAGGCTCACTTTAAGTTCGCGCGAGATGCTCTGGGGTGTGATCTCGGCGCGGTTCTCGAAGGCCTGCTCGATCAAGTCCTTGAGCGCGGCGTGCGATGGCGATGGGGTGGTGTCGGTCATGATGTTCATCCTTGAAGCAATTGACGAATACGGTGGGCGGCCTCGATACAGTCGGCGAGGCTCGCAACCAAAGAAATACGCACCCGGCCTTGGCCTGGGTTGCCGCTGCCACCATCACGGGCCAAATAGCTACCCGGCACGACGGTGATGTGCTGCGTGGCAAAAAGATCTTGCACAAAGCGCTCATCGTCCCCGGCCCAGCGCCCCGGGGTCTTGAGCCAAAGATAAAATCCGCCCGGTGGGATCTCGATCTCGGCATGGGTGCCGAGGATCTCTTTCACCGCGAGGAACTTGGCCCGATATTCGTCGCGGTTCGCCCGCACGTGAGCATCATCACGCCAGGCGAGGGTGCTTGCGACTTGGGTCGGCGGCGGCATCGAGCAGCCGTGATAGGTTCGATACAGCAAAAAATCCTTGAGAATGCGGGCATCGCCTGCGACGAAGCCTGAGCGCAGGCCGGGCAGATTCGAGCGCTTGGAAAGACTGTGAAACACGAGGCAGCGCTCAAAGCTCTTGCGCCCCGCGCGCCAGGCGGCGCCTAGCAGCGAGGGCGGCGGTGCGGCCTCATCAAAGAATATTTCAGCGTAGCATTCATCGGTTGCGATGATGAAGTCATGCTTTTCGGCAAGCTCAATGGCTTCGATCAGCGCGGCTTCGCTCATCACGGCCCCAGCGGGGTTACCCGGGCTGCACAGATACAAGAGCTGCACGCGATCCCAGGTGTCGGCGCTCACGGCCGAGAGATCCGGCAAATAGTCTTGGCTAGCAGGCGTATCGAGAAAAAGAGGCTCAGCCCCGGCGAGCAAGGCCGCGCCTTCATAGATTTGGTAGAACGGGTTTGGCATGGCGACGAGCGGCCGGCGACCGTTCATGGGTGCTTGTGTATCGATCACCGCTTGGGCGATCGCAAAGAGCGCCTCGCGGGTGCCATTCACCGGCAAGACTTGGGTGTCGGGGTTGACCGCGCCTACAGGCAGGCTGAATCGACGCTGCAGCCACTCGGCGCAGGCCGCTCGCAAGTCCAAGTTGCCGAGCGTGGTCGGGTATTGGGCGACCCCCGGTAACTCGCGGGTGAGCGCTTCGAGCACGAAATCGGGCGGTGCATGCCGCGGCTCGCCGATTGAGAGCGGGATGGGTTTGAGCCCCGCTGGCGGTACACAATCTTTGAGCAGCAGACGCAGGCGCTCGAAGGGATAGGGCTGTAAATAGTGGAGGAGCGAGTTCATGGGGTATGGGGTCTCAGGGTCGACGGTCGAGCGCTTCGGTCAGCCGTCCGATAAGGCGCTCGGCTGCTGCCTTGGCCAACGGACCATGCTCGACATCGGCCACGTAAAATACGTCCTCGGCGCGCTCGCCCACGGTCATGACCTTCGCGCCGAGTAAATCGATCCGCTCTTCCATCATGACTTTGCCGATATCGGAGAGCAGCCCCGGCCGATCGCCCGCAATGATTTCGAGCACCGAGCGGTGGTTACGTTCATCGATGCTGACATCAATGCGGGTACGTGTATTGAACATGCGGACCTGGCGTGGCGCCCGCCGCGACACTTTCGGCGCCACGTGGCGCGGCGCTGCGAGCGATCGACGCAAGGCGAATTCGATCTCCTCGCGTCGTTCGCTGTCCTGAATCGCGGAGCCGTCTTCTTCGAGCACATGATAGAAGTCGATGCTATTGCCATCGCGGGTGGGGGTGATGCGCGCATCGACGATATTGAGTCCAAGTTGATCGAGCACGGCTGTCGTGCGGGCAAAACCGAAATGTCGATGCGGCGCGTAGATCATGATGGCCGTCGTGCCACGCTCGCTCTCGGCTTGCAGCGCCACGACCGACTGATCTTCGCGGGCGTCCTCCCCATGCGCATGGGCGGCGTCATGTGTGCAGAGCACCGAGGTATGCCAGGCAATTTCTTCGGCGGTGTGACGCAGAAAGTACGCGTCGGACAAACGTTGCCACACGGCATCGATGGCGACGTCGGCAAAGCCGCGGGCGTGCAGACGCTCGCGCGCAGCAGTTTGGGTTTCGAGCGTGAGCTCTTCTTGGTCGATCGGGCTTTCGAGGCCGCGCCGCAGGGCGCGGGCCACCCGACCATGAAAATCATTGAAGAGCGAGGCCTTCCAGGAATTCCACAGTCGCGGATTGGTGGCGCGGATATCGGCCGCGGTCAACACATACAGATAATCAAGGTGGGTCTCATCGCCGACGAAGCGGGCGAAATCATTGATGACCTGCGGGTCGGTGATATCCTGCTTTTGCGCCGTGAGCGAGAGCTGCAGGTGATGGCGGACGAGCCAGGCCACAAGCCTTGCGTCGTAGCGCGACAGACCCTGCTCGAGGCAGAAGCTCTCGGCATCGACCGAGCCGAGCTCGGAGTGATCGCCGCCACGGCCCTTGGCAATGTCATGGAAGAGTGCGGCGAGATAGGCAATCTCGGGTTTCGGCAGATTCTGCATGATGCGCGAAATCGCCGGCAGCTCATGATCAAAGCGCGGTAGCGCGAGCCTGCGCAGATTGCTCACCACGAACAGCGTGTGCGCATCGACGGTGTAGGCATGAAAGAGATCGTACTGCATGCGCCCGACCACGCGCCCGAACGAGGGGATGTATCGTCCGAGCACGCCGTAGGTGTTCATGCGGCGCAGTTCATTGGTGACCCCGGCAGGCGCGCGCAGGATCTCGAGAAAGAGGCGGTGATTGCGCGGGTTCTGGCGGAATTCTTCGTCGATTAGCCAGAGATTGCGCACGATGGCGCGGATCGTGTGGGCGCGTACGCCCTTGATGGTCGGGTTTTGCTGCAGCAGCGCAAAGACCTCGAGCAACGTCCAGGGCTGGCGGACAAAGATTTCATCATCGACGGCTTCCAGATACCCATTGGTGATCTGAAAGCGGGGATTCAGGGCTTCGGGCTCAACGCTGCCATCGAGGATCGCTTCGCGAAAAAGCTGCAGCAAGAGCTCATTCAGCAGCGAAACATCCATCACGGTGCGATAGTAGCGCTGCATGAGCTGCTCGACCGCGAGTGTGAACGAGGCATCCTCATAGCCGAAGAGTCGCGCGAGCTTCATCTGATGATCAAACAGCAGTCGATCTTCGCGCCGACCGGTGACCACGTGCAGCGCAAAGCGCACCCGCCAAAGAAAAGACTGGGCGCTTTGTAGTCGACGCAGCTCCGCCGGGGTCAAAAACCCTTGTGTTGCGAGCTCATCGAGTGTATCCGCACCGAAATGGCGCTTCGCGACCCAGGCAATGGTCTGGATGTCGCGCAGACCACCGGGGCCGGTCTTGACGTTGGGCTCGAGGTTATAGGCCGTGTCGTTGGCCTTGAGGTGGCGCTCCTGCTGCTCGCGCACCTTGGCCTCGAAGAAATCTTTGACGGGCCAGACCTGAGCGGGCGAGAGCGCCACCCGCATGGCTTCAAAGAGCGTGCGCGCGCCGCAGAGGTGGCGCGCCTCGACCAGGGTGGTCATGACCGAGACATCCTGCGCCGCCTGATCGCGACAGTCGGCGACAGTACGCACGCTGTGCCCGATCTCAAGCCCGATATCCCAAAGAAAAGTCACGAAGCGCTCAATCGCGCTACGGCCTACATCGTCGAGCGCTTCGGGAATGAGTACGAGGATGTCGATATCGGAAGCCGGATGCAGTTCGCCCCGCCCGTACCCGCCGACGGCGATCAAGGACCAATCGGCATCGTGCTCCGGCAGGCGGCTACGCCAAGCTTCGGCGAGCACGGTATCGAGGAGCTCGGCGCGAGCGCGTACCAAGGATTCGATCGGCTCCTCGGCTTCAAATCTTTGTGCAAGTGCCGCTTGGGCTTCACGCAGTGCTGCGCTGTAGTTGGCGGCGCTCGGGTCTTCACCGAGCCGCTTACACAGAGTCCCCGGAGCGAGGGTCATCAGGCGGCACCTTGCACAGCGCCCGCCGGCATCGCTCCCAAGGTCAAGACTTCAAAACCCTGCTCAGTCACGAGCACCGTGTGTTCCCACTGCGCCGAGAGCGAGTGATCTTTGGTGACGACGGTCCAGCCGTCGGGCAGCAATTTGACGAAGCGTTTGCCGGCATTGATCATCGGCTCGATGGTGAAGGTCATGCCGGGCTTGAGCTCGAGCCCCGTGTTCGCCTGGCCGTAATGCAGCACCTGCGGGTCTTCGTGGTAGATGCGGCCGATACCGTGGCCGCAATACTCGCGCACCACCGAAAACCCTTGCGCTTCCACATGGCTTTGGATGGCGTGACCGATGTCGCCCAGGCGACGGCCCGGGGCGACCACCTGAATACCGCGCCACATGCCCTCAAAGCACACATCGATCAGGCGCT
>CAZHLL010000042.1:0-18667 GCA_964533305.1 uncultured Acidibacter sp.
CATTCGTGAGCGTATCCGTACGGTTGATGCTACAATGGCGGGCTTGGTGCGCATCCTCTATGGGGGTAGCGTCAAGGCCGCAAACGCCAAAGAGCTCTTTGCGATGCCGGACGTTGACGGAGGCCTCATTGGCGGCGCATCACTGACAACAGAATTTACGGCCATCGTCGAAGCCGCCGCTGCCAGCTGAGCAGCTCTGCGGCAGGGTGTGATGGTCTGACAGGGTAGGGTTTCAATGCTGTTGACTGCGTTGACGATTTTGCAAGTGTTCGTGGGCATCGCGATCATCGCCTTGGTGCTGTTGCAGCGCGGGCGTGGTGCGGATGCCGGTGCGGGCTTTGGTGCGGGGGCCTCCGGCAGCGTGTTCGGTGCGCGTGGTGCCACGACGGGGCTTTCCCGCGCAACGGCGATTTTTGCGGCCGTATTCATGTTGAACAGTTTGGCGCTGGCTTGGTTGGGTACTCGCCCGGCGGAGCAGCCTGCAGGATTATTGGAAAGCGAAGCGGTGCAGACGACACCTTCACTCGGTGTCATTCCTGCGCCAGCGGATATGCCGGCGCCGCTCGGCGCGCCTGCGCCTGCAGATGCACCTGCACCGTGATCGCAGCTTCGTCATAATAGAGCCAAGTTGATAACAGCTTCTGTGCGGCATCCGCCGCCGGTTGCGGACGTGGTGGAATTGGTAGACACACCAGCTTGAGGGGCTGGCGCCGCGAGGTATGGGAGTTCGAGTCTCCCCGTCCGCACCAGATATTTCCTGATACAATTCGCGCCGCTTAAGACACGGGGGTTGTCGGGCACAAGCCTGACACGTGTTGGGGCGAAAAGCATGTTGTCGAATTATCTGCCAGCACTGATTTTTTTGGTCGTGGCCTCGGGTCTTGCCGGGGTGCTGTTGCTGCTCGGATCGAGCCTCGGTCGCTTTCTCAGCAAGGCACCGGACGACAGCGAGAAACTCTCCGCCTACGAGTGTGGCTTTGAAGCCTTCGAAGAGACGCGCATGAAGTTCGATGTGCGCTATTACCTTGTGGCCATTTTATTCATTGTCTTTGATCTCGAGATCGCCTTCCTGTTTCCGTGGGCGGTGGCGCTCGATTCGATCGGGACTTTTGGCCTGGTGTCCATGGGTATTTTTCTGTTGATACTGATCGTGGGCTTCATCTACGAGTGGAAGAAGGGAGCGCTCGAGTGGGATTAAGCGCGAGCACGGATGCGGGCGGTTTCGCCCAACGCGGGTTTGTGACCACCCAGATTGATCATCTGGTCAACTGGGCCCGAACCGGTTCTCTTTGGCCGATGACCTTCGGGCTTGCCTGTTGTGCCGTCGAGATGATGCATGCCGGGGCCTCCCGTTACGATTTGGATCGCTTCGGTATCGTCTTTCGGCCGAGTCCTCGGCAGTCGGATGTGATGATCGTGGCAGGTACTCTGGTCAACAAAATGGCACCAGCGCTGCGCAAGGTGTACGACCAGATGCCCGAGCCCCGTTGGGTGATCTCGATGGGCTCCTGTGCCAACGGCGGCGGCTATTATCATTATTCCTATGCGGTCGTTCGCGGTTGCGATCGCATTGTACCGGTGGATGTGTATGTGCCCGGTTGTCCACCGACGGCCGAGGCCCTGCTTTACGGCATCATCCAACTGCAAAAGAAAATCGCGCGTACGAGCTCGGTGATTCATCGATGAGCGGATCTTTGATGACCGAAGAGAGCGATGCATTTGCGAGCCTCGTAGTCGAGGCGACCTCTGGCGCGGCGCGTCGAGTGACGAGTCTCGATTCGGAATGGTGTTTCGAGTGCGATCCCGAGCGTTGGGTCGAGGTGGCGCGCAGCTTGCGCGATCACCCGCAGCTGCGCTTTGAAATGCTGATGGATCTGGCGGGCGTCGATTATTTGCAATACGGCGAGTCGGAGTGGAAAACCTCTCGCGCGACGGGCTCCGGTTTTTCACGCGGTCGGCATGCGGGTAACGGTTCGGCCGACTCGGCGGGTGTCGATTCCGCGGCCGCGGGTGTGCGGCCGGGGCGCTTTGCCGTGACCGTGCAGCTACTCTCGATCACGCACAATCGCCGACTGCGCTTGCGCAGCTTCTGTCGCGATCGTGATGAGCCGATGCTGGATTCTTTGGTCGGGGTTTGGGCCGCTGCCAATTGGTTCGAGCGCGAAGCCTTTGACCTGTTCGGTATTCTTTTCCCTGGACATCCCGACTTGCGACGGCTGCTGACCGACTACGGTTTCATTGGTCATCCCTTCCGCAAGGATTTCCCGCTGATCGGCAACGTCGAGGTGCGTTACGACCCGCTCAAGCAGCGGGTGGTGTACGAGCCGGTCAGCATCGAGCCCCGCGTGCTCGTACCGCGGGTGATCCGTGATGACAATCGCTATGACCCCGCCCTGATCGAGCGCAAACATGGCTGAGATCCAGTCCTACACCATGAATTTTGGGCCGCAGCATCCGGCGGCGCACGGCGTGCTACGTCTCGTGCTCGAGATGGAAGGCGAGGTCATCCAGAAGGCCGACCCGCATATCGGCCTGCTGCATCGAGCGACCGAGAAACTTGCCGAGTCGAAGCCCTTCAATCAGTCGATCGGCTACATGGATCGACTCGATTACGTCTCGATGATGTGCAATGAGCACGCCTATGTGCTCGCCATCGAAAAATTGCTGGGCGTCACGCCACCGCGGCGGGCGCAGTACATCCGCGTGATGTTTGATGAGATCACGCGCATCCTCAATCATTTGATGTGGCTCGGGGCGCATGGCCTCGACATCGGGGCCATGACCGTATTCCTGCTCGCGTTCAAAGAGCGCGAGGATCTCATGGACTGCTACGAGGCCGTCTCGGGCACCCGCATGCATGCCACCTACTACCGTCCAGGCGGTGTGCATCGCGATCTGCCGGATGAGATGCCGAAGTATCAGGCTTCGCGTTGGCGATCACAGAAAGATGCCGACCGGCTGAACGAGGCACGGGCAGCGGGCTTGCTCGGTTTCATTGAAGATTTCACGCAGCGTTTCCCCAAAGCGATCGATGAGTACGAAACCCTGCTCACTGACAATCGCATCTGGAAGCAGCGCACCGTCAATATCGGTGTGGTGTCACCCGAGCGGGCGATGCAGTTGGGTTTCAGTGGGCCGATGCTGCGCGGCTCCGGGATTGCTTGGGACTTGCGTAAGCAACAGCCGTACGAGGTCTACCAGGAGCTGGATTTCGACATTCCGGTCGGCGTCAACGGTGATTGCTACGATCGGTATCTCGTGCGCATCGAGGAGTTGCGGCAGTCAAACCGCATTGTGGCGCAGTGCGTCGACTGGCTTCGAAAGAATCCCGGCCCCATCATGCTGGCCGACGCCAAGGTGCGTCCGCCGCGGCGCGAGAACATGAAAGGCGACATGGAGTCGTTGATCCATCACTTCAAGCTCATGACCGAGGGCTACTGCGTGCCCGAGGGCGAAACGTATGCCGCGGTTGAGGCGCCGAAGGGGGAGTTCGGGATTTATTTGATCTCGGATGGGGCCAACAAGCCTTACCGGCTCAAGTGTCGTGCACCCGGTTTTGCCCATATCGCCGCGCTCGAAGAAATGGTCACGGGTCACATGCTCGCGGACGTGGTCGCCGTCATCGGCACACAGGATATCGTTTTCGGGGAGATCGACCGGTGAGTGCAGAGCACGCCGTACCCACGAGTGACGGGCAGCTGTTCGTCACCGGTGAGGGTGACAAGATTTCTTTGTTGAATGCGCATACCCGCGCTGAGATTGATCACTGGATCGGTCGCTTTCCGCTCGGGCGACAGCGTTCGGCCACGCTGTCGGCACTGCGTTTTGTGCAAGAGCAGAACGATGGCTTTCTGACGTCTGACCTGATGGACGCGGTGGCGCAGTACCTCAAGCTGCCGCCGATTCAGGTGTATGAGGTCGCGACGTTCTATTCCATGTTCGAGACCCATGAGTGCGGTCGGCATCATGTCAGCGTCTGCACCAATATCAGCTGTTGGTTGAATGGGGGGGAGGACATCCTCGCGCACTGTGAGCGTAAGCTCGGTATCAAGGTGGGCGAGAGCACAGCTGACAAACGCATCTTCCTCAAAAAAGAGGAAGAGTGTCTTGCGGCGTGTACGGGTGCACCGATGATGATGGTGGATCATGTGTTTCATGAAAACCTGACCCCCGAAAAGGTCGATCAAATTCTGGACGAACTGAAATGACCTCGGCATACGACAAGTGGCGCGAGAAAATGAATCTCGTCGTGTTCGAGCCGCTCGCGGCAGAGCGCTCGTGGACCCTTGAGAGCTATCTCAAGATTGGTGGCTATCAGTCCTGGAAAAAAGTGCTCGCCGGGGAATACACCCGCGAGCAAGTCATCGAAGCCGTCAAGGCGAGCGGTCTGCGCGGCCGTGGCGGTGCCGGTTTTCCCACCGGTGTGAAGTGGAGCTTCATGCCGCGCAGCGCCCCCATGCAGAAATACGCGGTCTGCAATTCGGATGAAAGTGAGCCTGGAACCTGCCACGACCGCGACATTCTCAGATTCAATCCGCACTCATTGGTGGAGGGCATGGCGATCGGTGCCTACGCCATGGGTGCGACCGTCGGCTACAACTACATTCGCGGCGAGTTCTTGGGTGAGCCGGTACCGCGTTTCGAGGCCGCCGTCAAAGAAGCCTACGAGGCGGGCTTGCTTGGCAAGAACATCCAGGGCTCGGGGATCGATTTTGATCTCTACACGTTTGTCGGTGCGGGCGCTTATATCTGCGGTGAGGAAACCGCGTTGCTCGAGTCGCTCGAGGGCAAGCAGGGTAAGCCCCGCTTCAAGCCGCCGTTTCCGGCTGCGTTTGGCCTTTACGGTCAACCGACCACCATCAACAACACGCAAAGCTATGCCTCCGTGCCGACGATCCTGCGCAAGGGGCCGGAGTGGTTTGCTGCGCTCGGCACCACCAACGCCGGCGGTACCGTGATTTTTTCGGTCACAGGCCATGTGGCGAAGCCCGGCAACTATGAATTGCCGCTCGGGATTCCTTTCAAAGATTTACTCGAGATCGCAGGCGGCGTGCGTGGTGGCCGCAAGCTGAAGGCGGTGATCCCCGGCGGCTCCTCGGTCAAGGTGGTACCGGGTGAGGTGATGCTTGGCGTGAATATGGACTACGACTCATTACGCTCGGTCGGCTCGTCGGTGGGCTCGGCCGCGGTGATCGTGATGGACGAGACCACGTGCATGGTGCGTGCGCTCGAGCGGATCTCACGGTTCTATATGAGCGAGTCCTGCGGTCAGTGCACGCCTTGCCGCGAGGGCACCGGCTGGCTCAATCGCGTGTTGAAGCGCATCGTCGCCGGTGACGGCCGCATGGAAGACCTGCAGCTCTTGGTGGATGTCGCCAATCGCATCGAGGGGCATACGATTTGCGCCTTGGGCGATGCTGCTGCGTGGCCCGTGCAGAGTTTTGTCAAAAATTTCCGACACGAATTCGAATACATGATCCAGAACCGTGGACGCAGCCTCGTCGACGGGCAGAAAGCAGCGGCTTGAACATGTCAGCGACGCCAGAAGATCTCGTTAACCTCGAAGTGGATGGCCGGCCGGTCCAGGCCAAAAAAGGCGCCATGATCATCCACGTCACCGATGCCATCGGTGAGTATGTGCCGAGGTTTTGTTACCACGAAAAATTGCCCATCGCGGCCAACTGCCGCATGTGTCTGGTCGAAGTGGAAAAGGCGCCCAAGCCTTTACCCGCCTGCGCGACGCCGGTGGCCGAGGGCATGAAGGTCTTTACCCGCTCACCCGCGGCGATCGGTGCGCAGAAGGCCACGATGGAATTTCTGCTCATTAACCATCCACTCGATTGCCCCATCTGTGACCAAGGCGGTGAGTGCGAGTTGCAGGATCTCGCCATGGGATTTGGCCGCGACATCGCTCGCTTCAATGAACGCAAGCGTGTCGTCAAAGACAAGAACCTGGGGCCCCTTGTATCCACCGATATGACGCGCTGCATTCACTGCACGCGTTGTGTGCGTTTCGGTGCCGACATCGCCGGCATCCCCGAGCTCGGCACCACCGGTCGCGGCGAGAACATGCAGATCGGCACCTACATCGAGCGCAGCGTGGAGCATGAGCTCTCGGGCAACATCATTGATCTGTGTCCAGTCGGAGCGCTCAATTCCAAGCCTTTCCGCTACCAGGGTCGCTCGTGGGAAATGACGGAAGTGCCGCTGGTGGCGGCGCATGACGGCTTCGGCAGCAACCTTTACGGGCACGTGCTGCGCGGCAAGTTGAAGCGCGTCGTGCCGCGCCCCAATGACGACGTCAATGAAACCTGGATCTCCGATCGCGATCGCTTCAGCTACGAGGGGCTGCTCGCCGAAGATCGTCTGACCCGTCCGATGTTGCGCGAGGGTGAGAGCTGGCGTGAGGTGGACTGGGAAGTCGCGCTCAACCACGTGGCCAAAGAAATCAAGTCGGCTGCGGGCTCGCTCGGTGTGCTGGTACACCCGTCATGCACCACCGAAGAGGCGGCACTCGCGGCGCAACTCGCTGACGCGCTCGGCTCGCGACATATCGACCACCGCCTGCGACAGCGCGATTTTCGTGATGCGAGCGCGGATCCGAGGCAGCCCTCGCTGGGAATGGCATTAAGCGCAGTCGATGACCTCAGCGGTGTGCTCGTGATCGGCAGTCACCTGCGCTCGGAGTTGCCCTTGCTCGCGCATCGTCTCCGCAAGGCCGTCGTCCGCGCGGGCGCCAAGGTCGCCTTCGTGGATGCAGTGGAGCGTCATTATCACTTTCCCGTCGCCGCACAGTGTGTGGCCGAGGCGAATGCGTGGGTACATGAGCTCGCCTGCATCGTGCGTGCGAGCTGCGAATCCCTTGCACGTGAGGCGCCGGCGAGCATTGCAAGCTGGCTGCATGCTGTGCAGCCCGATGAACGTCATCGGCTGGCGGCCGCGGCGCTGCTATCGGGCGAGCGACGTGCAGTGTGGCTCGGTGGCATGGCCCTACGTCATCCTGCCTACGTGGATTTGCGCGCGCTCGCGGGCGAACTCGCGCGGCTCACCGGTGCATCGTTGGGCGAACTTGCCGAGGGTGCCAATGCCGCTGGGGCGTGGCTCGCAGGTGCGGTGCCGCATCGCGATGCGGGCGGTATCGCGCGTGATGCGGGGCAGAGCGGTCACAATGCCCGCGAGATGTTGGCCGCGCAGTTACCGGCCTATCTTCTGGTTGGCGCCATCGAGCCGGATCGGGATCTCGCCGAGCCGGCGTTGGCACAGGCGGCGTTGGCCAAGGCGCGCGCCGTGATTGCGATCACGCCGTACGCCAGTGAATCTTTGAAATCGCAGGCGAGCGTACTCTTGCCGATGGCGGCGTTTGCCGAAACCTCGGGAAGTTACGTCAATCTCGAGGGCCGCTGGCAGTCGCATGCAGCCGCCGTCCGGGCTCCGGGTGAGGCGCGCCCCGGTTGGAAGATCCTGCGCGTGCTCGGCAATCTGATCAATGCATCCGGATTCGACTTTGAAAGCTCGGAGGACGTCCGCAAGCATCTGCAGTCGGTCATCGCCGAGCGAGCCGGTGCTGCGATTTCCACCTCGCTCATTAGCTCGCATCAACCGCCCATCGCGGCGATCAAAGAATCGGCTGAGATCGATCTCGGCGAGCTCGATATCCCGATGTATGATCTGGATGCCGTGTTGCGCCGTAGTCCCGCCTTGCAGGCCACCTCGGTCGCGCGTCGCGCGCGGGGAGAGCTCTGATGCCAGCGCTGCTCGAGCTGTGGAATTCTTTGCCGAGTTACCTGCAATCCACCTTCTGGATTGTGGTGGTGATGGTGGCGCTCATTCTTTCGGTTGCTTTCACGACCCTGTGGGAACGCAAGGTCATCGGCTGGATGCAGCTGCGCAAGGGGCCAAACCGGGTAGGTAGCATTTTTGGCCTGGTGCCCGGCATCTTCCAGCCCTTTGCCGACGTCATCAAGCTACTGCTCAAAGAAGTGGTGATTCCGAGCGCGTCCAATAAGTGGTTGTTCCGCATTGCACCGGCCATCACGCTGGTTCCCGCCTTCGCGGCCTGGGCGGTGATGCCGCTGGATCCGGCACTCGTGATCGCCGATATCGACGCGGGCTTGCTCTACGTGCTGTCGCTCACTTCGGTAGGGGTGTACGGTGTGATCCTCGCCGGCTGGGCGGCCAACTCCAAATACGCTTTCCTCGGTGCGATGCGTTCGGCGGCGCAGGTGGTCGCCTATGAAATCGCCATGGGGTTCGCGCTGGTGGGCGTCGTGATGGCGGCCGGTACGCTCAACCTCGGCGACATTATTCGTGCCCAGGAAGGGGGCGTCTCGAACTGGTTCTTCATCTGGCTGTTCCCGCTTTTTGTGGTCTACCTGATTGCTGGCGTCGCCGAGACCAACCGTGCGCCCTTCGATGTGGCGGAGGGCGAATCGGAGATCGTGGCGGGCTTCCATGTCGAGTACTCCGGTATCGCTTTCGCGCTGTTCTTTCTCGCCGAATACGCGAACATGATTTTGATCTCGGCACTCACCGCCGTGTTTTTCCTGGGCGGCTGGCTGAGCCCCTTCGAAGGACTTTTGGGTGCGGACAGCGTCCTCGGGGCACCCGGATTTCATTGGCTCTTTCTCAAGCTGTTTTTCTTTCTGACCTGTTTCATGTGGTACCGGGCGACCTTCCCGCGATACCGCTACGATCAGATCATGCGGCTCGGTTGGAAGATCCTGATTCCCGTGACGTTGGTGTGGATCGGCGTGGCTGGCGTGATGGTGTACTTCGAAGTCGGTCCGTGGAGTCGCTGACATGAGCGTACAGAGTATCGTCAAAACATTTTTGCTGACTGAGCTGTTGACCGGGTTGTCGGTGACGGCGCGGACTCTCTTTCGCAAGAAGGTGACGGTCAACTATCCCGAGGAGCGTACGCCGCAATCGCCACGCTTTCGTGGTTTGCATGCGCTGCGCCGGTATCCCAATGGCGAAGAGCGTTGCATTGCCTGCAAGCTCTGTGAGGCGGTGTGTCCTGCGCTCGCCATTACCATCGAGTCGGACGTGGCCGACGACGGCACGCGGCGCACAACGCGCTATGACATCGATCTGTTCAAGTGCATTTACTGCGGCTTTTGCGAGGAAGCCTGTCCGGTTGATGCGATCGTTGAAACCCGCATCCATGAATACCACATGGAAAATCGCGGCGAGAACATCATGACCAAAGACAAGCTGCTGGCGGTGGGTGAGCGCTATGCGTCCTTGATCGACGCCGACAAGGCGGCTGACGCGCGCTATCGCTGACATGTAGCAGCAGGATATTGACGAGGATCACGCGTTGTTCGTGCAAATACTATTTTATGTTTTTTCTGCAGTGCTGATTGCTTCGGCCATCGGCGTCATTGTCGCGCGCAACCCGGTGTATTCCGCGCTCAGTCTCGTGTTGGCGTTCTTTACGAGCGCGGCGCTGTGGTTGTTGATCGAGGCCGAGTTCCTCGCCATCGTCTTGGTGCTCGTGTATGTGGGCGCGGTGATGGTGTTGTTCCTGTTCGTGGTCATGATGCTTGATCTCAACACGGCCTCGCTGCGTCAGGGCTTCACCCGTTACGCCTGGTTGGGCTGGCTCACGGCGCTCGCTGTCATCGTACAGATGGTGGGGGTGTTCTGGTTCCGTGGTCTCGGTATTGATGCGACCCAGGGCGCGGTACCGAGGCCGGCTGATGTCAGCAACACCCGCGAGCTCGGCGAAGTGCTCTACACCCAGTACGTGTATCCGTTTGAGCTTGCGGCGGTGGTGCTGCTCGTCGCCATCGTGGCGGCCATTACTTTGACAATGCGGCGGCGCCCCGGGCTCAAGCCACAGGATGTCGCCAAGCAGGTGGCCGTACGGCGTGAAGACCGTGTGCGACTCGTCAAGGGTCTCGGCCCCAAGGCAGAGGCCGACAAGGGCGAAGGAGGCGAGGCATGATCACGCTGCAACACATGCTGACGCTTTCGGGGGTGCTCTTCGCGCTCGCCATCGCCGGGATCTTCCTCAATCGCAAGAACGTGATTCTGCTCCTCATGTGCATTGAGTTGATGTTGCTGGCGGTCAATTTCAGCTTTGTCTCCTTCTCGCGATTTCTCGGTGATTTGGATGGGCAGGTGTTCGTCTTTTTTGTGCTGACTGTGGCGGCAGCGGAGGCGGCTATTGGTCTTGCGATTCTGGTGGTGCTCTTCCGCGAGCGACGCAGCATCAATGTCGAAGATCTGGATACGCTGAAGGGCTAAGCAGAATGAGCGCAGAGAGCATGAGCCCGCAGGTGTTGTTGTTGATCGTGTTGCTGCCCTTGGCAGCCGCAATAGTGGCTGGACTCTTCGGGCGATGGATCGGTCGGCGTGCCGCCCACTGGGTGACGATTACGGCGGTGGCTGCCTCTTTCCTGTTGTCGGCCCAGGTAGCCTGGCAGCTCTTTACCGGTGCGGTGCCGGTGTACAACGACACCGTCTACACCTGGCTCGTGACCGATGGTATTCGCATGGAGGTCGGCTTCCTCGTCGATCACCTCTCGGTACTGATGATGTGTGTCGTGACCTTTGTGTCTTTTTGCGTGCACGTCTACACCATCGGCTACATGCACGAGGATCCGGGTTATCAGCGCTTCTTCTCGTATATTTCTCTGTTCACGTTCTCGATGCTGATGTTGGTAATGTCCAACAACTTCATGCAGCTTTTCTTTGGCTGGGAGGCGGTGGGCGTCGTCTCCTACCTGCTGATCGGCTTCTGGTACACGCGACCGAGCGCGATCTTCGCCAACATGAAGGCGTTTCTCGTCAATCGGGTGGGGGACTTCGGCTTCGTGCTCGGTATCGCCGGCGTGGTGTATTTCACAGGATCCCTCGATTACCGCGATGCCTTTGCGGCAGCGCCCGCCATCGCCGATGCACAAATTTCATTGGGCGGGGAGTGGGCCGTATCGGCCATCACGCTGATCTGCATCCTCTTGTTCATCGGTGCGATGGGTAAGTCAGCGCAGGTGCCGTTACATGTTTGGCTGCCTGATTCCATGGAAGGTCCGACCCCGATCTCGGCGCTGATCCACGCGGCGACGATGGTGACGGCGGGTATCTACATGGTCGCGCGGCTCTCGCCGCTCTTTGAGCAGTCGGCAGTGGCCCTGTCCTTCGTGCTCGTCATCGGTGCGACCACGGCCTTGTTCATGGGATTCCTCGGCATCATCAATAATGACATCAAGCGAGTGGTGGCCTATTCCACGCTTTCGCAGCTCGGGTACATGACGGTCGCGCTCGGCGCGTCGGCGTATTCCGCCGCGATTTTCCATTTGATGACGCACGCCTTCTTCAAGGCCTTGCTGTTTCTCGCGGCAGGCTCGGTCATCATCGGCATGCATCACGAGCAGGACATGCGCAAGATGGGCGGACTTGCCAAGGTCATGCCGGTCACGGCAATCACGTGCTGGATTGGTGCGCTTGCGCTGATCGGTACGCCTTTGCTGTCGGGCTTTTATTCCAAAGATTTCATCATCGAGTCGGTGCATGAGTCGGCTCGTTGGGGGGCGACCTATGCTTACTGGTGCGTCCTGATCGGGGTATTCATCACGGCGTTCTACACTTTCCGCATGGTGTTCATGACCTTTCACGGTACACCCCGTTGGGCGCAGCATGCCGAGGGGCAGGGCGGTCACGCCGATCATGCACACGCCGATCATGCACATGACGGTCATGATCATGGTGGGCACGGCCACGGCACACCGCATGAAAGCCCCTGGGTCGTGACCTTGCCGCTTGTGTTGCTCGCGATTCCCTCGATCGCGATCGGCTATCTCACCGTGCAACCGCTGCTGTTCGGTGATTTCTTTGCGGAATCAATTTTTGTTCTGGCCGAAAATGACGTACTCGCGAGGTTAGCCGGCAAGTTCCATGATCCTCTAGCCTTTGCGCTCGCGTCACCGACGCATCCACCATTCTGGTTGGCGCTCGCCGGTGTGTTGCTCGCGTGGTACCTCTATCTGAAGTCTCCGGAAGCGCGCGAGCGGCTCGCGAGTGTGTTCGCGCCGCTCTTGCCCTTGCTCGAGAACAAATATTACTTCGACTGGTTCAACGAAAAAGTGCTCGCGGCGGGTAGCCGTGGATTGGGTCGGGTGTTCTGGCGCGTCGGTGATCAGACCGTGATCGATGGCTTTGCCGTCAATGGCGCTGCTTCCTTGGTGGCAGCGCTCGGCGGCTGGGTGCGCCGGGTGCAGACGGGCTATCTCTACTCCTACGCATTTTGGATGATGATCGGGCTCGCGGCCTTGCTGGGCTGGTTCCTGTTTGTGAGCTAAGGCAAGGCGAAATTTCAGATGCAAATCCCTCTTCTTTCAAGCGTGTTGTGGCTGCCGATTCTGGGCGGTGTTGCCGTGCTTGCCTTGGGTGATCGCCGGATCGAATTCGGTCGTTGGGTGGCGCTGGCGGTGGCGCTACTGACGTTTGCTCTCTCGGTGCCGCTGTACACCGGCTTTGATACCTCTACGGCCGACTTTCAGTTCGTCGAACAGCAGCCCTGGATCCCGTTTTTTAATGCGACGTATCACCTCGGGATCGATGGGATCTCGCTACCGCTGATATTGCTCACGACCTTCATCACGATCCCCGTGATTATTGCGGGTTGGACGGTCATCGAAAAACGGCCGGCGCAATACTTTGCTGCGTTCTTGATTCTGGAAGGTCTGATGGTCGGGGTCTTTGCCGCCCTCGATGCCTTGCTGTTCTATTTTCTTTGGGAAGCGCTGCTCATACCGATGTTTTTGATCATCGGCATCTGGGGCGGTCCACGGCGTGTCTACGCGACGCTCAAGTTTTTCCTCTACACCTTCCTTGGGTCGGTGTTCATGCTGGTGGCCTTGATTTACATGTACCTGCAGGCGGGGAGCTACGACATCGCGGCCCTGCATGCGCTGCCGCTCAGCCGAGTAGAGCAATGGTGGATATTCCTCGCGTTCTTTGCCGCGTTTGCAGTCAAGATTCCGATGGTACCGGTGCACACCTGGTTGCCGGATGCGCACGTCGAAGCACCGACCGGGGGCTCTGTGGTGCTAGCTGCCATCATGCTGAAATTGGGCGGCTACGGCTTCCTGCGTTTTTCTTTGCCGATCACGCCCGATGCCGCGCGTGAGCTTGATGTCTTCATGATCGTGCTGTCCTTGATTGCCGTGGCCTACATCGGTTTCGTGGCGTTGGTGCAGAACGATATGAAAAAGCTCATTGCGTACTCATCGATCGCGCACATGGGTTTCGTGACTCTCGGCTGCTTTCTCGCCTTCGGGATTCTCGAAACGACGGGCGGCGTACAGGGTGCAGGCATGGGCATTGATGGCGCCATGGTGCAGATGGTGTCGCACGGTTTGATTTCGGGCGCCATGTTTCTCTGCGTCGGTGTGATGTATGACCGGGTGCACAGTCGCGAGATCAGTGCCTACGGCGGTGTCATTAATCGGATGCCGGTCTTTGGCGCCTTCATGGTGCTCTTTGCCATGGCCAATGCGGGGTTGCCCGGGACCTCGGGGTTTGTGGGTGAGTTCCTGGTGATTCTCGCCGCGTTCAAGGCCAACTTTTGGTACGCGTTTGTGGCAGCGACCACCTTAATCCTGGGCGCAGCGTACACGCTCTGGTTGGTTAAGCGCGTGATGTTCGGCCCCGTGGCTAATGACAACGTGGCAGCACTCGAGGATTTGAGCGGTCGCGAGTTTTTGGTGCTGGCGATGCTGGCAGTGGCTGTTTTGTTACTGGGTGTATGGCCAGCCCCGCTGCTGGAGGTGATGCAGGTGTCGGTGCAGCAACTCGTCGAGCAGGTCACCAGCAGCAAGATTGTTCTTTGATGAAGTACTGACAGCGGAAGACGCATGACAAGCACAATGACATTGGCCTCGCTGGCGCCTGCCATCCCGGAGATCTATCTCACGGTGGCGCTGTGCGTGATTCTGCTCGTGGATGCGTTCGCCGGTCGGGCTTCCCGTCGCTTGACGCCGACCTTGACCTTGGCGGCGTTGGTCATCGGCGCCGCCTTGACTGTGCAGTACGCCGGGGTGTCGGGTACGGTCATGCTCTTCTCGGGGATGTATGTGGCCGATCCGCTTGGCAACTTGCTCAAGCTGTTTGCCTTTTTGTTCGTCGCTGTGGTGCTGTTGTATTCGCGGCAGTATCTCGATACGCGTGGATTGCTGAAGGGCGAGTATTACGTGCTCACCTTGAGTGCCTTGCTCGGCATTTGCGTCATGATTTCTGCGGGCAGTCTTTTGTCGATGTATATGGGCATCGAATTGCTGTCCTTGTCGCTCTACGCATTGGTAGCCTTCAATCGTGATTCGGCCGTGTCGGCCGAGTCCGCCATCAAATATTTCGTGCTGGGTGCCATCGCCTCAGGTTGCCTGCTCTATGGCATGTCGCTGGTCTATGGCATGAGCGGCAGTCTGCTGTTCTCGGAGATCGCGGATTCGCTCCGCGGCGTGCCGAGTCTGGGACTCATTATGGGTCTCGTCTTTGTGGTGGTCGGTGTCGCCTTCAAGTTTGGCGCGGTGCCATTCCACATGTGGGTGCCGGATGTGTATCACGGCGCGCCGAGCTCGGTGACGCTGCTGGTGGCGACCGCGCCCAAGATCGCATCCTTTGCTCTGGCGTATCGGCTATTAGTTGAAGCGCTCGGCGGTGTGGCGCCGAGCTGGATGCAGATGCTGGCGATCGTAGCAGTGTTATCTTTGCTGCTCGGAAATTTGGCGGCCGTCGCACAGACCAACATGAAACGACTGCTTGCGTACTCCGCCATCGGTAACGTGGGCTTTATTTTGCTTGGCTTTGTTGCGGGCACTGAGCAGGGCATCGAGGCTGCGCTCTTTTATACGCTCGCTTATGTCATCACCACCTTAGGTGCGTTCGGGGTGGTGCTGCTCGCGAGCCCCGGCGGTTTCGAGGCGGATAACTTTGAGCACTACAAGGGCTTACATGCGCGCGATCCCTTGCTCGCACTCGCCATGATGGTGATGATGTTTTCGGTGGGAGGCATGCCGCTCTTTGTGGGCTTCTGGGCCAAGCTGCAGATCTTCCAAGCGTTATGGGAAGTGAATGCGATCGCCCTCGTCATCATCGCCGCGCTGATTTCCGTCGTGGGTCTCTTTTACTGCCTGCGCGTGATCAAGCTCATGTATTTCGATGCCCCGGGCGATTTCCCGCGCTCAAGCTGCGGGGTGGCCGAGCGCGGCGTGCTGCTGGTCAATGCGATCGTCGTGGTGCTGCTTGGCGTGTTGCCGAACACGTTACTGACGTTGTGCGAGGCGGTTGTTCGGTAAACTTCCTTGGGTGGGAGCTCAGCCCGCGAAGGACCACCATATCGCGGCAATCAACGCGAGCAGCGCGAAGGTTAGCCATCTATCCTGGGTTCTCGCTTTACGATCAGCTTCGTTCGTAATACCAGTATCTTTGGTTTGCAGTGTCAGTGACTGGGTGTGTTGCATATCAGGCGCCTTGGTCAAGAGACTGGTCACGACCATGACCGTACACGAGATGACAAACAACACCGCCGCAAAGTGAAGGAAGTTCATTTGCACGAAAAGCTGGCTCCAGCTGGCATCGGCGAGGGCTCCGCTCACTTCCAGGGATAGTCGGAGTAAACCCAGAGTGCCGCCGACCCACAGAGCGGTAATGGCGCCTTGGGCGTTCATGCGATTCCACAGGATGCCGAGTACAAAAATCGCCGCAACCGGTGGGGCGATGTACGCTTGAACGCTTTGGATATAGATAAACAGCTTGCCGGAAATTAGGTCCATGAATGGAATCCATGAAATCCCGAGCAGCGTCAACAACACGATTGAGAGTCGACCTACCAGAACCTTGGATTTTTCCGATGCATCTTTCCGGATGCGACCAAAGATATCAATCGTGATCAGCGTTGAGCACGCATTGAAAACAGAGGATAGCGAGCTCATGAGCGCAGCAAGCATGCCTGCCGCCACCAGGCCGCGTAGTCCGGCGGGCAAAAGGCTATCTACCAGTGCCGGCAAGGCCTCATCGGGGCGCCCAATCATCAGCTCGCCACGCTGCACCAGCACATAAGCAATGACACCCGGAATCACGAATATCAAAAAAGGGAGTTGCTTCAGAAAGCCAGCGAAGATCGTTCCGCGGCGAGCATCGGCGATGCCTCTAGCGGCGAGGACCCGCTGTACGATGACTTGATCGGTACACCAGTACCAAATGCCCAGAATCGGTGCCCCGAGCAGAATGCCCGTCCATGGATAATCTGGATGGTCAGCCGGTTGCCAAAGATCAAACCGCTCGCTGCCCGCCGATATCTTGAGGTTATCCCAGCCGCCGACGGCCTGAAGGCCTATGACCGTGACCGCGATCGCACCTGCGATCAAAAATACAGTTTGGACCAGATCCGTGTAGAGCACAGCGCGCATGCCGCCCCACAGCGTGTAGAGCCCGGTGACGGCTACAACGAGGAGTGCGCCGTACCAAAAGTCGATTCCCATCAAAACTTCGAAGACGATTCCACCGGCCGCGATCGTGACCGAAATCTTGGTCAGGACGTAGCTGACGATCGACACGGCCGCGAGGTAGGTGCGCGGTCCGGTGGAATACCGGCGTTCGAGGAATTCAGGCATCGTGAACACGCCGCTGCGCAGATAAAACGGCACAAAAAACCAACCGAGCAGCAACAGAATTAGCCCGGCTAGAATTTCAAACTGGGCGACAGCAATGCCATCGGCCGCACCAGAGCCCGCCAGCCCGATCAGGTGTTCCGAACCGATGTTGGAAGCGAAGAGGGAAGCGCCAATGACCCACCAACTGGCATCGCGGCCGCCGAGAAAATACCCGGATGCAGACTGATTGTGACCGTCTCGACTGCTCCACCAAGCGATGCCGAGAACAATCATGAAGTAGAGACCGACGACCGCCCAGTCGACGCCGTTGAAATTGCCGGTCATTACCGCGCCCCCCGTACACGATTAATGGGGTCACACCCTGCATGGCTTTGATAACGCTGTCAAACGAAAATTGACTATGGCAAGTTTTGACATCAGGGAGATTTATTTAAGCAATTAAAAACAAGTAGTTACGTCATTTTTTCCGCTACTTGTAAGCAAATTCAACGGGGTATTTACTTAATGACAGCGTTGTCATATAAATTGCCCATCGAAGCTGAGGTTGGGTGGGATCTCTCGCCATCGGCGGCAGGCGCGCCCGAAGAACAACGTCAATGGGGGCAAACACATGATTCAGGTATCCCGGAAGAGTCCGGTGGGTCGCAGCGTATGGCTTGCGGTCTGCGGTCTGGTATCGGCAACAGTAGGCCTCGCTCAGGCACAGTCGAGTGAGGGTGTGTTGGAGGAGGTGGTGATCACGGCCACCAAGCGCGAGACATCATTGATGGTGACACCGGTCGCCGTGTCGGCGTTTACGCAAGAACAACTCTCGCGCGACGGTATTCAGGACATTCGCGATTTGGGTGCGCTGGTGCCGAATATGCAGGTGGGTTTCTCGCCATCGGACTCCGGTGTGCAGGTTACCGTGCGCGGCATCACGTCCAACAACTTCACCGAGTTGGGCGATCCCACGGTGGGCATTCACGTCGATGGTATCTACTCGCCAAGGCCCCAAAGCGGTATGGCCTTGTTGCACGACGTCGAGCGCGTCGAAGTATTGCGTGGCCCGCAGGGAACCTTGTTCGGTCGCAATTCCACCGCTGGAGCGATCAACGTGGTCAGTGCAAGGCCCCAGTTCGACAGCGTTGCCGGAAGCGTCGAAGTGGAATTGGGTAATTACAGACATCGACTTGCTCGCGGCTCGTTAAACCTGCCCGTCAATGATTTTATTGCCTTTCGTGCGTCATACATGATCGACAAGACGGACAGCTATATTGATCAGGAAATGGAGCTGTTTGATCTTGCGTGGGACACCGATGGTGACGGCTCCACGACTGGGCCATTCGATGTACCAGCCGATGGGATCCTGAACACCGATCAGCGGCGCAATCGCCCGGTGGATGCGTCCGAGGCGTACGGCAATTCCAATCGGTGGGCGGCACGCCTGAGCGCGCGTATGCGAAGCGAGGAATCCCTCGATTGGCTGCTGAGCTTTGAGCACTACAAGGACGGTGGTGCCGGGATGATTTCGCTCAAGGATTGCGAGAAGGCCGAGGGTACTTTCTTCGCCTGCGACCATCCGCAGTGGTACGCAAGGATCAATGTGCCTGGCGAGCTGGACATGAGCATCAACTCGTTGCGGTCAGAACTAAAGTACGAGTTCAGCGAGTCCTTGGTGGTGGAGCACCGTATTGGCCTCTCTACGGAGCGTCGATACCAGGCCTATGATGGCGATGGCGGTTTCTTTGCCGACCCGGATCATCCAGCTTATGGCATCAATCGACTTTGCTGTGGTGGCGGTTTGTTGATTCGCGACCCACAGGCCATTATTGATGCAGGCTTTGCGCCCTATGCGTTGATGCCTTTTGAGGATCTGCAATTGACCACGCGCTGGTCCGAGTACCAATCATTGGTATCGGAGCTCCAAGTAAAGTCTCAAGGGGATGGTGCGCTCTCCTGGGTGGCGGGCGCTTTCTATCTCAAAGAAGATAACGCCATCCGCTTCGATGTGGAAGTTCCGTGGTGCTGCGGTTCTCCGCGCCCTCTGGGTCAGTCTTTTGTACAGC
>CAZHLL010000043.1:0-18583 GCA_964533305.1 uncultured Acidibacter sp.
GCACCATCGCATTGATACCCACCGACTTGCCGGAGCCCGTCGTGCCCGCGATCAATAAATGCGGCATGCGCTGAAGATCGGCGACGATCGGCGCCCCGCCGATATCTTTGCCGAGCGCCAAGGCCAGCGGCGAGCTGATTTCGTCATAGGCAGTCGACTTGATGATCTCGCCGAGCGTCACGACCTCACGCCGCTCGTTCGGAATCTCGAGCCCCATCACCGACTTGCCGGGGATCACCTCGACCACACGCACACTGATGGCCGAGAGCGCGCGGGCCAAATCTTTGGCGAGCGAACTGATCTGGCTCGCTTTGACGCCCGGGGCAGGACGCATCTCAAAGCGCGTGACCACCGGGCCCGGCAAGACCGCAACGACTTCGACCTCGACACCAAAATCTTTGAGCTTGATTTCGACGAGGCGCGACATCGCCTCCAACGCCTCGTCCGAATACGCCGCTTCCAGCGGCTTCGGATCATCCAGCAATTGCAACGGCGGCAGCTCGCCGGGCTTCGCGGTAAAGAGTGGGACTTGGCGTTCTTTTTCGACCCGCTCGCTTTTGACGGGCTGTGGCGCCGGCGCTTCGATGCGGGGCTTCTTGCGCGTGGCACTGCGCTCTTTGTCGAGATCGAGCACTTCCTTGCGCGCAGCGCGGCGCTCATCGCCCTCGGCCTCATCGCGCTGACGCAGTCGCCACTGTCGCAAGCGATCGATGCCATTCCACACGGCGGCGCCCAAGCCATCGGTCACATTGAGCCAGGAGACGCCAAAGGCCAGCGAGACGCCGCTCATCACGCAGGCCAGCAACAACAGCGTCGCGCCCGTGAAATTAAGATTGCCCGACAGCCACTCGCCGATGAGACCGCCCATCACGCCGCCCGCCGTCTGACGCAGGTACCCTGGTGACCAGTGCAAGGTCGCCAAGGCACAGGTGGCGGTCAGTAGCAGCGCAAAACCACCCGCCCGTACGAGACTATTGAGGCGCGATGCCGAGGGCTCGCCACGCTGCCGAACAGCATGGATGCAGGCGCCAGCGAGCACGCCGGGAAAGAGATAAGCCGGCCAGCCAAAAAGAAAAAAGAGCGCATCGGCCACCCACGCGCCCTGGCGACCAATGAGATTGTGGATGCCCGAGCCGCCCTCGACCCCCGCCACCCCGGTGAATGAAAACCCGGGATCGAGCGGGTTATAGCTGACGAGCGCCACCAGCAACATGAGCGCCACCGCGCCCGCCAGAATCAGGCCGCCCTCGCGCAGCGCACGAGCCACCGCCGCACTAAAGCGCGAGCCAACGGTGGTCTTCAGCGTCGCGTCCGGCATGAGCAAAAATACCTGTCAAGGAGAGATAGCACGCGCCGCATTCTAGCATTACGCCCCGGCTGCTATTGAGCGGGTCCAGGGGTCGTGGATCGCCCTCGTCGGCATGGCGCTCCTCGCCCGAAGACCCTACCATTCGGCCATGCGACAACATCGATCCCTCATCATTCTTGGCTCCGGCCCCGCCGGCTACTCCGCGGCGGTGTACGCCGCCCGCGCCAACCGCGCGCCCATGCTGATCGCCGGCCTGCAAGAGGGCGGCCAGCTCATGACCACAACCGAGGTCGACAACTGGCCCGGTGATCCGCACGGCCTCATGGGCCCTGCGCTCATGGCGCGCATGAAGGAACACGCCGAGCGCTTCGGCACCGAGATGGTGAGCGATCACATCCACACCGCGCACCTGCAGGAACGCCCCTTTCGGCTGGTGGGCGATGTGGGTGAATACACTTGCGATGCGCTCATTATCGCCACCGGTGCTTCGGCCAAATATTTGGGCCTGCCCTCCGAAGAGGCCTTCAAAGGTCGCGGTGTCTCGGCTTGCGCCACCTGTGATGGATTTTTCTTTCGCGGCCAGAAAGTCGCCGTCATTGGCGGCGGCAACACGGCGGTGGAAGAAGCGCTGTATCTCTCGAATATCGCCGCGCACGTGACGCTCGTGCACCGTCGCGACCAGCTGAAGGCCGAGCGCATCATGCAGGATAAGCTCTTTGCCCGGCGCGATGAGGGCAAGGTCGATATTCTTTGGAACCATGGGGTGGATGAGGTTCTGGGTGATGAGTCGGGCGTGACTGGCCTTCGCATCCGACCCACGCGAGAGGGCGCTGCGATCGCCGATGCCGCCCCGCGCGACCTTGATCTCACGGGGGTGTTCATCGCCATCGGCCACACCCCCAACACCGATATCTTTGCCGGTCAACTGACGATGCGCGGCGGCTACATCACGGTGCACAGCGGCACCGAGGGCAACGCCACGGCCACGAGCATCCCGGGTGTCTTTGCTGCCGGCGATGTGGCCGATCATGTCTATCGACAAGCGATCACCTCGGCAGGCTCCGGCTGCATGGCCGCACTCGATGCGGATCGCTACCTCGAGCACGCCGGTCACTCGTGAGGGTACGCATCCACGACACTCTCACGTCGCTGGATGCCCGGGCCTGGAATGCGCTCGCGGGCAAGGACTATCCCTTCCTGCGGCATGAGTTTCTTTCCACCCTCGAGCGCACGGGTTGCATCGGCGAAGCAGCCGGCTGGCAGCTGCAGCTCATCACGCTCGAAGACGAGCGCGGTCTCGCCGCGGCCGCGCCGGGCTGGCTCAAGCAGCACTCTTACGGCGAATTCGTCTTTGATTTTGCTTGGGCACAGGCGTACCACCGCCACGGGCTGAGCTACTACCCCAAGCTCATCCTCGCCGCGCCCTTCACGCCGGCCACGGGGCCACGGCTATTGGTGCGAGAGGATCTGGCCCGCGAGCAGGTGCTGCCCTCGCTGATCGCCGCCATCGAGACGACGGCGCGCGAACAGGATTGCTCCTCGGTGCATGTGTTGTTTCCGACGGCTCACGAACAGGCAGAGCTCATGGCGCAGGGCTGGCTCGGCCGCAAGGACTGCCAATTTCATTGGCGTCATCGCGGCTGGCAAAATTTTGACGATTATCTCGGCAGCTTCACCGCCGAAAAACGCAAAAAGGCGCGGCGTGAGCGACGCCGCGTCGAAGAAGCCGGCATTCGCTTTGTGACCGTGCTCGGGCATGAGGCGAGCGAAACGCAGATCCTCACGGCTTGGCAGCTGCATCGCATCACGTTTTTACGACGTGGCAACGAGCCCTACTTGAACGCTCAAAGTTTCCTTGAGCTCAGCCGCAGCATGGGCGAATCCTTGATGTTCAAGCTCGCGATGCTGGGCGATGAGATCGTGGCCTGCGCAGTTTTCTTTGCGGGTCGCGATACGCTGTATGGTCGCTATTGGGGGGCCGCCGAGGCCTTTCACAGCTTGCACTTTGAAACCTGTTATCACCAGGGCATCGAATACTGCATTGAACGCGGTCTCGCGCGTTTTGAGCCTGGCACGCAGGGCGAGCACAAGGTGTCGCGGGGCTTTGAGCCCACTGATACCGTCTCGGCGCATCGAATCTTTGATGAGCGCTTTGCCCGCGCCATCGAAGATTATCTGGCTCGTGAGAGCGCGGCTGTCGATCGCTACGCCGAAGAAATTCGCACCCACGTGCCGTTCAAGATAGACGTTGACGAGCCCTCGTCTGCATCATGACAGGACCGATCTGGCTCGACCCAGAGGGTGACCCCGAGGCCTTTCCGCCCTGTGAGTACGCCCTCGATGAGCCGGCGGGCCTCCTGGCCGTGGGGGGTGACTTGCGTCCAGCCCGCGTGCTCGCGGCTTATCGGCGCGGCATCTTCCCGTGGTATTCACCGGGTCAGCCCATCCTCTGGTGGTCACCCGACCCGCGCGAAGTGCTGTTCCCCCATGAATTCCGTCGCACCCGCAGTCTCGAGAAGCGCGAGCGCAATGCGGGCTTTGAGATCCGCATCGATACCGAGTTCGCGGCGGTCATCGATGCCTGCGCCGCCCCGCGCGACGGGGTCGCTGGCACCTGGATCACCGAGGAGATGCGCAACGCCTACCTCGAGCTGCACGCGCTCGGGGTGGGCCACAGCATCGAGACCTGGCAGGGAGATCGCCTTGTCGGTGGCTTATACGGACTGCAGCTCGGCCGCGTGTTCTTCGGTGAATCGATGTTCTCGCGAGCCGCGGACGCTTCGAAAGTGGCGTTATCGGCACTCGTGCGCGCCGCGCCTCTGCGCGATATCGCGCTCATCGACTGCCAACTGCCCTCGGCTCACCTTGCCACGCTCGGCAGCCGCGCCCTGCCCCGAGAGGAGTTCCTCGCCCTTCTTGCGGAGCTCATTGGGCCCGCGCCGACGTATTTTGATTGATTCGCAACCCGGCTTTGGGCAGAATCGCCGCTTCTTTTTTGCCGGGTGTCCGCATACTGATGTCGAAAGAAGACGCGATTCAATTGGATGGTGAGGTCGTCGAGACGTTGCCCAACACCACCTTTCGCGTGAAGCTGAAGAACGGACACGTCATCACCGCGCACATCTCGGGCAAGATGCGCAAGAACTACATCCGCATTCTGACCGGCGACACGGTGACCGTTGAAGTCACACCCTACGATCTGACCAAAGGCCGCATCGTCTACCGCGGCCGATAAAGACCGCGTCGTTTAACGGGTCAGCCCTCGGTCGCAAACCTCAGGCCGGCACCGCCTCTTCGTGCGGCAGACACTCGAGCTCGAGACCTGACTCGTCTTCTTTGACGGACACGCGCACGACGCCACCATTGACGAGCTTGCCAAATAGCAATTCTTCGGCCAGAGGTCGCTTGATGTGCTCTTGGATGACGCGAGCCATGGGCCGCGCACCCATCTTGGGATCGTAACCCTTGACCGCGATCCAACTGCGGGCGGCGTCATCGAGCTGCAGCGACACACCCTTCGCCTCGAGCTGCGTCTCGATTTCAACCAGCAGTTTCTCGACCACGCGCTCGATGGTGGCTGCGCCCAGCCCGCCGAACTGGATCACCGCATCGAGCCGGTTGCGGAATTCCGGCGAGAACAATTTTTTGATCGCTTCCATGCCATCGGTGGTGTGATCCTGCTGCGTAAAGCCGATGGAGGTACGCGCCATGTCCGCGGCACCGGCGTTCGTCGTCATGACGATGATCACGTGACGAAAATCCGCCTTGCGTCCGTTGTTATCCGTGAGCGTGCCATGGTCCATCACCTGCAGCAGCAGGTTGAACACATCCGGATGCGCTTTTTCGATTTCATCGAGCAACAGCACGGCATGCGGGTGTTTGGCAATCGCCTCGGTCAAAAGCCCACCCTGGTCAAAGCCCACATAGCCGGGCGGCGCGCCGATGAGACGCGAGACCGTGTGCCGCTCCATGTACTCGGACATATCAAAACGAATGAACTCGATCCCGAGCGCGATCGCGAGCTGACGCGTGACCTCGGTCTTACCCACACCGGTGGGACCGGCAAAAAGGAAACTGCCGACCGGCTTTTGCTCATCCCCGAGACCCGAGCGCGACATCTTGATGGCCGCCGAGAGCGTCTCGACCGCCTTGTCCTGACCAAAGATCACAAGTTTGAGGTTGCGCTCAAGGTTGCGTAGGATTTCTTTGTCGTTGCTCGAAACGGTTTTCGCGGGAATGCGCGCAATGCGCGCCACCACTTCTTCGATTTGCGCCACATCCACGGTATCGCCCCGCTCAGCGGCGGGCTTCACCCGCAGGCGGGCACCGGCTTCATCCACCACATCGATGGCCTTGTCCGGCAAATGCCGCTCGTTGATATGCCGCGCCGAGAGTTCGGCCGCCGCTTTCAGTGCCTCATCGGTGTACTTGACCTGATGATGCTCCTCGAAGCGGGACCGCAAGCCCTTCAGGATCTCGATGGTCTCGGCGACCGTGGGCTCGACCACATCGATTTTCTGGAAGCGACGCGCGAGCGCATGGTCTTTTTCAAAGATACCGCGGTATTCCTGATAGGTGGTCGAACCGATACAACGCAGATCACCATTGGTCAGCACGGGCTTGATCAGGTTCGAGGCATCCATCACGCCACCCGACGCCGCACCCGCACCGATGATGGTGTGGATCTCATCAATGAAAAGAATGGCGCCCGGTTGCTTCTTGAGCTCGGCGATCACGCCTTTCAGACGTTTTTCGAAATCGCCGCGGTATTTGGTGCCCGCAATCAAGGAGCCCATGTCGAGCGAATAGAGCGTGGCGCCATCGAGCACCTCAGGGATGCTGCCTTCGACGATGCGGCGCGCCAGCCCCTCGGCGATGGCGGTCTTGCCAACCCCAGCCTCACCGACATACAGCGGATTGTTCTTGCGCCGTCGGCAAAGAATTTCGATGGTGCGCTCAAGCTCCATCTGCCGACCAATCAAAGGATCGATCTTGCCTTCCTCGGCAAGCCTGTTGAGGTTGGTCGCGTATTTGTCGAGTGCGCTCTCCGTCTCGGCTTCGCGCGATTTCGCCGCCGCGCCCTCTTCACGGGCTTCGGCAGGCGCATCCTCCACCTTCGACATCCCATGCGAGATGTAATTGACCACATCGAGTCGCGACACATCCTGCCGCGCGAGCAAAAACACGGCATGACTCTGCTTTTCGCTGAAGATCGCGACCAGCACATTGGTCACGCCGACCTCCTTGCGACCACTCGACTGCACATGAAACACGGCTCGCTGCAGCACGCGCTGAAAACCCAAGGTGGGTTGTACCTCGCGCTCTTCGGCCTCCGCCACCCGCGGCGTGCTGCTGTCGATGTGCTCGCGCAAGTCGACCGCAAGCCGCTCAGGGTCGCCACCGCAGGCGCGCAGCACCTCCTGCACTTTGGCCGTATCGAGAATGGCGAGTAGCAGGTGCTCGACCGTCAAAAATTCATGACGGCCTTCGCGGGCACTCTGGAAGGCCGCATTGAGACAGGATTCAAGTTCGTTTGACAACACGGTGGGCTGATCTCCTTGTCAGGCCTCTTCCAACGTACACATGAGCGGATGCTGATGATCCCGCGCGTAACGCGTCACCAGCGCCACCTTGGTCTCGGCGATCTCGTGGGTGAAGACCCCACAGACCCCCTTGCCGCGCATGTGCACTTCCAGCATGACTTGGGTCGCCTGGGTGCGACCCATGCCAAAGAAACGCTCCAGCACATCGACCACGAACTCCATGGGAGTGTAGTCATCATTCAGTAATATGACTTGGAACAACGGTGGCTGCTTGAGTTCCGGCGTAGCCTCCGCCACCGTGGCGTCCAGATCTGGGCGTTCCTCGCTCGACATGTCCCCCTTATAGGGGTCGCCCAAGGCGAACTCAAGTGTGGACCGTGCAGCGGCTAGGTATGATTCGGCCCATGGCGATGCCCTCTCACCCGCCCCGCTGGCTTTCCCCTGCGCTTGGCAGCCTCGCCACGCTGCTCGCCGCCCTGTGGCTCGGGCTACTGTGGCAAAACCCACCCGATGCCGCCGTGCCGGACCCCTTGACCCCGCGCGCGCTCGGCGTGATACCGGGCGGCCCGCAGGCCGACTGGGAGGGCATCCTCGCCGCCGCCCCGTTTGGCGGAGATCAGGGCGATATCCCGATCGCGGTGGAAACCAGCCTGCCGCTGCGTCTGCTCGGTGTCATCGCCGAAAATACCCCCACCACCGGCCGCGCCTTGATCGCCGCCGGCGGAGGCGCAAGTCAAGTCTATGCCATCGGTGCAGCTCTGCCGGGCGGCGCCACACTGATCGAGATTTATCCGACGCAAGTGATCCTGCAGCGTGCTGGCCGCCGTGAATCGCTCGCCCTGCCAGAAAATCTTTTGCCATCGACGCCGTCGGCAGGTGGCCCCAACCCCGCGGGGTCAAACTCGGGTATGACAGCCGCGTCGATAGGGTCGCGGCCCAACGCGCCCGCCGCCACGCTGGGGCGCCTCAGCCAGGTGATGACCTGGCAGAGCGTGCTGCGCGCCGGGCAGCCGAGCGGCGTTCGGGTGTACCCCGGCGCGGATGCCGCAAGTTTTGAGGCCCTCGGTCTGCGCCCGGGTGATCTCGTGGTCAGCGTCAATCAAGCCCCCCTCACGGACGCGAGCGGCAGCCGCGATTTTGCGGCGCTGCTCAACGCTTCGCCGACCCTGCAATTGGGTATTGAACGCGAAGGCCAACTCCAAACATTGCAGATTGATGTCACTCAGCTAGATCGCGCGGCTCAGTCGCCGCCCTGAACGCCGACTCACCGGGGATTGGTATAGTGATGCGCATGACGAATTCTTTCAGGCTAATCGCGCTGCTCCTGTGCGGCCTCCTGCCCGCCGGACTCTTGGCCCAATCGGCCTCCGGTCCGCGCATCACACCCAACTTCAAAGATGCCGATATCACTCAGGTGATCGAAGCGGTGGCCGCCGCCACCGGCCGCAATGTCATCATTGATCCCCGGGTGCGCGCGCAAGTCACCATGCTGTCGCAAACGCCGATGAGCCCGGACGAATTCTATGAGGCGTTTCTCGCGCTGCTGCAGGTGCATGGCTTTGCGGCCGTGCCCTCGGGACAGGTCGTCAAGATCGTGCCGGATGCCAACATGCGCACCATGCCGGGCAACGATCTGGCGCCTGAGGTGAGCGCCACCTCCGATGAGCTCGTCACCCAAGTGGTCAGCGTCAACAATGTGAGTGCCGCGCAGCTCGTTGCCATCCTGCGGCCGCTGATGCAGCAAAACGCGCACCTTGCCGCCTACCCTGCCTCCAATACTTTGATCCTCTCGGATCGCGCCAACAACGTCAATCGCATGTTGCGCATCATCCGCCGAATCGATCAGGCCAATGATTCGGATATCGAGCTCATCGCGATGCAAAATGTATCAGCGACCGAGGTCATCCGCACTATCAACGCACTGAACCCCGCCCAGACTCAAGGTGAGGGCGGGATGGCCCCACTGCGCATGGTGGCCGATGAGCGCTCGAACAGCATTCTGCTTGCGGGCGACGCCACTCAAAGATTGCGCGTACGAACCCTGATCGCCTATCTCGACACCCCACTTGCGGAAGGCGGCGATACCCGCGTGCGCTATCTGCGCTATGCGGATGCCGAGGCGATCGCCACCAAACTCAAAGAACAGTTTGCCGCGAGCGGCGGCGCTGCGGGCGGTCAAGGCGCGGTCGCCACGACCGGCGCAGCCACCACGATCTGGGCCGAGCCCGAAACCAATGCGCTCGTCATCACGGCACCCGCCAAGACCATGAAATCCTTGATGGGTGTGGTGGATAAGCTCGATATCCGTCGCGCGCAGGTGATCGTCGAGGCCATCATTGTCGAGGTGTCCGCTGACAAATCCGCCGAGCTCGGCGTCAACTGGCTGGTCGATGGCTCACAAGCAGACAATGCCGTGGGCGGTTTCATTGAACCGGTCGGTGGCGTCAGCATCGTGGACCTCGCTCGCGCGGCCAATGACCCGACCACCCTCACCGCCATTCCGCGCGGTACGACGGTCGGGGTGGGTCGCTTGCGCGACACCGGCGTCAACTTTGCCGCCATCCTGCGTGCGCTGCGCGGCGATTCCACCACCAATATCATTGCCACGCCCTCCATCGTCACCATGGATAACCAGGAGGCCGAGATCAAGGTGGCGCAGGAAGTGCCCTTTGTCACGGGCCAGTATTCCAACACCGGTGGCAGCGGCAACAACAATTTTTTGAATCCCTTCCAGACCATTCAGCGTCAGGAAGTCGGCACGATCCTCAAGATCACCCCGCAGATCAATGAGGGCGATGCCGTCATGCTCAAGATCGAGCAAGAGAGCTCGAGTATCGCCGCCACAAGCTCGGGTGCGGTCGATCTCGTCACCAACAAACGCACCATCAGCACCCACGTCTTGATCGAAGATGGCGGTACGGTCGTGCTGGGCGGCCTCATTCAAGATTCACAGACAGGCGGCGAGCAACGCGTGCCCTTCCTCGGTCGGATCCCGGTGCTCGGCGAAGCCTTCCGCACCCGAAGCGCCAAAAAAACCAAAACCAACCTGATGGTCTTCATCCAGCCGCGCATTCTGCGCAACGGCACCGACACTCGGCTTGAGACCAATCAAAAATATAATTATATCCGCGAGCAGCAGCTGCAATTGGGGCCGCAAAACGGCGGCATCCCGCTGCTGCCGGGTGAACGCCGCGCGGAACTCCCCCCCGTCACGGAAGAATGACCGCCACCACGCTGCCATTGGGTTTCATGCGCCGACACGGCGTGTTGCTGCGCAAGCTCGAAGCAGGCGTCGCGACTCTCGCCCTGCGAGCCGATGCCACGAGCACGAGCGTCGCCGAGGCCCAACGACATCTCGCTGTCAATCAAGTCGCCGTGCAGCCCGTCAGCAACGAAATCTTTGAATCCTGGCTGCGCGAGGCTTATGAAAGCGGCCAAGATGCAGCCGCCGCTGCGGGCGGTCTCGATGAAGCCAGCGATTTGAGCTTCCTCGCCCAGGATTTGCCCGAACAGGCGGATCTGCTCGAAAGTGACGATGACGCGCCTATCATCCGTCTGATCAACGCCCTGCTCGCGCAGGCGGTACGCGACAACGCCTCCGATATCCATATCGAGCCCTATGAAAATCGCCTGATCGTGCGGCTGCGAATTGATGGTGTCTTGCGCGAGGTGCTGCAGACACGGCGTGCCGTGGCCGCGGCGGTGGTGTCGCGCATCAAAGTCATGGCCAAACTGGATATCGCCGAAAAGCGTCTGCCTCAGGACGGTCGCATCGGCCTGCGTGTGGCGGGGCGCGCGGTGGATGTGCGCGTGTCGACCATCCCCTCGGGGCATGGCGAGCGCGTGGTGCTGCGCTTGCTCGATAAACAGGCAGGCAGGCTCGATCTCGGTGAACTCGGCATGGAGCCCTCTCTCGAGCAGCAGCTGGATTCGCTTATCCACAAGCCTAACGGCATTCTGCTAGTGACCGGACCCACGGGCTCCGGTAAAACCACCACGCTCTACTCGGCTTTGAGCCGCCTCAATGACGCCACCCGCAACATCATGACCGTGGAAGACCCGATCGAGTATTACCTCGATGGCATCGGCCAGACTCAGGTCAACACCAAGGTGGACATGAGCTTTGCCCGCGGCCTGCGCGCCATCCTGCGTCAGGACCCCGATATCGTCATGGTGGGTGAGATTCGCGACCTCGAGACCGCACAGATCGCCGTGCAAGCCTCCCTCACGGGACATTTGGTGCTCTCCACTCTGCACACCAACACCGCGATCGGCGCGATCACACGCTTGCGTGACATGGGCATCGAACCCTTTTTATTGGCGTCCAGTCTCATCGGCATCGTCGCCCAGCGTCTTGTGCGCAAACTCGATGATTCGCGCGAAGCCTACACCGCCTCGGCGCTTGAACGCGACGTGCTCAACATCGACTCCTCGACGCCTGCCACCACGCTCTATCGCGCCAACCCGCACACGGCGGGCTTTCGTGGTCGCACCGGTATCTATGAATTGGTGCTGGTGGATGACACCTTACGTCGGCTGATCCACGATGGCGCCTCGGAAGCGGAGCTTGAGCAGCATGCGCGCAGCCTCACGCCCTCGATCCGCGAGGATGGGCGCATCAAAGTATTGCGCGGTGAGACCACGCTCGATGAGGTCCTGCGCGTCACGCGTGAAGATTGATTCATGCCGGCGTTTGAATACACCGCGATCGATGCCCACTCCCGCGAGCAGCGGGGCGTACTGGAGGGCGACAGCCCGCGTCAGGTGCGCCAACAATTACGCGATCGGGGCTGGTTGCCCACCGAGGTCAAAGCGCTCACGGGCCAGCCCCAAACAGGCCAGCCCCAGACAGGAAAGTCCGCCCCCCGCTCGTCCCGGACGACGGAGTCTCAGGCTGCGAGCGCCAGCCTGCTATCACGACGCATCGAGTGGCGCTCACCCGTCAGCACGCAGGATCTCGCCCTGCTGACGCGACAACTGGCGACCCTGGTGCGCGCCGCACTGCCGCTTGATGAGGCGCTGCAGGCGGTCGCCGAGCAATCGGAGAAGCCGGCTGTCCAACGCGTGTTGCGCGCGGTGCGGGCGCGCGTGGTCGAGGGCGAAACGCTGGCGGCCGCACTCGCCGACTACCCTAAAATCTTTGCGCCTATTTATCGGGCGACCGTGGCGGCCGGCGAGCAAGCGGGCAAACTCGACGTGGTGCTCGAACGCTTGGCCGATTACACCGAGAGCCGCGATGTGATGCGTCAGCGCGTGCTCGGCGCCCTGCTCTATCCCATGGTGCTCACGGCCATGTCACTCGTGATCGTCGCAGTCCTTTTGACCTACGTGGTACCGCAGGTGGTCGAGGTGTTTGAGGCAGGCAACAATACTTTGCCTTGGCTCACCCGAGCACTGCTCGGGTTGAGCGATGGCCTGCGGAACTATGGCTTCGTGCTGCTCGCGGTGCTGCTGCTTGCGGCCTTGCTCGCTGGGCGTGCGCTCAAGGTGCCGGCCAATCGACTGCGCTTTGACGCGGGGTTGCTCAGGGCGCCGCTTATCGGGCGCATCCTGCGGGGTCTGGAGACGGCGCGCTTCACCCGCACCTTCAGTATCCTCACGGGCAGTGCGGTGCCGGTGCTCGATGGACTGCACATCGCCGCTGGCGTCATCGCCAACCGACCGATGCGTCAGGCCGTCGAACACGCCGCGGAACGCGTTCGAGAAGGAGCGCCCATCGGCCGCGCGCTCGGCGCGAGCAAGCTCTTTCCGCCCATGATGGTGCATCTCATTGGGAGCGGTGAATCGAGCGGACGACTGGAAGAAATGCTCGACCGTGCGGCCGCCAACCAAGAGCGCGAGCTCGACAGCATTCTCACCGCCTTGGTGGGGTTGCTGGGACCACTGCTCATCATCCTCATGGGGGTGTTCGTACTGCTCATCGTGTTTGCGATGCTGCTGCCCATCTTCGAGATGAACACGCTCATTCGGTGAGCCGCGGGGTCGCCTGCGCTAACCCTCCGCCCGAGGTTTCACAATCGTTGAAACCCCTGTTGCAAGTTTTCTTCGGCCGCCCTAAATTTCGCGCCATCACTCTCCACCACCAACACCATTTGGGCTTGCGAGTCCATGAACGAACGACCAGAGCAAGACGAGTTCGATGACGAGGACGATCTCGATTCGGACGAAAACTTGGATTATGTCATTCGGGATTTTGATCAGTCGCGTCGGCGCAGCCCGACCCCCAAGGGGGGAGACCCTGCCTGGCGCCGCCTCGAACGACTGCGAGAGGAAAAGCACACGGCTGACCTCACCAGCGATTTCGATGATTACGATATCGGACTCGATGAGGAATGCGTCGGACGCAAGGCCAAGCGCTCTCAATGAAAATCACGGCTGCGGGTCAGTAGCCGCCCGAGCAAGGCACTGCGATCGTGCAGGGTGTGCGCCAGCACATGCGTGACACCGGATTGTCGCTGCAAGCGGCCCTCCACCTGCATCAGGCGCGCCCCAAGCAGCGCAGGTCGATGGCGCGCTGCCACATCACGCCAGATGATCAAATTGATGTGGCCGGTTTCATCTTCCAGCGTGACGAACGTCACTCCGCCTGCCGTGGCGGGTTTTTGGCGCGTGGTCACTAAGCCTGCCACCGAGACCGTCGCCCCTGAGGGGTACTCCGCCAGCGTCGCCGCCGGCAATACCCCTGCTGTCTCGAGGCGAGATCGGAGCAAAGCGAGCGGATGACGCCCGAGCGTAAGGCCGAGATGACGATAATCAGCGACGATGTCCTCGCCCTCAGTCGGTGCCCGCAAGAGCGGCAAGGCGATCTCCTGCGGCGGGGGCGCCAACGGCAAAGATTTCTCCTGCCCGGCCACCTGCCAGAACGCCCGATGCCGATGACCGCTGGCCCCGGCGAGCGCACCGGCTGCGGCCAAGGCTTCAAGATCACCGCGATCCAAGCCCGCCTTGCGCCAAAGATCACCCCAGTCTTCGCCGGCATGGCGCACCGGGTCCGCAGCGACATCGCCCGAATGACGTGCGGCGCGCAGCGCAAGCCAACGTTCCGCGCCACTGCGACTCAAACCGCGCACCAGACGCAAACCCAAACGAATGGCGGGCGGCTCGAGCGTGCAGTCCCAATCACTCTGCAGCAAATCAACGGGGCGCACCTCCACCCCGTGTTGACGGGCATCCCGGATCAGTTGCGCCGGGGCATAGAAGCCCATCGGCTGACTGTTGAGCAAGGCTGCGGTAAAGGCCGCCGGCTCATGGCACTTGAGCCAAGCCGAGACATACACCAACAAAGCGAAGCTCGCCGCATGGGATTCGGGAAAGCCATACTCACCAAAACCCTTGATCTGCTCGAAAATTCTTTGGGCAAAGGCCTCGTCATAACCGCGCTCGCGCATACCGCGCAGCAGACGTTCGCCAAAATGTCCAAGCCCACCCTGACGCTTCCAGGCCGCCATGGCGCGCCGCAGTGCATCGGCCTCACCGGGGGTGAAGCCGGCGGCCACGACCGCAAGCTGCATCACCTGCTCCTGAAAAATCGGCACCCCCAGCGTGCGTTTGAGTACGCTCGCCACCGCCTCACTTGGATAGGTAACCGGCTCCTCGCCCCGTCGCCGCCTAAGATAAGGATGGACCATGTCGCCCTGGATGGGACCGGGTCGTACGATCGCGACCTCGATGACAAGATCATAGAAATTACGTGGCCGCAGCCGTGGCAACATCGCCATCTGCGCCCGTGACTCGACCTGAAACACGCCCACCGAATCACCGCGACACAGCATGTCGTAGACCTTGGGGTCTTCGGCTGGAATGTCCGCCAGCGCCAGCGGCGGCTCACCACGCGCCTTGCGTACGGGAGCGAGCAACTCGAGCGTGCGCCGGATCGCGCTCAGCATGCCAAGCGCAAGCACATCCACCTTGAGCAACCCGAGCACATCAAGATCATCCTTATCCCATTGGATGACGGTGCGCTCCGGCATGCTCGCATTTTCGATGGGCACGAGGCTCGCGAGCTCATCGCGCGCAATTACAAAACCGCCCACGTGCTGCGACAAATGGCGCGGAAATCCGAGCAACTGCGGCGCGAGCTCCAGCACGGCGGCAACGCGCCGGGCACGCTGCGGATCATTCGGATCATCGGGGGCAAAGCCCGCTTCGCGCAAGCGCTCAAGGTCGATCTGCCGATCCCAATGCGAGACCGCCTTGGCAAGCTGTTCGACTTCCACCAAAGAAAACCCCATCGCCTTGCCAAGATCTCGTAACACGCTCCGTGGTCGATAACGGATCACAGTGGCCGTCAGGGCGGCCCGATGCCGACCGTATTTTTGATAGATGTACTGGATGACCTCTTCGCGTCGCTCATGCTCGAAGTCGACATCGATGTCGGGCGGCTCGTTGCGTTCGCGCGAGATGAAACGCTCGAACAGCATGGACATGCGCGCCGGATCCACCTCGGTGATGCCGAGGCAATAACACACGGCGGAGTTGGCTGCAGAGCCCCTGCCTTGACACAAGATCCCGCGCCCGCGCGCAAACGCAACGAGGTCATGCACCGTCAAAAAATAGGATTCGTATTCGAGCTCGGCAATCAATTGCAGCTCGTGCTCGATCAGCGCCCGTACATAAGCGGGCATGACTTCGCCCCAACGGCGGCGCGCTCCGGCCTCAACCTGCTCGCGCAACCACTCGCTGGCGGTGCGCCCTTGCGGCACGAGCTCGCGTGGATATTCATAGCGTAATTCTTTGAGAGAGAACCGGCAACGTGCGGCGATCTTGATGGACTCCGCCAGAAGGCTCGCAGGATAAAGCCGCGCGAGACGCTGTCGCTCGCGCAGATGACGCTCGCCATTGGCGAGTGTTTTCCTGCCAAGTGCGTGCACGGGCTCATTGAGACGAATCGCCGTCAAGGCATCATGCAGGCGACGACGGGTACGCAGATGCATGCAGACGCCACCAGCGGCCACTTGCGGCAGACCGCTTGCCTCGGCCAAAGCCGCAAGCTGCGATAATTGCTGGGACTCACACCCATCGCGCAACAGCTCAACCGCAATCCATGCGGCACCTGCAAAATGTTGCTGTAGCCATTGTGCTGTCGCGAGTGCCGCGCGCTCATCCAAGCTGGCGGCGCGCGCATCCGATCCTGTGGTCGATGATCCGGCGAGGTGAGGCACCCACAGGATGAGACAAGACCCCGGAGTCAGGCACTGCAACACGTCATCGCGCGAGAGTCGGTATTCACCCTTGGCGGCACGGCGCCGACCGCGGGTGATGAGTTGACACAACTCGCCATAGCCTTTGCGATCCGTCGCCAGCACGATGAGCAAGGTGCCGCACTGCAAGCGGCACTCGCTGCCGATGATCAAAGAAAACCGTGCACGCGTGGCTTCCGGTAGGGCGAGCCACGCGGCGTACGCGCGCACCACCCCTGCGACCGAGCATTCATCAGTGATGGCGAGCGCGCGATAGCCGAGTGCCGCAGCGCGCTCAATGAGCTCTTGCGGCTGCGAGGCGGCTCGCAGAAAACTGAAACTCGTCAGGCAGTGCAGCTCGGCATAGGCGGGAGCCTGCGCTGCCGGGCGCTCAACCAAAGACGCCATGCAGGAACCAATGATGCGGTGGCTGTCGCTCGCGAAACACCCAGACTTCGGCGCCTTGGGGATCCAGCGCGTGGTAATAATCGCGCATCACGTCACCCCCATCCCACCAACCCGTCTCGATGCGTTCGGGCCCCGAGAGCCAGTGCAAGCTTTGCCAACACCACGGCAAAGGCTGCGGCTCATGCAACAACCACAGGGGTCGACGCGGCGCGCTCGTCACGCGGGCAGCCACATCGGCGACCCGGGGCGCAAGCAGACGCGGCTCGGCCACCCGATAGGCATGCTCCGGCCGGTGTTCGTCAACCAAGCACAGTCCGTAGACCGCCTCCTGCCCTAGCCGTGCCCGCAAACGCTCGATGAGTGCAGGCGACTCGCGACCGAGCGCCCCACCGTGCTCACCCGGGCGCCAAAGATGATCGCTGACGATCGTGAGCGGCCGCAGCGGACCGGCGCGCAACTGCAGCCGAATGACGGTATCGGGCAGACGCTCGCGCGCCAAACGCTCGGCGAACCAGCGCTCAAATGGTTCAACTTGCGAGGTGGCTTGTGCGAGCGTCGCCTGCAGCACCGTGCTCGCTGGCCTGCCCGACTCGGGCTGCGCGCGATGATCGAGTTGCAGACGCAAACGATCGAGCGCCAACTGATGCTGGCGCAAAAACACCTCGAGTGCCTGCAACATGGGCTGCAACTCGCGGCGGATCAGGGCGGTGTCACGCAGTTCAAAATCCAGCTCGCGCAGCAAACGAAAGCGGGGCGCTGGCATCAACCGTCGACGTGGATCCGGCAGCCGCCCAAGCAGACGATCAAGACTCTCGAGACAGCTGCGCCCATAGCGTCGAGCGAACTCGGCACGCGGCAGACGTAAAACCGAACCGATGTCGCGCACACCGATGGCAGCGAGGCGCTCAAGCGTCCGCTCAGGCCAGCCGAGCGCCGCCAAAGATAGCGGCCCCAGCGTACCGACCAGATGGGCACGCTGTAACACCACCCGCCCGGATATTGCACGAGCCAACGCCAGCGCTGCCAATGGCGTGGGCGCAAGCCCCCAGCGCGGCGCAAGCGCTACCTGCTGACAACGCAGCTGCAGTTTGGCCAACAAAGACCTGAGACCCCCAAAGAATTGCCGGCTGCGACCCGCCTCAAACAAGACGCCATCGGGCGGCTCGATACTCACCTGTGAACTGAAGTCCTGAGCGATCGAGAGCAACCTACCCTGCTGCCGAGCATCCACTTCACTGAATGCCAACCAAAGCTCGCGCGCGGCACCGGCTGCAGGCTCTTCGAGCGGCAGCTGCAACGTGCGCGAAACCGCAGCCGCCTGTGACCCGAGCGGATCAGGTCGCAATTTCCTGAAGGCACGCCGGGTCGAGGCAGCGCGCTCACCCCGCGCCATGACCCTCTCCGCAATCACTCGCCCCGTGATGAACTGCCTCGAACTGTGACCAAAGAAATTCACAAGGGGCACGTGACCCACCACGGCTTTTGATGAGCTGCACCCTGCCCCCCCGCTGCAAGGGCTCAAAGATCAATCGCAGCTCGGCGGTGGAAGGCTCGCGCAGCGCTTGCAGATCACGGAACAAAAACACCGGCAAACCGCTGCGCTGCGCAGCCCACTGCAACCTGCGCAGCATCGGCGCGCGTTGTGCGGCATTCGCCTGCAAACCCCAACACAGTGCCACCGCGCAGGCACCGGACTCGAGTGCCTGCTCGAGTGCCCAGGCAGTCTCGTGGGTGCGCACCACGAGCTGCCCACCGAGCGGCATGCCATGCGCCTGCAAGGCGGGGGCATACGGTTCAAAAGGGGGTGCCACCCACACCACCCAGCGTGGTGGGGTCTGTTGACTCAGCCTGCGCAACAGCGGCAGCACGAGCCGCAGCTCGCCGAGCCCGGCACGGCGGGTGAGAATTTCCGTCAGCCCGCCCGCCGGCCAACCGCCGCTCGGCAGCCGCGCATCGAGTAGGGCACTACCGCTTGATAAGGTGGGCCGCACGGCCGCCTGCCGCCCCCGCCAAAGCGCAGGGTGCTGCAGCAACGACTCGAGCGGGACGGTGCCCGTCGCCTCGTCAGGACGGACCGAAGACATGCCGCCACCCCCTCAGTCCGTCGGTGTCGGCGCTGCCGTCGGTGTCGGTGCTGCCGCCAT
>CAZHLL010000044.1:0-18485 GCA_964533305.1 uncultured Acidibacter sp.
GGAAAATTTCCGCTCGGGTCGTATCAATCGCATCAACTTTGAAGATATCGATGCCTTGCGTTACCGCGTCAGCGGCATCGAGCGCGTTGCCCCCATTATCGCGGCGCAACTCGGCACCACCAATTACCGCGGCCGCAGCGCCACGCCGCAAATCCTCGGTACCACCGAAGAATCGCAAGAGGTGCTCGGTCTGCAAACCTCCATCGGCCGCTTTCTGACCACCAGTGATGATCGTAACGGTCGTCGTGTGGTGGTGATCGGCACCGATGTGCGCGAAGAGCTCAAATTACCTCGTAATCCGGTGGGCGAGTTCATCACCATCGGCAACGAATGGTTCCGCGTCGTGGGACTACTTGAAAAACGCGGTGAAATCTTTGGCTTCAGTCAGGACAATCGCGTTCTCATCCCCTTCACCGTCGCCCGCTCCTTGACCGGCACGTTTGAACGCCCCTACATGGAAGTGTCGTTCACCATCACCAATCTCGAAGAGCTCACCCAGGTACGTGAGCGCGCGGTACGCACCATCCGCAATAGCCGCGGTATCCGCCCGGGCGAGGAAGATGATTTCTCCATCAAAGCGGCCGACTCATTCGTCAAACAATTCAACCAGATCACCGCCACCGCCACTGCAGTGCTTGCAGGCATCGTCGGTATTTCATTGCTCGTGGGCGGCATCGGCATCATGAACATCATGCTGGTGTCGGTGACCGAGCGCACTCGCGAAATCGGTATCCTGAAGGCGCTCGGCGCACGCCGCCGCGACATCATGGTGCAGTTTCTACTCGAAGCCGCACTGCTGTCGCTGCTTGGTGGGCTGATCGGGATCGTGCTTGGCCTGCTCGCCGGCATGGGTATCGCCTCATTGATCCCGAACTTCCCGCCGGCCCACGTGCCCGTGTGGGTCATGGTGGCTGCAGCGGGTTTTTCCGCCATGGTGGGAGTGGTCTTCGGTATTGCGCCCGCATCGAAAGCGGCCTCGCTCGACCCGATCGAAGCTCTGCGCTACGAATAATCCGCCCACGCGATCAGGCTCATGAGCCGGGCACCTCAACCAGTCCGGCCACGGCTCTGGTGACTCCCGTCTGCAGGCTCGTAAGCTTCGCGCCCGTTGCCAGATCGATCTTGGCCACTTCACCCGTGAAAAAATTACTGACCCAAGCCTGATCCTTCGCCTCCAACGCTATCTCGAGCACGGCCCAACCGAAGCCCTCGAGCGGCAGCTCCGCCCGTGTCTGCCCAGTCTCTGCATCGAGCCGATGGATGGATCCGCCACGCAGTACCCAAAGAAATCCATCTGCATCGAACTGCATCGCAAAGAACATCGGCGGGGGACCCGGGGGATAGGGTGGCGTAAAGCTCTGTAGATCCGGCAACTGCCGATCGGACGTCAGGTCATAACGCATCAGCCGAGGGCCGGTCTCGGAGCAATACACGAGTGTGCGGCCATCAGGTGACACCGCCGACATCGTGACGCCCAAAAACCCTCCCATCCCACCATGGGTGGCCGTCGCGTATTCTTTGAGCAAGCGACCCTCGGCGGTGAAATGCCACACGTGGCCGTCACCGAAACGGGAGCTGCCCGGCATGCGCGGCAAACGGGTCTGCATGCGCGCCGCCACCTCAGGCTTGATCTCATCCCCCACCACATGCTCGGCCAGCAACAGGCTGCCGTCGTGCAGGAAATGCACATGCGAGTAAGGACGCGAGCCAAATTCCTGGCGGCGCTCGATACGCCCATCGCGGTGCAGATTCAGGACCACGAACTCCTGGCTATCAAAAGCCCAGAGCACACCCTTGGAGTCGAACTTGAGACCCCCCACCAAATGCGTCGTGTAGGGCAACTCGATCTCGCCCTTGAGACCGAGCCCCGCATCCAGATGCAAGAGCCGGCCCTGCCCTGCATGGTCATCGGCTGGGTTGTCGAGACGGGTGGCAGCCACCAAGACATCTCCGCTGACGAGTTCGGTCAGTCCCTGCTTCATGTCATGACTCCAAAGAATAGCGGGAAACAATATCGCGCTTGCGACCGAAAAGCGCTGCCAGCGCTCGTTGCGCAAGGCGAGTGCTCGTCAACCAAGTGATGTCGTTACCTTGACGCTCATCATGCAAGACGCGTTCAATGATCCATGGCGTCGTGGTTTCGACATGATCACCAATGAAATTAAGTTGTTTCAGGCCGCGCTCGCGCGCTTGCGGCGTCAACTTGGCCATCTCGCGCAGCATGCCCTCAGTGAGATTGATGCCCGGGCTGATGGTGCCGATGAGAATACCATCACCCGCCTCCTTGCGCTCTTTGAGAAGACTTTTGACCAAATACTTGATCGCGCGCTTGGTGGTCGAATACACCGTCATGCCGGGCACGATGCGCCCGGTGGCGCCTCCCCCACCGAGCGTCAGATAGAGCTTGCCACCGCCTTGTTGCCGCATGCCAGCGATCACCACCTGCGCAGCGTTAATCGAGCCGATGACATTGGTACGGACCATGGCGTCGATTTCTTCGATGGTGTTATCCAAAAAGCCGGCGCCGGTACGGGCGTAGCCTGCATTGTGAATCCAGATATCCACACGTCCATGTTGCGCGACCGCAAAGTCCCACAATGCCTGCACACTCGCGAGATCAGACACCTCGGTGGCCAGCCCCGAGACCGAGACGAAGCCCAAGTCACGTAAGCGCGCGACCGCCCGCGCAACTCGCTCGGAGTCGCGTCCGCTGATCACCACCTGACAACCGCGCGCGAGGCATTCGCGGGCATACCCGAACCCGAGCCCTTGCGTGCCCCCCGTGATCACCACCGTCTGTGTTGCCACTGATAACCCCCTTTCACCGCTCGCTGGTATCACCGGCGTCGGCCCCGCCTCGCTTGCAAGAATAGCGAGGTGGCCGCTGTTCGCTCTCGCCCTCGCCCGCCTGACCACTGATTGGACAATGGGGCGACCACCCGTGTCGCGTTGCACATTTCAGGTCATCTTTGAACTCGACAGAATCGTTTCCCAGGGGGGGTCGGCCAATGAGCGCATCACAGTGCGTCGTGATCACGGGTAGCACGCGCGGCATCGGTCGCGGCATGGCCGAAGAATTCCTTCGTCGAGGGCACAACGTGGTCGTGAGCGGACGTAGTGCACAGGCGGTGCACGAGGTCGTGCTTGCACTGGGCGAAGTGGCACTGAACGGCGCCAAGGTCACGGGCCTTGCCTGCGATGTCAGCGAGGCGCAAGCGCTGCAGAATCTTTGGGATCACGCCTGCAGCGCATTTGGCAGAGTCGACATCTGGATCAACAACGCAGGCGTCAGTCACCCGCGCCAACGGGCGGGCGAAATGCTGGAGAAGGACATCCGTGGCGTACAGGAAACCAATCTCCTCGGCATGATGCTGGCGACGCAGATCACCGCGCGCGGGATGCTCGCACAGGGCGGCGGCACCATCTACAACATGGAGGGCTTTGGCTCAAACGGCATGGCCTTGCCGGGGATGTCGCTGTATGGAGCGAGCAAATTTGCCTTGACGTATTTCAACAAGGCGCTCGCGACAGAACTCAAGGGCAGCCCCGTCAAACTCTGTTACCTGAGTCCGGGCATTGTGGTCACAGACCTGCTGAAACGGGACATGGGCAGCACACAGTCCAAAGATTTTCAGCGCAGCCTGCGCACCTACAAGATCCTCGGTGACAAAGTCGATACCGTGGCCCCGTGGTTAGTCGAGCAGATCTTGAAACCCCAGACCCATGGCGCCCGTGTCGCTTGGCTCACGGGTCGCAAGGCCGGCGGACGGTTTTTGATGTCGCTGTTCAGGCCGCGCACAGTAATTACCGAAGCAGACTTTGGCTGACGCGCTCAAAGTCGCGCCGACCCGCCACAAACGACGACAATCTCAGGGCAACAATCTCAGATCAAAAATTAGGGCAAAAATTCGGCCTTGCCCTCGCGTCGGCTATCCGCCGCCCCGGCCAGGCGGCCATCGGGCAGCCGCCGCACGGCATGCAGCCCCGAGCCCTCGCCGGCGCCGCGCGCATCACGAAAATCATGTCCAAGCTCACGCAGGCGCTGCAATAGATCCGCATTGATGCGCGACGTCTCTGCCACCGGTCGACCGCGCGCGATGACGTTCGGTAAATCGATGGCCTCCTGAGGCATCAACTGCCAATCGAGCATGCCGACAATGGCCTTGCTGACGTAGGCAATGATCGCATTGCCGCCCGGCGAACCCACAGCGAGTTCGAACTGACCATCGCGAAAAACGATGGTCGGCGACATGGAGGAGCGCGGCTTTTTGCCGGGCGCCACGGCATTGGCAATGGGCAGGCCTTGCGCATCGACGGGACGGAAGCTGAAATCAGTCAGTTGATTATTCAAAAAGAATCCGCCCGCAATGCGCTGCGAGCCAAAAATGCTCTCCACGGTCGTGGTCATCGACACCACGTTGCCGCGCCCATCCACCACCACAAAATGCGATGTCCCGGTTTCCTGTCCGGTGGCATCCTTGCCGCGCGGCACCGCGCCGGGTGGCACGCCCGCCTCGACTTTTTCGAGCGCTCGATCGGCTTGCAGCAGGGCCGCTCGACTTGCGAGATACTCGCGATCGATCAAACCCGCGAGCGGCACTTTCTCATAGCGATCATCCGCCACATAGCGATCACGATCGGCGTAGGCCAATCGTTGCGCTTCAATGAAATGATGCCATCCCGCTGTACTCGTTGACGGCATCGAGGCGAGATCAAAGTTTTCGAGGATGCCGAGGATGGAGAGCACGGCAATACCGCCCGATGAGGGCGGCCGCATCCCGCAGACCAGATAAACGCGATAGTTGCCGCAAACAGGGTCGAGACGCTGAGGACGGTAGGCCGTCAAATCTTCGAGCGCGAGTCCGCCCGGGCGATCGCCGCGACGCACCGCCGCAATGATCGCCTCGGCGATCGGGCCCTGATAGAAACCTTTGGCTCCTTGCGCTGCCACCCGTCGCAAAGTCTTGCCATAGTCGCGATTGATGAGCCGATGACCCACCGGCAAGGGCGTCTTGCCATCGAGCGTCAGATACGCTGCCGCATCGGGGCCGAGCTCGCCGAATCGTTGCGCGTAGCGGATGCTGTCGTGCAGTCGCGGGCTCACGTCAAAACCTTGCTCTGCCAGGGTGATTGCAGACTGCCACGGTGCCGCCCAGGGCAATGTGCCGTGTTCCTGATGCGCAAGCTCCAACATGGCAATGAGACCCGGCACGCCCACGGACAGCCCCGAACGTACGGCAACCGCAAACGGCAGAGGCTGACCCTGCTCATCCAGCAGCATGTCGGCCGTGGCCGTCGCAGGAGCCACCTCGCGCCCGTCATACGTGACGACATCGCCAGTGGCTGCATCGTAGTGCACCATGAACGCCCCGCCGCCAATCCCTGAAGACTGAGGCTCGACCAAGCCCAACACTGCCTGCACGGCAATCGCCGCATCCACCGCGGAGCCCCCGGCTTTGAGCACGGCAATCCCGGCATCCACCGCCAAAGGATTGGCAGCCGACACCATCGCACCTGAATTCCAGTCGGGCGTGGGCTTCGCCACCTGCGCCAAGAGCGGGCTGTTGGTCGCCAAAACGGCGAGCGCCCATGGCAATGCAAAGCGACGCGCCAGCCGACCATATCTTTGGAGCCCGCCGGACTGCATCAAGCTCGAATCCGCACGGCTTAAGTTCCCATTACTCGACTTCATATTGTCTTTTGTCACAGCAACGCCTCGATATCCGCCGCCAGATCTTCCGGCTTGTCCTGAGGCGCATAACGCTTGACGACCGCACCCTCGCGAGAGATCAAAAATTTGGTGAAGTTCCATTTGATCGCCTCGGTCCCGAGCAAGCCCTTCGCCTCTTGTTTAAGGTGGGTATAGAACGGATGGGCGCCTGCGCCGTTGACCTCGATTTTGGCGAACAGGGGGAAAGTGACATCGTACTGAGTGCGACAGAATTCGCGAATCTCGGCCTCATCACCGGGCTCCTGATGACCGAACTGATCGCAGGGGAACCCGAGCACCGTGAACCCCCGATCCGCATAGCGTCGCTGCAGGGCCTCAAGCCCCGTGTACTGCGGCGTGAAACCGCAACGGCTCGCGACATTGACCACCAACAGAACTTGACCTTTGAAGTTGGCCAGTGCCAGCTCGTTACCGTTGATATCTTTGGCACTGAATTCATGAATCGACATATCTATCACTCCATGACGAACGGGGCCACGCCGAACAAACGGGCATGGGCCACCATGGCAAAGTAAGCGTAGAGCCCCAAGCCAAGGACCACGACCAACACATCATTGACGGCCCAAGCGGGCGCCGCCGGGTTAGCCCGGGGCGGGCGGCGCTTAAGCGAAATGCGATCGGCCACCGCCCAAGCGAGCATGGAGCCGAACAAGACCACATCGGCCAGCATCCCGTTCGCCAAAAGATGCGCGAGCGCCCAAAGCTTGACCGCGACCAGCATCGGATGTTTGGCCGCTCTCGAGATGCGCCCGGGCAAATACGCCGCGAGCAACAACGGAAAGACGGGCAGCATCAGCAGCGCCGCAAGATGCCGCATACCCGTGGGCGGTACGTAAAGCAGGGTGGGTTCCAGCCGCGCGAGGCTGTAGCCCGACCAGATCAGCAAAAACCCGGCAATCGCCACCAAAGAATAGATGGCTTTGAAGCTCCACACACCCAAGCGGGCCACGCACTGGTCACGCCAGGCGGGCGCCACAATGGAGATGGAATGCACGCAGAGGAACAACACCAAACCGATCAGCAGCTCTGTCATCGCGAACCCTCCGACCAAGACCGCATGGTCAACCGACCATTGCCCGGATGCAAGCCCCCGAAGATCAAGCCAAACCCAAATAATGGGATGGGGTGGCGAGCCCTGGATTACGCACCCAACCGCGTACGCGGGATGAAACCAATCGGTGTGTCACGCCCGAGTAGAGCGGGATTACCGGCAAATCGCGCAGGATGCGCCGCTCAGCGGCGAGGTAGCCCCGCGCGCGGGCTTCGACGTCGGGCTCGCGCTCGGCCGCATCAATCAGGGCATCGACCTCGGGCTCGTCATAGCCAAAATAATTCAGAAATGAGTCACTACGAAAACGATTGATGAAGCTGGCTGCGCCCTGCACCACCGAAAAAATACTGTAGTCCATAAGGTCAAATCGACGGGCATTGAGCGCCTCGCTGTAGGCTCTCGACTCGAGCCCCCGAGCATCGATCCGCACACCGAGCGGTGCCCACATGGCATCCAGTGCAAGGAAGGTTCGCTGGGTCAAAGAATTGGACGAGAATATCGCCTGCAGTCGCAGCGGCTGGCCGCGGGACAGCCCCAGCTCGCGGGCGATGCGCCCCGCCATGGCCAGACGCTGTGACATGGGGCCATCCGGATGATCCGGTCGCGCGCGTCGCGGATAATCGATGGCCGCAAATGGCACGAGACTCTCGCTGGGCTCCTCACCGAGCGCTCGCACTTTCTCACAGAGTGTCGCCCGATCAGTGGCGAGCGAGAGCAAGTTGCGCAAACGCCGGTCCGCCAAAGCGGTCGTATGCAGGTTGAAACCCACCCAACCGCCCGTATGGGCTGGCGAGCTCTGCAGTTGCCGGGAAAGCTCGCGCCGCGCGAGTGCGAAGGCGGAACCCTCGCTGATTTGCGCAATCTCGAGCTCGCCTGCGCGAAACAAACGCAGTCGGGTCGCATCATCAATGCCAAACAACCACTCCACCGACGTCGGCGCCCTGAGGATTTCTTTGTTCTCAGCCGGCAATCGATGGGCGATAAACTCGGGATTACGCTGCAACACGAGCCGCCCGTTCTGCGCCCAGCTCACGGGACGGTACGCCCCATTGACCACCATGTTGGGCGGTTTTGCCCAATCGCGACCCCATCGCTCAATGACGTGGGCAGGAACCACATACGCCACGGCGAGCAGCTTGAGCAAATCCGTCTCCGGGCGATCAAGCTCGATCTCGATGACACCGGCACGCGCCACGCGAATGCCGAGCGTGCTCGCTGCCTGCTCGCCGGTACGAACGGCTTTGGCACCGCGGATGGCATCGTAACGATAGGAAAGTAGCGCACCGGTTTCAGGCGCGAGCAGACGTCGCAAACTGTAGAGCACATCCGCAGCCCCGAGCGCGCGCCCATCGGACCACTTGAGACCGGACTGTAAGGTAAAAAGATATCGCCGACCCGCCGCTTCGATACGCCAGGACGCGGCGCAACCCGGCACGATCTCGCCCGCGCCGTTGACCGCCGTCAAGCCGACAAAAAGATCCGCGGCCACCTCCATATCAGCCGATGACAAGGGTCGATGCGGATCGAGACTCGTGAGATTGCCGCCGCGCGAGCGTCGAAGAAGTCCGCCGTCTGGCTCTGCGGAGCGGCGAGACTGCAGGGCCTCAACTTCCCCTGCCATGACCTGCGCTGTGGAAAACGCCGCGAGTGCAGATGCAGAACCGATGAAATCACGTCGACGCATGCGCCCATGTTAACGCAGCGCAGGGGATGAACGCAGACTGAACTAACGTTGTCGCGCGCGCGCCGAGAGCTGCAGCAGCAAGATACCGATCAAGGTCAGTGCGGCAGACAGCACGAACGGGGCGGCAGGACCTAACTTGAAGTAGACCGGACCCGAGAGCGCGGGACCAATGATTCGACCAGCGCTGCTTGAGGCGTTGAACGTCCCCATCACCGAACCACGCGAGCGCGGATCTGCCTCGAAGGACACGAGACTGCTGATGGCAGGCAAAAACAGCCCATTGGCGAGACCAAACACGGCGATAGCCAACCACACCATCGTGGCATTCACCGCCGTCGCAAACAGCACAAGACCGGCCGTGACGCCGACGACCGCCGCCACCGCCACGGGTTTTTCGCCAAAACGCTGGGTTAAGGGCCCGATCAGGGCCGCTTGACCCACTGCGGACAGCAGCGCAAACACGGTGAAATGGAAACCCACATCCACCAAAGAATAATCAAATAAATCTCGCGCCCAGAATTGGTAGACCGACTGCATGACGCCGCCGGCAAGCGCCACGATCAACGCCGTGCCCACCAGACCCAACAGCACAGGTTGGCTCAACAGAGAGGCAAATAGGGGTTTTTTCTTTGCAGGATCCGACACGGGCTCCGAGGCAGACTCACCGAAAGGTCGACGCAGATTCGCGGGCAGACTCTCTGGCAACCAGACCAGAGTACCAACGAGGGCAATCAGGGAGAGCGCAGCCGAGGCGAGGCCGGGCCAATGCAAACTCGCCTCGCCACCGATCGTGCCGAGAAACCCGCCCAAAGCCGGGCCGATGGCAAAGCCGACACCAAAAGCCGAACCCACCACCCCCAGACCCTTGGCGCGATCTTTGGCATCCGTGACATCCGTGGCGTAAGCGAACGCGGCGGCGAGGTTACCCGACATGATGCCGCCAAAGGCGCGCGAGACCAGCAAGGATTCCAGTGTCGGCGCATAGGCCAACCAAAGATACGCCAACACGGTACCTGCCAGACTCACCACTAGGATGGGCTTGCGACCCCACGCGTCGCTGCAGCGGCCCCAGAGTGGGGTGGAGAGCAACTGAAACAGCGAAAAAACACCCGCGCCACCAAAAGTCTTCCAGAAATCGGATGCCCCCATCTGCTCAACCACGATGGGAAATGGGATGGTGGTGATACCAAAGCCGGCAAGGCTGATGAACACCACAAGCCAGAGCAGACCGAGACGTTTGACCATGGCGAGGATTATCCGCCTAGTCTGGCATCAGACCCGCATTGCACCCCTCGCCATCCGCAGCGAGGTCGGCGCTGTACGCGCAATCAGAGGGCCATGCCACAACGATATCCCTCGCCGGTGGCCACGAGCAGTGAGCGCGGCGCGTGACTGTCACCAATCGCATGCACCGGCAAACCAGCAGCACGCAGCGGCCCAAGCAACTGGTCATTCGGCAGACGCGGCGTTGCATGCGTCAGCAAGGTCACCTCGTCGACCACGGTCTCGCCGAGACCGCGCACCTCGTGCAGTCGCACGCGGCCCTCGAGCAGGCTGTCGTCAAAGACGACATCGTGCCAACCCAGCACCTCGATCCTGCGGCTTGCCAATCTTTGATGGATCCCCTGCCGATTGACGAGCGGCTCTTCGGCGGCGACGCCCTCGCGCGGCGTCACGAGCAGCACCCGGTCATAGAATCGCGTCAGCAATTCGGCCGTGGCATAGGTAAATGCCGTGTGATCGTGGTCGTACATCAGCACTGTGCCGGATTCGCGCTGTTTGCGGGCCACGAATCGCGCCGCCACGCCACGCACATCCGGGAAGTACTCGGCATCACACCACTCCGCCGGCAGCCAGCTTGGCCAGTCAGGTGTGGAGCCGGTCGCGAGCACCACTTCATCGGGTTTGAGAGCAAGCACATCCGCAAGGCTTGCCCTGACTCCCAACTCGAAGCGCACGCCATGAAAATCCGCCCGTAATTTTTGATAATCGTACACGCTGCTCAGGCTCTCGCCGCCCGGCAGCGCGGCGTGCAGGCGGGTCTTGCCACCCACCTCGGCGGACGCACCGAACACGATCACTTCATGGCCGCGCCCCGCGGCCACCCAGGCGGCCTCCAGGCCTGCCGGCCCTGCGCCCACCACCACCACCCGCTTGCGCTGCAGGCTGGGCGTGGGCTGCCAATCACACTCGTCCTCGAGGCCGACACGCGGGTTGTTATCACAGGCCAGCAAGCCACCGCCGACGATCGCCCCCCAACAGGTATTGCAGGAGACACAATAGCGAATTTCGGCCTCGCGACCGGTCGCCGCCTTGAGGCCCCAAGCAGGGTCCGTCACCAAGGGCCGGCCCAGCATGACGAGATCGGCGAGACCGTCACGCACAAAACGCTCACCCTCATTGGGATCGGTGATCAAACCGAGCGCACCGATCGCCACCCCGGGCGCCTCCTGCGCAAGCAACGCAATACGATCAATGAAAGGCGCTCTTGGGCCGTGCATGTCCGGCAGATGCCAACCCAAGGTGTGTGAATGCGCACCCCAGCACCAGGTCAAATAATCTGCCGTCTCGGTCGCATGCACGAGTCGAGTGATGCCCGCGGCCACCTCAAGATCGATACCCTCCGGCATGCCATCTTCGCCCGGCAATTTGACGCCGATGATGAACTGCGGCCCGCAGGCCGCGCGCAAGGCAAGACACAGCTCGGTCAAAAGTCGCGCCCGACCCGCAAGATCCCCACCATATTGATCGCGTCGATGATTGGAGCGTGCAGCCAGAAACTGATGAAAGAGATGACCGTGCCCGGCCGAAATCTCGACACCCGAGAAACCGGCATCACGCAAAATCACGGCAGCTGCAGCGAAATCTTTGATGAGCTGCGCGACCTCGTCCGTCTCGAGCGCATGCGGCACCGTCCAACTGAGATCATCCGGCAGCGCAGAAGGCCCGATTGCATCATGACTGCGTCCGCTTTGATGCCGGCCTCGACCCGGGTCCTGTACCTGCCCAAGTAGATGCCCGCCCTCGGCTTGCACGGCTGCCGCCCAACGGGCAAGACCCTCACGATTGGTCTCATCCAGCACCATGACCTTCTGCAGATTTTTTTGACGTGGCAAAAGATTGAGCGGCTCGGTCACAAGCAACGACGCCCCACCCCTCGCGCGGGAGCGATGGTAGGTGATAAGACGATCCGTGACCCGCCCACCCGTCACGTAACGGGTGGACATGGAGGCATGCACGATGCGGTTTCGTAGCCGAAACCCTGCCAGTTCGAACGGCGAGAAAAGATGGGGGTAAGCCGTCTCCCCCGCTGCTGGCATCATGGACGCGGCAGACCTGCACCAAAGATATAGGTGGCGCCACCGGGACGCAGCGCGTAGTCAGCGAAACAGTGCTCCGCCGGGAACCCGGCCGAGCACATCTCGGCCAGCATGTCGGTCTCGGCAAAGCCCGTCCAGAAAGGCTCCCCGTTCCATTTGACCTGCCAATCATTCATGACTTGATCATCGAGACCGAGGCGAGTCACCTGGGTCGCCACATCGACATGCAGCATCATGCCGCCCGGCGCCAGCACACGGCGGCACTCGCGCAAAATCGCGGGCAAATGCCGTGGATTGGTCTCATGAAAGAAAATATTGGAGATCACGAGGTCGAAGCTTTCGGCTTCGAGCCCGGTACTTGCCGCATCTGCCTGACGGAAATGGATCGGCACACCGCGTTCGGCCGCAATGAGATGCGCAAAGCGCAGGAGCCCCGCCGCCACATCCACGGCGACATATTCGGCCTGCGGAAAAGCGCGCGCGATGGCCTGCGAATGCACCCCGATGCCGCAACCGAGATCCAGAATGCGGCGTGGCTGCCAGCCAGGACAACGTTTATCGAGTTCGGTAAGCAATAAATTCGCGCGGCTGTCGCCCGTGGCATGACGCTGCCCTTTGCCCACCCCATAGATCAAAGAAGCCCCGATATAGCGCAGACCCGGCGCCACATCGTCTTCATCGCGTACGCCGACATATCCCCCGGGTTGCCGGTGAATTTCCGTGTCGCTGATCGGGGACGGAATCGTCAGCGTTGGATCAAGTTGCAGGCTGCCACAGGTTCGCGCAGGTACCGCAGCAAAGCGCCTTTTTGCATCGGACTCCACCCGGCGCGTCGTGGCCTCGATCGATTGCCACATCATGGTTTGCGAATGATGGGTGAGCACCGCCCAGCGCTGAAATTCCGGGGTTTGCTGCAAGGCTTGCTGCATCTCTTCTCGGCGAGTGGGCTTGCCGCCAAGATGCGCGGCTAGCTGTGGCTCAATTCGCGCCCGCCAGGCCTCGCGCACTTGCTGCTGCGCCGGGCCATTGGCTAAATATTTGAGCCCAAGCACGAAATCCTGTCGCGCCTGCTCGAGGGCATTGGCCACATAAATACTTTGTTCACTCATCTTGGATTCTCTCTTGCAGCTCTCTCTTGCTCGCCACTCTCGCAAGCGCTCATCAGCGCGGAGTGACGCTCATCAACCAGGTGGGATAAAGCCCGCGCGGATTGTCGGCAAAACCACTGACCCGCTTGGAGACGAGCCGCCGACCCACCAAAAAATAAACCGGCGCAACCGGCTGATCTGCCAGCACCATGGCCTCGGCCTCACGCAGTATGGCTGAACGCCGGGTCACATCCACCTCTTGCGAGGCTTGGGTGAGCAGCGCATCAAATTTAGGGTTGCGATAACCCGATGTATTCATACCCACCGCCGAGCCGACCGACAGCATGCGCTCAAGGTAGGCGTAAGGATCACTGAATGACGCGAGCCAAACAAATCGGGCCGCATCGAAATTACCGACCCCCACATCCGATACCAGAGCCTTGGTTTCCTTTTGCTGCAACTCGGCGCGCACGCCGACCCGACTCCACATCGCTGCCACCGCCACCGCCACCTTGCGATTGAGATCGGTGCTCGGAAATCCGAGCCGCAGCTGCAAGGGCTTGCCAGGTCCAAATCCTGCTTCTGCCAACAAGCGGCGCGCCTCGGTCAAACGCTTTTGACTGCTCCAAGGTGCGTAGTCGAGCTCGGCACCCTGATCATAGTTCAGCACTCCGGGCGGCACGATGGAGTACGCCTCGACGCCGGGGAAACCGATCACGTTGCGAGCGATCACCTCGCGCTCGATCGCCATTGCCAAAGCACGACGCACTCTCAAATCTTTGGTCGGTCCGCTGCGAGTGTTGAAAACGATGACCTCATTGGCAATCCCGCGCCCAAGGCGCAAGGACTCACCATGCTGACTACGCAGCTCCTCGGTGCGCTCCGGTGGTACCACCATCACGAGATCAAGCTCGCCGGCGTTGAAGCGCCGCACCAGCGTGCCTGGATTGCCAAGCGGATAGTGCACCACCCCATCCAGCTTCAAATTATCCGCACCCCAAAAATGAGGATTGGCACGCGCACGCACGTACGCATTCGGCCGCCACTCCTGCAGCACGAAAGGCCCGTTACTGACAAAGTTTTCCGGTCGCAGCCATTCATTGCCGTGTTTCTCGATGACATGGCGCGGCACGGGCATGGCGGCTGCCGCGATCACGTCGGTGAAATACGGCGTCGGGTTTTCAAGTTCGATACGCACGGTCCGCGCATCCGGTGCCGTCACACCCAAGGCCGATACCGGTAGCTTCCCCATCGCCACCGCGCGCGCATTGCGAATCGGAAAGAGGCGTGAGGCGAGCGGGAAAGCCGTGGTCGGATCCAGCATGCGACGGAAGGAGTACACCCAATCTTCGCTCGTGATGCGCTGACCATCGGACCATTTGAGGTTGCTGCGCAGCTTGAAATCATAGGTGCGGCCATCGGCGCTCAAGGTCCATGATTCGGCGCTGCCTGCGATCGGACGACCGGTCATCCCCGGGGTGGTCAGACTCATGAAGAGATCGAGCACCACCAACTGTTCACCGGGCAGGGAGACCTTGTGCGGATCGATGGTGGCCGGATCATCGGTGCCCACGCGGTGAAAGATACGCTCGGCCCCGAACGCCCACACGGACCATTGGCTTGCCAGCATGGTGAGCAACAGCACCCAGAGCCCAACTCGGCGCGGCATGGCGATCCTCCATGGCTGCAGGCAACCCCCGCCTGCAGCAGCGAAAAAATGGCGCGCCCGGAGAGATTCGAACTCCCGACCCTCAGGTTCGAAGCCTGATGCTCTATCCAACTGAGCTACGGGCGCAACGCCATGCAAGTCTAGCATCGACCCGCCCGCCTTCGCGCGAGGTGGCAGAACCCCCGCCACCGACTTATTATCGGAATGACTTTTCGCTCAGTGAGGAATGACTCGTTATGAAGACGCTGCTTGCCATGGCCGCTGCGGCCACTCTGCTCGCCGGAACGGCCCATGCCGCCTGCACCTACCCGAAGGCTCCGGCCAATGTACCGGATGGCTCGAAAGCCTCGCTCGAGGAAATGCTGGCCAGCCAGAAGGAAGTCAAGGGCTTTGATACAAGCATCACCGAGTATCAGGCCTGCTTGCAGCAGGAACATGATGCGGCACTGGCGGCGAACCCCGAGATGACCGAGGACCAGAAGGGCGAGCGCAGCAAGATCCTGGTGCAAAAGCAAAATGCGGCCGTGGATGAAGCGCAGCGCTGGGCCGACCAGCTGAATGCGCAGATCCGCGCCTACCGGGAAGCCAACGCCAAGAAGTAAATCGTCTCGGCGACCGGCGACCGTCACCACGCTGCGGCTTGTCGCGCATCCATGCCGGGATACACTCCCGGCATGATTTCTCCCGCACAAGCCGATCAGCTGGTGGCAGAACACCTGACCTGTCTGCCCATCGAGTCACTGCCGCTCGTGCAGTGCCACGGCGCGATCTTGCGCGAAAACGTCTACGCAGAGCGCGACCAACCCCCCTTTGATCGAGTGGCCATGGATGGCGTGGCGCTTGCCAGCGAGGCTGTGGACGCGGGGCGTCGCGAGTTCTTGCTGCAGGGCATACAAGCTGCGGGCGATCCGCCCCTGGCCTTACGCGATGCCGCCCATGCGATCGAAATCATGACGGGGGCGGTCCTGCCCCGCGACGCCGATGCCGTCGTGCCGGTGGAACAGCTCAGCGTGCTCGATGGCAAAGTCAGACTGGCCGAGACTTGTGTCGTGCGTCGCCGTCAAAACGTACACACCCGCGGCAGCGACGGACTGCAGGGCACTCAATTATTGACCGCGGGCCTGCGACTCGGCGGGCCTGAGATTGCGATCGCAGCGAGCGCCGGCATGGCGCGTGTCCGAGTGAGCGCGCAGCCCCGCATGCTCGTGATCTCGACCGGTAACGAACTGATTGAGCCTGGCGAGCCTATTGAAGCGCATCAAGTCCGCCGCTCCAACGCCTACGGTCTTGTGACCTGCCTGCGACAGAACGGCTTTCAAAGAATCGCTGATGATCATCTGCCCGATGACCGCGACACCCTGCTCGCCCGGTTGCGTATCCATCTCGATACGCATGACGTCTTGGTCCTCTCGGGTGGAGTGTCGATGGGCAAGCTCGATCTGGTACCCGAGGTACTCGCCGAGCTTGGGGTCCGTGAGATCTTTCACAAGATTGCGCAAAGACCCGGCAAACCGCTGTGGTTCGGTATCGGCCCGTCTGGCACGGCCGTGTTCGCGCTACCCGGAAACCCGGTCTCGAGCCTTGTCTGTCTCGCCCGCTACGTGATTTCGGGCCTCTACCGCGCCATGGGCGAGAACCTGCCCCCCGCTGAGCGAATCGCGCTCGCCACCGAGGTGGAGGTGAAGCCGTCGCTGAGCTTTTTTTTACCGGTGCGCATTACGCAGGATGATTGGGGTCGATCCTGGGCTGAACCCCGGCCCACCAACGGTTCGGGCGACTTCACCTCACTCAGCGGCACGGATGGCTTTTTGGAACTGCCCCCCGGCCCGAATGTCTACCCGAAGGGATTTGTGACCCGACTACACCGCTGGATTCGAACCTGACCCCGACATCACCATGAGCACCCTCAAAGAATTCCCGCTGCCGAATGGCGTCGCGCCACGCGATACGCTCGGGCGACCACTGCGCGATCTTCGGATTTCAGTCATGGATCGCTGCAACTTTCGTTGCCCCTATTGCATGCCCGCCCACACCTTCCACGATGGCTACCGTTTTTTAAAGTCTGCCGAGCGGCTGAGCTTCGAAGAAATCGTCCGCCTCGCGCGCCTTGGCACCGCACTCGGTTTACGCAAGTTGCGGATCACCGGTGGCGAGCCGCTGCTGCGACCGAGTCTCGCCGATTTGATCGGTGATCTGTCGACGCTCCCCGGCATCGAGGATATTGCCCTCACCACCAACGGCGTATTGCTCGCCAAGTACGCAACTGAGCTCAAAGCTGCGGGACTCTCGCGTATCACGGTCAGCCTCGATAGCCTGGACCCTGAGGTCTTCAAACGAATGAGCGGCGGCTTTGATGGCGTGCAACAGGTACTGGAGGGCATCGAGGCCGCCCTGAGAGCAGGCCTGACACCGGTGAAGATTAACGCCGTCATTCAGCGCGGCATCAATGACCATACGGCACTTGATCTCGTGCGCCGCTTTCGCGGCTCTGGCGTGATCGTCCGATTCATTGAATACATGGATGTGGGCAATCGTAACAACTGGCAACCGGATCGGGTCGTACCTTCGGCAGAGCTCTGGCGAGCCTTGCACACGGAATGGCCGCTTGAACCCGTGGAGCGCGACTACGTAGGCGAGGTGGCCGAGCGCTACCGATTTGCGGATGGCCTTGGCGAGGTGGGCTTCATTTCTTCGGTCTCCCAGCCCTTTTGCGGCAGCTGCTCGCGTGCACGATTATCCTCGGATGGCCGCTTATACACCTGTCTCTTTGCCGAACAGGGAACGGACCTACGCACCCCGCTGCGCGATGGCACGAACGATCAGGAGTTGCTCGATATCATCCGTGGCGTGTGGCGAGCGCGAGTCGATCGCTACAGCGAGCAGCGCTATCAGCTGCGGCAGTCCAGAGCCGAAAAAGTGGAAATGTTTCATATTGGCGGATGATCGAGATGAACCGACGCACAACTCAGCAGAGAAAACCAAAGATATCCGCCAGTGGCTTGTCACATCTCGATGCCGCCAACCAGCCGCAGATGGTGGATGTCTCGACCAAAGTTGCCAGCCAGCGCGAGGCCACCGCCCGCGCCACACTCAAGCTGCCGGCTGCCGTTGCCCGCGCACTCAAGGCCTCCGGTCATCGATCAAAGAAAGGCCCAGTGTTCGACACTGCCATCATTGCAGGGGTGCAGGCGGTCAAGCGAACTTCGGATCTCATCCCCTTTTGCCATCCGCTGCCCCTTGAACACGTGGATATCCGCATCGAGTCCCCACGTGAAGGCCGGATCGATATCCTCTGCAGCGTGAAGACCCATCACGTCACGGGTGTGGAGATGGAAGCGCTCACTGGCGCAAGTGTCGCCGCGCTTACCATCTACGATATGTGCAAAGCCCTATCGCACGACATTCGTATCGAGAACGTGCAACTTTTGCAGAAGACCGGGGGCAAGCGTGTCGTCGAGCGCTGAGGCACCGCTCTACGGCTTGGTGCTGGCCGGTGGACATAGCCGTCGCATGCAGCGCGACAAGGCGGCCTTGCGCTATGCAGGCGAGGCCCAGCTGACGCGAGCGCTAGCGTCTCTTGCCACCGTCACGGATCAATGCTTCGTGTCCGTGAGAGCCGATCAAACCCAGGAACCTTTACGCGCCGCCTGGCCCCAAATCATTGACCGCGAGGGCGATTACGGCCCGCTCGCCGGCATACTCGCCGCCCAGGCACAGCACCCCGACGCCGCCTGGTGGGTGCTCGCTTGCGACTTGCCGAGGGTCGATTTATCGGTGCTGCAGCATCTTTTGCACCAGCGTGATCTAACGCAGCTTGCCACGGCTTATCGCTCGGCGACGGAGGAGCTACCCGAACCCTTGTGCGCAATCTACGAGCCCGCCTCGCGACTACCCCTGCAAGAGTACGCGCGTCGCGGCGGCCGTTGTCCGCGCAAGTTCCTA
>CAZHLL010000045.1:0-8714 GCA_964533305.1 uncultured Acidibacter sp.
CACTTTGAAGAGCTGCATGGCGATCGGATGTTCGGCGATGACAAGGCGCTGATCGGGGGGCTTGCGCGGCTCGCGGGCGAGCCCGTCATGGTGATCGGCCATCAAAAGGGCCGCGACACCAAAGAACGAGTGCGGCGCAACTATGGCATGCCGCGACCCGAAGGCTATCGCAAAGCCTTGCGTCTTATGCGCATGGCCGAGCGTTTTTCTTTGCCCGTGATCACTTTCATTGATACGCCGGGCGCCTATCCCGGTTTGGATTCCGAGGAGCGGGGTCAAAGCGAGGCCATTGCGCGTAATCTCTTTGAGATGGCGAGCCTGCGGGTACCGATTTTGAGCACCGTGATCGGCGAGGGCGGCTCGGGTGGGGCGCTCGCGATCGGTGTGTGTGATCGCTTGCTGATGCTGCAGTTCAGTACTTATTCGGTGATTTCGCCCGAGGGCTGTGCCTCCATTCTTTGGAAGAGCGCCGACAAAAAAGAAACCGCGGCGGAAGCCATGGGGCTCACCGCGGATCGCTTGCGCTCGCTGGGGCTCATCGATGAAGTCATCGCTGAACCGCTCGGCGGCGCCCATCGGGACCCTGAGGCGGCGACGGCCGCCTTGAAGGGCGCCTTGGTCAAACACCTCTCAGCGCTGCGCGCGAAACCCATCGAACAGTTGATGCAGGAGCGCGCGGCCAAGCTCTCGGGCTTTGGCGTCTTTGACGAGGCTGCAGGCTGAGCCAAATGACTGCTTCCCGCGCGTTGAGCGGGCGGGAGCCGCTTTCCCTGTTGCGATCAAAGATCGCTGTTGCTCCGCGTGGCGTGGTCGTCGCCTTCAGTGGCGGACGGGATTCATTGGCGTTGCTCGCAGCCTGCGCGCAGCTGCGCGACCAGGGTGTGCTCGCCGGGCGCAGTGTGCGAGCAATCCATGTGGATCATGGCCTGCAGCGACCCTCGGCGGATTGGGCGAAACAGTGTCGGCGTCTGGCGCGCTCGCTGGCGGTGCCGCTCACGGTACGACGGCTTGAGATCACGCTCGCCCAAGGGCAATCGCTCGAGGCCGAGGCCCGTCATCATCGCTATGCCGTCTTCACGGAGCTCATTCGGCGCGATGAGTGTCTGCTCACGGCCCATCATCTTGAGGATCAGGCGGAAACCTTGTTGCTGCAATTGCTGCGCGGCGCCGGCGTGCGGGGGCTCGCTGCCATGCCAGCGGAGATGCCACTCGGACGAGGCTGGCTGTGGCGACCTTGGCTTGATGTGCCACGGGCGGCGCTCGAGAGTCTGCTAAATTCTTTGGCGAGCACGAAATCACTGCCTTGGATCGAGGATCCGAGCAATCAGGATGTGCGTTTTGATCGCAACTACCTGCGTGCCGAGGTTTTGCCCAAGCTGACGGCGCGCTGGCCCGCGGCGGCGAGTGTCATCGCGCGCAGTGCCGCTCATCTGGGCGAGGCCCGTGCTTTGCTCGATGAGCTGGCGGCTGCGGACCTTGCGCACTTGCGCCCAGCCAATGCCTCGCCGGCGGTGATGGAACTTCAATCCTTGATGACGCTGGGCATCGCTCGCCAGCGCAATGCCTTGCGCGCCTGGCTGAGTGAGCTCGGGCTCTCCTTGCCTGATACCAAGCACCTTGAGCGCATTCGCTGCGAGCTGCCGCGCGCGCGGGCGGACGCGCAGCCGATCGTACGTTGGCCAGGCGGTGAGGTAAGACGGTTTGGCGATCGACTGTATGCGATTGCCAAAGAATCAGTGGCCAAAGAAACCGCCACCAAAAAATCCTCTGGCAAGCCTGCACCGTTGCGCTGGCGTTGGCGTGTGGGCGAGGCGCTGTCGCTCGGGCCCGGAGAGGGTAGTTTGCAACTGGTGCGCGATGCCGAGGGGCCGTTGAGTGCCGAACGCTTGCCCGCCTTGCTGTGGGTGCGCACCCGGGTGGGGGGTGAATCGATGGCGCTGCAGGGCGGTGCGGGTCGACGACGCATCAAGTCGCTGCTGCGCGAGGCGAGGGTGCTGCCGTGGTGGCGCGAGCGCGTCCCGCTCCTTGGGGCGGGCGAGGAGGTCATTGCGGTCGGTGATCTCTATGTGTCGGCCCGCTATCGGGCGCAGGATGATGCGCCCGCTCGCACTCGACTGCGGCTCATCTGGCAGCGCCCTGAGGGCTGGATAGAGGCGAGCGGCTGAGGGCCGGCTACCCCGGCAGGTGTCACAATTGAGTCGGCGGGCGGGTTTTGTTACCCTGACTTCCCGTCGTGCTGCACACATGATGCGGCCCTTAACTTGCGGCGGTCCCTGATGTCTCGTTTTATTTTCGTCACGGGCGGTGTGGTTTCCTCTCTCGGAAAAGGCATCGCTTCAGCTTCATTGGCCGCCATTCTGGAGGCCCGCGGCCTGAAGGTCGCGATGGTCAAACTCGACCCCTATATCAATGTGGATCCGGGCACCATGAGCCCGTTTCAGCACGGCGAGGTGTTCGTCACCGATGATGGCACCGAGTCGGACCTTGATCTCGGCCACTATGAGCGCTTTGTGCGCACGGTCACGGGCCGTCACAGCAATTTCACCACGGGCCGCATTTACGAGCGCGTGATCGGCAAAGAGCGACGCGGCGATTATCTCGGCGCCACGGTGCAGGTGATCCCGCATATCACCGATGAGATCAAGGCGAGCATCAAATTGGGCGCGGGGGATGCCGACGTCTGCATGGTCGAGATCGGCGGCACGGTGGGTGACATCGAATCCTTGCCCTTCCTCGAGGCGATCCGGCAGATCGGAGTCGAGCTCGGGCGTTCGCAGGCGATTTTCATGCACCTGACTTTGGTGCCGGTGGTCGGGGGTTCGGGCGAGATCAAGACCAAGCCGACGCAGCATTCGGTCAAAGAATTGCGCAGCATTGGTATTCAGCCGGATGTGCTGCTCTGTCGTGCACAGGATCCCTTGCCGGCTGAGCATCGGCGAAAAATCGCGCTCTTCACCAACGTGGAAGAGCGGGCCGTGATCTCGGCCATCGATGCGCGCGACATCTATGAAATCCCGATGTTGCTGCATGAGCAGGGGCTCGATGACATCGTGATCGAAAAGCTGCAGCTCGGTGCGCAGGCGAAACCCGCGGATCTCTCCGAGTGGCAGCGCGTGGTCGATGCCAAGGCGCATCCGCAGGGTGAAGTGAATATCGCGATGGTCGGCAAATACGTGCAGAACCGCGATTCCTACATTTCGCTGAACGAGGCACTCGTGCACGCGGGGGTGCAGAACCGCACCAAGGTGAACATCCATTTCATTGAGTCGACGGATATCGAGAGCCATGGCGCGGGTGCGCTCGCCGGCATGGATGCGATCCTGGTGCCAGGCGGCTTTGGTGAGCGCGGCGTCGAGGGCAAGATTGCCGCGATCCGTTACGCGCGCGAGCAGGGCGTGCCCTATCTCGGGATTTGTCTCGGCATGCAGCTCGCGGTGATCGAGTATGGGCGGCATGTGCTTGGGCTCGAGGGGGCGACCAGCACTGAATTCAAGCGCGATACCGCACACCCGGTGATCGCGCTGATTACCGAGTGGCAGGATGCGCTGCGCGGCGCGCAGGCCCGCGATGAGGCCTCGGGTAAGGGCGGCACCATGCGACTCGGCGGTCAGGATGTCGTGCTCGAAGCGGGCTCGCGCGCACGCGAGGTGTACGGCAAGAGCCCGATCCGCGAGCGTCACCGTCATCGTTACGAGTTCAACAACACCTATCTCGAGGCGTTTCGCCAGGCGGGCCTGAGATTTTCGGGCATGTCGGCGGATGAGCTTGTCGAAATCATTGAACTCCCCGATCATCCGTGGTTCATGGCCACTCAATTCCATCCGGAGTTCACCTCCAATCCGCGCGATGGGCATCCGCTCTTCACACGCTTTATTGCCGCCGCCAAGGCCCAGCATGCAACTCGCTGATGTCGAGGTCGGCAGCGACCGACCGTTTTTCCTGATCGCAGGGCCCTGCGTGATCGAGAGCGAGACGCTCTGCCAGGATGTGGCAGGCAGCGTGGCCGAGATCGCGCGCGAGCTCGGCATTCCCTATATTTTCAAGGCGTCGTTCGATAAGGCCAATCGCTCATCGCGCACGAGCTATCGCGGGCCGGGGCTGGACGCCGGTCTCAAAGTGCTCGAAGGCATCCGTCAGCAGTTTGGGCTGCCGGTGCTGACGGACGTACACGAGGACACGCCGCTCGCCGAGGTTGCCTCGGTGGTGGATGTGCTGCAGACGCCCGCATTTCTTTGTCGCCAGACCAATTTCATTGTGGCCGTGTGCTCACAAGGCAAGCCGGTCAACATCAAGAAGGGGCAGTTTCTTTCGCCCTGGGAAATGCAGAACGTGGTCGACAAGGCTCGCTCCACCGGCAACCCCGGCATCATGGTCTGCGAGCGTGGCTTTTCCTTTGGCTACAACAATCTCGTCTCGGACATGCGAGCGCTTGCCGTCATGCGACGCACGGGCTGTCCGGTGGTGTTTGATGCCACCCACTCGGTGCAGTTGCCGGGTGGGCAGGGCGGCAGCTCCGGCGGTCAACGCGAATTTGTGCCGGTGCTCGCGCGCGCGGCGGTCGCCGCGGGGGTGGCGGGGGTGTTCATGGAAACCCACCCGAATCCCGCCGAAGCCTTGTCCGATGGTCCGAACGCCTGGCCGCTCGCGCGCATGCGCTCCTTGCTGACGACGCTTGCCGCAATCGACAAAACTGTCAAAGAAAAACCACTTGAGGAAGATCTATGAGCCGTATTGCCCACATCGTTGCCCGAGAAATCATTGACTCGCGAGGCAACCCGACCGTCGAGGCGGATGTGGTGCTCGCAAGCGGTGCTGTGGGGCGCGCGGCCGTGCCCTCCGGTGCCTCCACCGGCACGCGCGAGGCGGTGGAACTGCGCGATGGCGACAAGAAGCGTTATCTCGGCAAGGGTGTGCTCAAGGCCGTCAACAACGTCAACACGGTGATCCGCAAATCCCTGCTCAAGCGCGATGCGCGCGATCAGCAGGAAATCGATGCACGCCTCATTGCGCTCGATGGTACGCCCAATAAATCGCGACTCGGGGCCAACGCGCTGCTCGCGGTGTCGATGGCGGTGGCGCATGCGGCCGCGGAGGACTCCGATCAATCGCTGTGGCGTTATCTCGCCCGCGGTCGCAAGCCTGTGATGCCGGTGCCGATGATGAACGTCATCAATGGTGGCGCGCACGCGGATAACAGTCTCGACATCCAGGAATTCATGATCCTGCCGGTGGGCGCCAAAAGTTTTTCGCAGGCGGTGCAGCAGGGGGCGGAGGTGTTCCACACCCTGAAGAACATCCTCAAGGGCAAGAAGCTCACCACCGCGGTGGGTGATGAGGGTGGCTTTGCGCCGGATCTCAAATCCAACGAAGTCGCGCTCAAATTATTGCTGCAGGCCATCGAGAAGGCGGGTTATCGACCGGGGCGAGACATCTACCTCGGGCTCGATGTGGCGAGCTCCGAGTTTTTCAAGAAAGACGCCTACCACCTCGAAGGCGAGGGTCGCAGCTTCAAGGCGGCGGCGTTCGTCAAATATTTGAGCAAGCTAGTCGACAAGTATCCGATCATCACCATCGAGGATGGCATGGCCGAGGGTGATTGGGCCGGTTGGTCACAGTTGACGCAGGCGCTCGGCAAGCGCTGCCAGCTCGTGGGGGATGATCTCTTCGTGACCAACACCGCGATTCTCGCCGAGGGAATCCGGGCTGGGGTCGCGAACTCCATCCTCATCAAGGTCAATCAGATCGGCACGCTCACCGAGACGCTGGAGGCCATTGCCATGGCCGATGGCGCAGGCTACTCCGCCGTGATTTCGCATCGCTCGGGCGAGACGGAAGATACGACCATTGCCGACATTGCGGTGGCGACCGCCGCCACCCAGATCAAAACGGGATCCATGTCACGTTCGGATCGGGTCGCCAAATACAACCAGTTGCTGCGCATCGAAGAAGAGCTCGGTGGCAAGGCGAAGTACGCCGGGCGCGAGGCCTTCCCGGTCAAGCTTTGATGCAGCGGACTTTATTTCGGCGGGCGAGCGGTTTACTCTTCGAGCGCAAATGACCAAGGTATACGCCGGAGTGTTGTGTGTGCTGGTGCTCGTACTCCAGTACCGCATTTGGTGGTCTGACGATGGGGTCAGCGAAGCGTGGCGCTTGCGCCAGGCTGTAGCGACCCAGACGGCCACCAATGATCAGCTGCGCCGTCGCAATGAGCAGCTCGCCGCGGAGGTCGCCGATCTCAAAGACGGTCTGGCGGCCATCGAAGAGCGCGCTCGCAGTGAGCTCGGCATGGTGGCACCCACGGAGACCTTCTTTCAGGTCGTACCCAAGCTTGTGCGTCCCGAGCCCGATGCGGGGGGTGGGCGCGTCGTGACCACCCCGCGTACTGCCCAGCGCTGACGGGCGCGATGTCAGCCCGTCGGTACTCGCTCGTCCTGCCCGCTGCCGGTCGAGGCAAGCGGCTCGGGGCGGCGACTCCCAAACAATATTTGAAGATCGCGGGTGCAAGCCTGATCGAATGGGCGTTGAAACCCTTTCTCGAAGACATGCGCTGCGAACACGCCGTCGTTGCCCTGAGTGCGGGCGATGAGTATTGGCCGACGTTGCGCGGGTCATGGTCGCGGTCCGTGCACGAAGTCCAAGGCGGCGCTGAGCGCAGCGATTCGGTGCTGGCAGCGCTGCAGCATCTCAAAGAAATCGGTATGGCCGACGAGGAGTGGGTACTCGTGCACGATGCGGCGCGACCTTGCGTCTCGGCCGGCGAAATTGCAGCACTGTGCGAGGCGGTATGGCACATGACCACACAGAATGCCGACATCAGCGGCGGATTACTCGCGCTGCCGCTTGCAGACACCGTCAAGCGCGGGGTGCTGTGCGAGGGCCAGGTGTTAAGCGAACAGACCCAGTCGCGGGAGGGTCTCTGGCGGGCGCTCACTCCGCAGATGTTTCGCTTGGGTGATCTTTGGCGTGCGCTCGAGGCTGCGCGCGAGACGGGCCGTACCCCCACCGATGACGCGCAGGCCATGGAGTGGCAGGGGGCGAAGGCGCTGCTCGTGGCGGGTGAAGCGACCAACATCAAAGTCACGACCCAGTCGGATCTTGCGCTGATCGAGGGTGTACTCTCTGCACGCAAGAGGAGCGCGCGTTCATGAGCAGTGATCGAGGGGATGATTTGCGGGTGGGCTTTGGCGTGGATGTGCACACCTTTGAAGCGGGTGATCACGTCATGTTGGGTGGCGTGCGGATCGCTCACACCCATGGCATCAAGGCGCACTCGGATGGTGATGTGTTGTTGCACGCGCTCTGCGATGCGCTACTCGGTGCGGCGGGGCTGGGTGATATCGGACAACATTTTCCGGATACCGACCCCGCGTGGCGGGGCGCCGACAGCGGGCGATTATTGCAATCGGTGTGCGAGCAGGTGGCCGGCTTGGGATGGCGGATCGTCAACGTGGATCTGACCTTGCTGGCTGAGGCACCCAAAGTCTCACCGTATCGCGATGCGATCCGCGCGCGCGTCGCCGAGCTTTTGCAGATTGAGCCGAGTCGCGTGAACCTCAAGGCGACCACCACCGAAAAACTTGGCTTTCTCGGTCGCGCCGAGGGTTTGGCCGCGCAAGCCGCCGTGTTGTTGCGTCGCTCGTGACCGTGACCGTGACCGTGACCGAGACCGAGACCGCGACCGTGACGGCAGATACGCCATGGGCCCCGTGGCGCGCGGCGGCGCTCGATGCACCGCGGGTGTTTGACGCCCCCTGTGGCACGGCCCTGTTACGCCAACAGCCCGAAGATTTTCGGGTGGATGAGCGCTTGAGTTTTGAACCCTCGGGTTCCGGCAGTCACGTGCTGTTGCAGGTGGAAAAGCGCGATGCCAATACCGTCTGGGTGGCCAAAAAAATCGCCGCCGAGGCGCGGGTGCGGGTGCAGGATGTGGGCTTTGCCGGGCTCAAAGACCGTCATGCACTCACCCGTCAATGGTTCAGTGTACCAGCGCGTGGGCGCAGCGCCGGGAGTTGGGAAGGCTTCGAGGGTGAAGGCTTTGTGGTACGAGCGGCTTCGCTGCATGGACGCAAATTGCCGCGCGGTGCACTCAAGGGCAATCGCTTTCGGATCGTGCTGCGATCGGTCGCGGGCCCGAAAGAAATCTTTGAGTACCGCTTGGCGACACTGGCGAGCGAGGGTATCGCCAATTATTTTGGGCCGCAGCGCTTCGGGCGCGAGGCGGGTAACTTGCGCGAGCTCGCCTCGGCGCTCGCTCAAGGCCCACGGCGCGAGCGTCCGGCGCCTTGGTTGGTGTCGACTGCGCGCAGTCTGATCTTCAATGCGGTGCTCGCCGAGCGGGTGCGTCTCGGTCATTGGAGTACGCTGCTCGAAGGTGAGCGCGCCAATCTCGATGGGAGCAATTCGAGTTTCGTGGTGGATAACATCGATGACACCATCAAAGAAAGATTGGCTCGCCTTGATATCCACCCGACCGGGCCGCTCGCGGGCATCAACGGCAAAGCCGAGGTCGCGGGTGAGATCGCAACACTCGAAGCACGGATACTCGCTGACTATGCACCGGTGTGTGACTGGTTGGCCGCGATAGAGGTCGAAGCTTCGCGCCGCCCCTTGCGCGCTCGGGTGGAGGATCTGCGCTATCGTTGGTTGGTTGCGGACTCAAATGACGAGGCGGTCCCCGATCCAGTGGGTGGCCACGGCCTCGTGGGTGGCGCTAG
>CAZHLL010000045.1:8814-18375 GCA_964533305.1 uncultured Acidibacter sp.
GCCTCGTGGGTGGCGCTAGTCTGGAACTGGAATTCGGCTTGCGCTCGGGCAGTTTTGCCACTGCCTTGTTGCGTGAATTGATCGATGTCGCGGAGGGTTTGCCAGAGGGGGCAGAGGGATGATCACGTTATCCAATCATGATGCCTGTCGCGTCCTGCAGCTCGACCGCCCTCCCGTGAATGCGCTGAACGCCGAGCTCATTGCCGCGCTGGAGCAGGCCATCCTGAGTGCGGAACAGGATGACTCGGTGCGAGTATTGGTGTTGACCGGTGCGCCCGGCGTGTTCTCCGCCGGTCTCGATGTGCGCGAGATGATGCGCGAGCCGGCGGCAGCCAACGCCATCGTCAGGGGATTCTTCAGTCTGCAAAAGACCCTTGCCTGCGGCACCAAACCCGTGATCGCCGCCATCAGCGGGCATTGCCCAGCGGGTGGCACGGTGGTCAGTCTCTTGTGTGATCAAAGATTGATGGCCGAAGGCGATTTTCGTATTGGCCTCAATGAAGTGCAGATCGGACTTTATCCCGGTCTCACGATTCATAAAATCTTTGAGCGAGTGATTGGTGCCCGCTTGGCGGCAGACTTTCTCGCGCGCGGCTGCATGCTGGATCCGCAGCAGGCGCTCGCCGCAGGGCTGGTGGATGAGCTTTGTCGTGCCGAGACATTGATGGCGCGCGCCTTGGCTCGGGCGCGGGAGCTCGCGGCGCTGCCGCCCAAGACCTACGCGCGTACGCGCCAGCTCGTACGGCGCGAATTGCGGCAGTGGTATGAGGCACCCGCCGAGTCACTCGAAGACCTCATGGCCGAGGGCTGGGTCAACGAGGAATCGATCGCGCGCCTTCGCAGCTTGGTGCGCTAGCGGCGTCAAAGACAGGTCGCGTGAAAGGCTAGCCGCTCCAGCGATAGAGCAGCACGTAGATGGCCCCGGTGCCGCCATCCACCTGTCGTGCCGAACAAAAGGCGACCACCGACTCCGTGCGTCGCAGAATCACATTGACCGCTTGCTTCAGCACCGGGCCGCGCGCACCCGAGCCGCGACCCTTGCCGTGAATGATGCGCACGCAACGACACTGTGCCGCGAGTGCGCGGGCGAGAAAATCGCGCAGGGCTTGTTTCGCTTCCGCCAGGATCAGGCCGTGCAGATCGAGCTCCGATTCAACCCGGTAGTGCCCCCGGCGCAAGCGACGCATCACCGCATCCTGCACGCCATTGCGGCGGAAATTGAGCTCATCGCCCGTCTCGACCTCGAGATCCGCGGGTGACAGATACAGGCTCTGATCGAGTACTTCTTCCTCGTCGAGACGCCGAAACCGGGCCTTGGCCGGGGGTTTTTTGCGGTGACTCACGCGGGGCGCATGGCGCAAAGGCTTGACGTCCTTCACCGCCTCGCGGAAGACACGGATTTCATCATCGCCAGGCTTGCGCATCCTGCTATCTCCGCCTGCGGGGTTTTCAGTATATTGTCGACCTCTCAGGTCTCCAAGAAAAACACACGCAATGAAGATTCTCGTCTGCAACGACGACGGTTATCGGGCGCCCGGGCTGCGTGCGTTGCGCGATGCGCTGCAGGGGCTCGCGGAGCTGACGGTGGTCGCGCCCGAGCGCAATCACAGCGGGGCGAGCAATGCCTTGACGCTGGAGGTGCCCCTGCGGGTGACCGAGGTCGAACCCCATTTCTTTTTTGTGACAGGCACACCGACCGACTGCGTGCACCTTGCGATCTCGGGGCTGTTCGATTTCGAATTCGACATGGTGGTCTCGGGCATCAATAACGGCGAAAACTTGGGTGATGACGTGCTCTATTCGGGCACGGTCGCGGCGGCCATCGAGGGACGTTTCCTGGGGCTCCCCACGGTTGCGTTCTCGTTGCGCCGGCCCACCGAAGGCGAGATGGATTTCTCAGCGGCGGCCGGGGTGGCGCGGCAATTGGTCGAGCACCTCGTGCGATCGCCTTTGCCGCACAACACCATTCTCAACGTCAACGTACCGCATCGTCCCGCGGCCAGCTTGCGGGGTTTTCAGGCGAGTCGTCTCGGACACCGGCATCGCGCCGAGCGCATCCACCCGGGCCACGATCCTCGAGGTCGGCCGATTTTTTGGGTAGGGCAAGCGGGCGAAGGTCAGGACGATGGACCCGGCACTGACTTTCATGCCGTGGCCGAGGGCTTTGTCGCGGTCACCCCCTTGCAAGTGGATTTGACTCGACACGAGGCGCTGCCCGCAGTCAAGGATTGGTTGGCGGCACTGTGAACGATCGGCGGCTCAACGGCATCGGCATGACTTCGATGCGCACGCGCGAGCGTTTGGTGCAGCGTCTGCGTGAGCAGGGCATCGCCAACGAGGCCGTGCTCGATCGCATTCGCACTGTACCGCGCCATATCTTTGTCGACGAAGCGCTCGCGAGCCGAGCCTATGAAGATACGGCGTTGCCGATTGGTTTTGCCCAGACCATTTCCCAACCCTATATCGTCGCGCGTATGAGCGAGGCACTGCTCGAGGCGGGCCCGCTCGAAAAGGTGCTCGAAGTCGGCACGGGTTGCGGTTATCAGACGGCGGTGCTCGCGAGTCTTGTCGGCAAGCTCTACACCATCGAGCGGATCGAGCCTCTGCTTGAGCGGGCAAAGAGCAGGCTCAAAGAATTACAGATCCGTAACGTACGCTACAAGCATGGCGATGGCTATGAGGGTTGGGCGCTCGGTGCCCCGTATGACGGCATTCTGGTCGCCGCCGCCCCGCTCAGCGTGCCCGAATCTTTGATTGCCCAGCTTGCCGTGGGCGGGCGCCTCGTGATGCCAGTGGGTGGCGAAGGGCGTCAACAATTGCTGCGTTTGACGCGCACCGAGGAGGGCGTCACGCGCGAGACACTCGGCGCGGTGTCCTTCGTGCCGCTACAGTCCGGTACGGTCTGAGAGCGCCGCCGCGCGCGGCTTCGGAAAGAGCAAGGCGGCGACCTTGCGCCCATCCGCCGCAAGCAGGTTGTAGGTGCGGCAGGCCGCGCCGAGCGTCATCACCTCAAGCCCCACACCCCGTTCGAGAAAGAGCGCCTTTTGTGGGCCACTCAGCCAGAGCCCGGGCTCCGTGTGACCCAGCAGCACGAGCTCGGGCTTGTTCTGCCACAAGGGTTCGCAATGACTCACCTTGAGGGCAAGGGGCGCGAGATCGCCGAGGCGGGTAATGCCCTCGGTGTGCAGCAGAAGGGCCTCTTCAAAAGTGAGCTCCGTCGTCTCAATGCCGGCCTGCCGTACCGTGATGTGCTGCTCGCTGTAGTCGCGGATGAGGGCGCCGGGTGAGGAATTCGCGATCAATCTCATAGGTTCGATACCATACGCGATGTGCGTGATCTCTTGCTCATCCTGCCTGATTTGCATCGCGAGCTCGCAGGCGTGCTGCCTGCGGTTCGGGATACGCCCGCGCGGCCAGCGCCAGGCCGATGGCGGCTCGCCAAGGCGAGCCCACGCGGGTTCTCCTGGCGCGAGGCGTTTGCCCGTGCGCTCGATTGCGAGGCGCTCATCCGCTGCGATGTGGCGACGGTGCTCGAAGCGGCGCGTGCGGCGGCGGCCGGTGTCACACCCGAGCCTAATTGCTGGGTGGCGACGCCCGTGCATTTGCTGCCAGGGCTCACGCAGGTGCATGCACCGCTCGATGCCGTGTTGACTCTGCCGCAGGATGAGGCCGATGAGTTGGCAGATCATTTTCATCCAGTATTCGGCAGTGACTCGAGCCTGCGTTTGTTGCCCGTGGGCTCGTCCGGTTTTTTATTGCACGGCTTGCAGGCCGAGGGTGTGACCAGCCTGGAACCTGCCGCACTCCGAGGTCGCAACCTCGAGCACTGTCAGCCGCAGGGAGCAGGGGCATCGCGTCTGCGAGCACTCATGAGCGAGATCGAGATGTGGTTGCATGATCTGCCGCTCAATCGTCGGCGCGAAACGCGTGGTCTGCCGAGCATCAGCAGTCTGTGGTTATGGGGCGCGGGCGCGAGTGCGGGTGCGGGCGCGTGGCCGCGTGATGCCGGTCATCGACTCGCCGTCTGCGCCAGCGATGACCCTTGGGTCGAGGCGGCCTGCGAATTGTTGGGGCTAGTGCAGCATGACTTGCCGCAGACCGCAGAGGCGCTCTGGCAAGACCCGCTCTGGGCGCGCGAGCCCGAGGGGCGCTGGATCGTGGTACTCGCCGGTTGGGATCTTTCGCGCTTGGAGCATGATTGGCTAGCGCCGCTCTGTCGGGCGCTGTCGGATGGGCGGCTTGGCCGCGTGCAGATCGAAACCGCTGATCAGAGCCTTTCGCTGGCTCGCCGGGATCGTTGGCGGCTCTGGCGCCAAAAGGCTTCGCCGTTGCAGCGACTCGTGCTGCAGACAGGCGCGACATGAAGCTGCGAGTCGAGCGTCGTGAAGTCGATGCGGCGCGTCTTCCATTCTTTGAGGGTCTGCCATCCGTGCTGGCACGCGCGTACGCGGCTCGCGGCATTGATGATCCGATACGACTGTCGACGCGATTGGAGCGGCTCTTGCCCGTGAGCAGTCTCGATGGGGTGACGGCTGCGGTGGAGCTTTTGCTTGAGCATCGCCGCCGCGGCGGGCTCATCCTCGTGATCGGTGACTTTGATGCCGACGGCGCCACGAGCTCGGCGCTCATTGTGCGCGCGCTGCGCAGCTTCGGTTTTTCGCAGGTCGATTTTTTGGTGCCGAATCGTTTCGAGTTCGGTTACGGCTTGTCGCGTGGCATCGTCGAGGTGGCCGCAGCGAGCGCACCGGCGCTCCTCATCACGGTGGATAACGGTATTTCCAGTATCGAAGGCGTGGCGCGAGCCCGCGAGCTCGGGATGGATGTGCTGGTTACCGACCATCATCTGGCTGGCCCCGAACTGCCGGCTGCTAATGTGATCGTGAACCCGAATATACCTGGCGCAAGCTTTGCTTCCAAATCTTTGGCCGGTGTCGGGGTCGCGTTTTATTTGATGGCAGCGCTGCATCGCGCCTTGCGCGAGGCAGGGCAGTTGCCGAGCAAGGCACCATCGCCTGCCGAGTGGCTCGATCTCGTGGCCTTGGGTACGGTTGCCGATATCGTGCCGCTTGATGACAATAATCGTATTTTGGTGGCGCAGGGGCTCGCGCGGATCCGCGCTGGGCGCTGCACGCCGGGCGTGCAGGCGCTGCTTGAACTCGGTCAGCGCAGTCTTCAGCGAGTGGTGGCGACCGACCTCGGGTTTATCGTGGGTCCGAGGATCAATGCCGCCGGTCGCATCGACGACATGACCATCGGCATTCGTTGTCTGCTGGCTGAATCTTTGACCGAGGCGCGTGAGATGGCCGCGAGGCTGGATGAGCTCAACCGCGAGCGCCGCGCCATCGAAGCGGACATGCAAACGCAAGCGCTCGCCGCCGTTCGCGGTCTTGCGGACCCCGCCGATGACGGTCGGTATGGGCTCTGTCTCTATGATCCCGGTTGGCATCAGGGGGTGGTGGGTCTTGTCGCCGGGCGCATCAAGGAGCGGGTGCGTCGACCGGTGATCGCCTTTGCGGATGCCGAGGCGGGCGAGCTGCGCGGCTCGGCGCGCTCGGTGCCCGGTGTGCATGTGCGCGATGTGCTCGAAGCCATTTCGAGCCGACATCCGGGCATGGTCATCCGCTTCGGTGGGCATGCGATGGCGGCGGGGCTCACGCTCGATCGCGAGCGGCTCGATGAGTTTGCGCGGGTGTTCGATCGTGAGGTCGCTCGATGGCAGGAGGGCGGCACGCTTGCTGATCGCATCGAGACCGATGGCGCGCTCGCGGTCGAGGAGGTGTCGCTCGATATCGCCATGGCCTTGCGGGAAGCGGGCCCCTGGGGGCAGGGCTTTGCGGAGCCCTCATTCGATCAGCCGTTTCGTCTGCACACGCCCAAAGTCGTCGGTGAGCGGCATCTCAAGATGTGGGTGGAGCCTGTGGGGTCCGGGCGGCGCTTCGAGGCGATTGCCTTCAATGTGCTGCAGGATACGCAGTCTCCCCTGCTCATCGAGGGTGAGCTACGCGTGCCGACGCACGCGCATCTCGTCTATCGCCTCGATGTCAACGAGTATCGCGGTGAGCAGCGCCTGCAACTGCTGGTCGATCATTTGCTAGACTACGCGCCATGATTGAACTGGGCATCATCAAGCGTTCTTTGGCGGATTTCGAGGAGCGCATCGGCTCCTTAAGGGGGTTTCTTTGAGTACGATCTCAAACGAGAACGTCTCGAGGAAGTCACCCGCGAACTAGAAGACCCCGCCGTCTGGCAAAACCCTGAAAAAGCACAGGAGCTCGGCAAGGAGCGATCGCGCCTCACCGGTCAGCTCGAAGAGCTTGATCGGGTCACACGCTCGATTGGCGATTCGGTCGAACTCCTCGAGCTCGCTGAGGCCGAGGACGACGAGGCCACGGCGAGCGAAATCGAACGCGAACTCCCCGGCATCGAATCCCAGCTGCGTGCACTCGAATTGCGCCGCATGTTTCGCGGCGAGATGGATTCACACAACGCCTATCTCGATATTCAGGCAGGCGCCGGTGGCACCGAGGCGCAGGACTGGGCTCAGATGCTCATGCGCATGTATCTCAAGTGGGCGGCGACGCGTGGCTTTGCCGCCGAGGTGATCGATTCCAGCCCCGGCGAAGTGGCGGGCATCAAAAGTGCGACCTTGGAGTTTCGCGGTGACCACGCCTATGGTTGGCTTCGGACCGAGACGGGCGTGCATCGTCTCGTGCGCAAGTCGCCGTTTGACTCCGGGAATCGACGGCATACCTCATTTGCCTCGGTGTTCGTCTCGCCCGAGATCGACGATGACATCAACATCGAGGTGAACCCGGCGGACATCGAGATGGATGTGTATCGATCAAGCGGCGCGGGCGGTCAGCACGTCAACAAGACTGAATCCGCCGTGCGCTTGCGACACATGCCTTCCGGCATCGTGGTCGCCTGCCAGAACGAGCGTAGCCAGCACAAGAACCGGGCGACTGCGATGAAAATGTTGAAAGCCAAGCTCTATGAGCTCGAGGTCAACAAGCGCAATGCGGCCGCCAAGGTACTGGAAGATTCCAAGTCCGATGTGAGCTGGGGCAACCAGATTCGATCCTACGTACTCGACCAATCACGCATCAAAGATTTGCGCACCGATGTCGAGATCGGTAACACCACGGCTGTGCTCGATGGGGATCTGGATCCTTTCCTCGAGGCATCTTTGAAAGCGGGGCTTTGACGCACATGACGGCAGAGACGCACGATGACAACAAACTGATCGCGGAGCGACGCGGCAAGCTCTCGCAACTACGCGAGTCGCAGCCGGTCGCCTTCCCCAATGATTTCCGGCGTGATGCGCTCGCGGCGGATCTGCACACAGGTTATGACGATGCGGATGCCGCGACGCTTGAGGCGCAAGCCGTGCGCGTGCGGGTGGCGGGTCGCATGATGTTGCGTCGCATCATGGGCAAGGCGAGCTTTGCCCATATTCAGGACAGCTCTGGACAAATCCAGCTTTTCCTGCAGCGCGATGCGCTCGGCGAAATCTATGACGCCTTCAAGGGCTGGGACATCGGCGATATCGTCGGCGTCGAGGGCGTGCTGTTTCGGACCAAGACGGGTGAGCTCTCGGTGCGGGTTGAGTCGATGGCGCTACTCGTCAAGTCATTGCGACCGTTGCCCGACAAGTGGCATGGCCTCGCCGATACCGAAGCGCGCTACCGTCAGCGCTATGTTGATCTCATCATGAACCCCGAGAGTCGCGAGGTGTTTCGCAAGCGCACGCGATTGGTCGGTTTTTTGCGCGACATGCTCGATGCGCTCGGTTTCATGGAAGTCGAGACGCCGATGATGCAACCCATTCCGGGCGGCGCGGCAGCGCGACCTTTCATCACGCACCACAATGCGCTCGATCTCGAGATGTATCTGCGTATCGCGCCGGAGCTTTATCTTAAGCGATTGGTGGTGGGTGGTTTCGAGCGGGTCTATGAAATCAACCGGAACTTTCGTAACGAAGGGCTCTCGACGCGGCATAACCCCGAGTTCACCATGCTCGAGCTCTATCAGGCCTACGCCGACTACGAGGATCTCATGAACCTCGTTGAGCAGATGATGCGCGGGGCGGCCGAGGCGGTAGTGGGTAGTCTGCAGTTTTCGTCGCAAGGGCAGGACTACGACTTGAGCGCGCCGTTTCGTCGGGTCACGGTCGAGGATCTCATCCTCGAGCGCAATCCGGATCTTGATCGCGCGCGACTGCGCGAAGTCACGTATCTGCGCGCGGCCTGCGAGGCGCGTGGTATTCCCTGGAAGAACGGCGATGGAGCCGGCAAGCTGCAGATCGAGATCTTTGAAAAAACCGGCGAGCACACCTTGATGGCGCCGACCTTCGTCTATGCGTACCCGGCCGAGGTGTCGCCGCTGTCACGAGCGAACGACCGCGACCCCTTCCTCACCGATCGCTTTGAATTCTTTGTCGGTGGTCGCGAGCTCGCCAATGGTTTCTCCGAGCTCAATGATCCGGAGGATCAGGCGGCGCGTTTCCATGCGCAGGTCGAGCGCAAGGAGGCGGGCGATGAAGAGGCGATGTTCTTTGACGCCGATTACATCCGTGCGCTCGAGTACGGGCTGCCACCGACGGCGGGGCTCGGCGTGGGCATTGATCGGCTCGCGATGTGGTTGACCGACACGGGCTCCATTCGCGACGTGCTGCTGTTCCCGCACCTGCGTCCCGAGGTTTAGCGAGCGTCAGACGGTCGCGACCTGAGGCCAGCCACCGTCATTCCGGCAGACGGTAACTCATGGGTCTCGCTTCCGGTACGTTGGGCGCATCAAAGGTTGTGACCGCCAGACACTCGTACGGGGACGTGTCGTCTTTGGGATCGCGCATGATGTCAACCACGGTAGCACTGCGCCCGTCGCTCAATTGGATGCTCTCGCCGGATGCGGGTGCGGCCACGCCCTTCGGTAGTGCGAGGCTAAATCTTTGGAGTCGACGTTTGACCCGGCCGCGAAAGTGCGCGCGCGCAATGACCTCTTGACCGGTATAACACCCTTTTCTGAAGGAGATGGCATCGAGCGCATCGAGGTTCAGCATCTGTGCCACAAACTCGCCCTCGGTGCGCGGCGTGAGGCGCGGCACTCCCGCCGTGATATCCGCGGCATGCCAAGCGGCGAGGGCATACGCGTTGCCCGCGTCGCTGGCGGGCGTGCTGCGTGGCGCGAGCCGTATCCAGCGGCCATCGAGGGTGTGTGGCCAGTACACCGTCGTGACCGAGGCCGCGCCGCTCGGGGACGTCCAGCAGCCGTGCAGCGCATAACGCTCGGTCTCATCGGCGAGCGTCACCTTGCTGCGCAAGATGTAGCGGCGCAGCGTGTTCATGAGCGTGACCGCCTGTGATTCGGGGGTGACGCAGAGTACATCGGGCGCGTTCTCGTTCAGCAGCGTGGGATCGGGCAGGATGTAGAGAATCACAAGGCAACGTCCTTGCGGGTTGTTGAGCGAGGCTCTGCGGGTCTCTCGCGGCGAGAGTGTCAACACATCCTGACTCAATTGGCCTTGCAGGAACGAGCGCGCATCGGCGCCGCGCACGGCGATGA
>CAZHLL010000046.1:0-2282 GCA_964533305.1 uncultured Acidibacter sp.
ACAGACCCCATTGCAACTGGTGTTATTGTCGAACCATGTGACCGCAAAACCGACTCGTTCAAGCACATCCAGTAAATTATCTCGCGCTCTTGCCTTGCGCGGAGAGAACTCCTCGCGTGTCAAATCCGAAAACATACACGGAACGGAAATTGCCGTGGAAGTACCACAAGCCGTCACCTCTTGGAATGCAATGAGATCAGAGGCCTCGGCCAGACGCGGTGTTGTTTGGCGCGCATAATCATTGAGACCGAAGTTGTGGGCTCGGGCGGTCTCTCCCACCACAAGAACGATGACTACGGGCCTCTTCCGTTTGGATTCCCCTGCCTTGCCGGATACGGTACTCGTCGTGTTTTGCCAATGGGGCCCAAGATGAACTCGGGCGGCGATTGACTCGTACGGTAACGGTCGCTGCACCGCCTCAGCAGCAAGACCTGCTGTGCTGGCAATGATATTCACCGGAGTCAGCATGTGTCGCACTTCTCGATGATTGCGCAACAATGCCGCATGCGACTGGTAAAACGTGGCGGCAATCACCGCCACCAGCAGTAACAGGCCGGTCAAACTAATCAGCCTGCGAAGCAGAACCTCGCGCCTTGTCTGCAGCGTCAAAGGCACGAATTGAATGATGGCTGCGGGCAACACTCCCGATAGCAACACCTGAGTTAACAAGCCCAAACTCAGGAGCTCGGATGTTTCGGCAGCATTGGTCGCAAAGACGTTACGAATCATTGTCTTGTCGATCAGGATGCCATAGTGAGCGACGAAGTAGGTGGCGAGGGAGGACATTACGACCACCATCCCCAACACGGGTTTGATCAAGGTACGACTCAAGGTCAAAGGAGTAAAAAACAGATAAGTAACGACAAACGTCAGAACAAAAAAAGACCCCAGAAAAGGCACATCGACCCACGTTTTGATCGGATGCCAGTCCGTCAACTGCTGCCACAGCGCCGGGTTGAGAATCAGTAAACACCAAAGCACGGTCGTGGCAGTCAAGGCCTCTACGGTCATCGACCGTAAGCGCATTGAAGACATTTTTATCGGGTTTTTAATCATTAATGTCACAGATAGGCGCGCTATGATCAGAAGCTCTTTTTGGTTTCAATGATCAATTGAATATCTTTGGCATTACCGGACCCACCAAAAGGCATAGCCAGATCAATGTGCAACACGTTACCTAGCGCTGAGCGGCTGTTGCCAAGCCGAAGACCGACACCCACATTGCCGAGTACGGACCGACTTGAATCAAAGCGACTCGCACCCCAGGTACTGCCGACATCAACGAAAGCGGCACCACCCACATACACAAGACGGAATGGATACCAGTTGGTGAAAGCGCGCTGCTCGAGGGTTAATAGCCAACGCCCCTCGCCGTCACGAAAGCGCAGCGGGTAACCACGCAAACCTGAGTCGCCTCCCAGAGACAGCTGACGGTCGGCATCCAGTTTGTGGCCGGCATCGACTTCGAGGGCAGCAAAGAATAAACGGCGCTCGGATTGTCTTTGATAGAATTCGATACGAGAACTCAGTAGCGTATTGCGAAACTGTCCTTGCTCATGGCGAGCCGTCAGTGCCGCCTGCCAATGCAGCTGACGACCGTCTCCCCAGACATAACCCTTTGCCACCGACGAATCGATCAGGAGAGCATTCCGGTCAGACGATAAACTACGATGGGCGAACCCGAGCCGCGCTGCGAATCGCCAGCCGAGGGCGACATCCTCGGTTCGCTCTATTTGATCGAGATTACGAGCTTCGAGATACTCGTCCTCCACACGTTCCCAAGCGAACCACGGATAGGCCAAATCTCGATCTTGGGGCAACAGGGCATTGAGCTCGCCGAAGGTACCCGCATCGCTGAACTCATTGCGATCGCGCGTCCACCCCACTGAATAACGATCCACGAAACGATTCGCTCGACCTTTGGACCAACCCCACTTGGCCTCTGCGAAGCGCTGGGAATGGAAGTACTCATAAGCTTTTTCGCCCCGGCTGTAAAAGTTATCGACCCGCTGATCGTCGCGAACCGACACGCCTGCCGACCATCGCGTATCGAGCGAGTAAAAAGGCTGCTCCACGATCAAGCGCTTCAAACTGCCGTCACTGTTATCAGCATACTCAGACTCGATACGCCACCAGGAGCTCCCGAGTTGCGAATCGACATACCGTAATGAGGTGCTGTCGCGGTCTGCCTCGGAAGTCTGCTTCAAACTCAATTGGGTCCCCATCCCAAGCAGATTCAGCTCTTCGATTTCGAACCCAGTGCTGTTACGCCCGCCCTTTCT
>CAZHLL010000046.1:2292-18217 GCA_964533305.1 uncultured Acidibacter sp.
CGAAAGACACGCCGGGGTTGAGTGTCCACACATCACGTGTCACGACCTCAAGATCCACCTGGTTATCCCGATACGACACGGGACGAATCTCGGCGTCGTACAGGTAGCGCGTATCGCGCAACAGTCGCTCGCTTTCGGCCACGATGCTGGCGTCGAATAGCTCACCTTGCGCTATCAATAACTTGTCAGAGATGGTGGCCGGACGAGTGCCGTAGTGGAGACGGTTTGCCAATCGAAACAAGCGGGTATTCTCTTCGGACTTTGAGACATCAAAGATAGGTTGGGGTCGAATCAGTATTTTTCCGATTACCGCCCCGACGCGCTCGAGCTCGGCATCCTCCGGCACACCCTCCGCGCGCGCTTTCGATGCCACATCGCTACGAGTGGAAAAGCTTGGCAAGACACGCTCTCCCTGCTCAGCCGGTTCTTCCGCTGCGACCGGCCCTGACGGTGCCGACATCAATAGCACGCCCCATGCGATACACACCGGTATAAGAGTGGATTTCGCGGCGACGACTCTCGCTTTTAGCCCTGACACATACATGAGTCGGTAAATGACCCCACAGATCACCCACGCCAGTAACATCGACCAAAGATCATGCGAGAGAAAATGAGCGCCTCGCGCCTGCTGAGCTAGCGAAAAAAGCCCTCCAAGTAGTATCACGTAGGCCGTCACCAAGACACCGGCCCGTACCGATTGCCGTCTTGCCAAAAAAGCCAAAGCAAACAATGCAAAAGCGGAAGATGAATGGGCCCCCGGGAAACATACTGCAGCAGGGAGCTCTGTGGGGCGTGACTCAAAATATTCCAGCGTCGGTCGGTTGCCTCCAAAAGCCAGCATATCCCAGGGACAATCGACATTCGTAATCTGCTTGAGACCGCCCACAAAGAGCGGAACCAAAGCCATGCATAGTGCAAAGTATCCCAGCGATCTGCGGTGAATACGCCAACGCGGAACCCGGATGCTGACAATCCAACCGATGATGGCTAACACGCCGATCAATCGCAGGGTATTGCGCCCACCGCGGTGTAACACCTCGTTGGCCCAGGCTTCACCCGTACCAATCCAGCTCTGCGACAGCGCATCGAAGAAAAATCGATTGGCCAACCAGACATCGACAGCAGTGATTGCCATGACGATCAGCAACACAGCGATCACCACGGGTAATAGTCCATACCAGATCACGCCTGGTTCATGCGCGCTCTCTATTTGCACCTGAAAATGACCCCGACATAATGCTGACTTTATTTTTTTGATTGAATTGTGGTCAGCAGTGATTGAATCTCCTTGCGACGGCCGGCGTCCGCCAGCTCGCGCCCCGGTCGATCTTTTGCTGCAAGCGCACGCTTCAGGTGCTGGATGGCCTGTAGCCTGTCACCTTCATCGGCGAGGTATTCTGCATAAAAGAAATTGGCATCAATGCCGGTCGGATTCATTGCCAAGGCCTGCTTGAAATGGTCCTTGGCTTTTTTGTCACTACCAAAGCCGATCGGAAACCCCGGCACTTTGGAGTACAGCGTGGCAAGACTCGTATGCGCCGAGCCTTGGAGAGCGCTCTCATCAATCTTGAGCGATTTCTCCAGAGTCTGACGCGCCTCTTTGGCGAGCGAAAGTGCACCGAGACCCCCTTGTGCTCCAGCCTGACTGGATAAGACGATGCCGTGCCATATGAGCGGCTCAGCGCGTTGTGGCTCGCCCTCAACCCATCGGCGGGTATCGCGTGCAAGCGCTTCGAAGGCTTGCGCACGTTCGGCAGCAGGCAATTGATAGTTGATCCGCGCCCACTCGGCCTGGACCTCAGACAGCCTGTCGGACGGCGACGACACGATGGGGGTGTTGTCGGCTTCTGCCAGGGGGCTCACCAGCATGGTGGCGCAGGCACCAGCAAGCAGTAACGCAGCGGATCGAGTCAGTAAATTCATGAGGTTCTCCTGATCGCCGCATAGCGGCGGATGATGGGCAACTGCTTACGCAAAGCACGGTCCACTAGCGATGGCAGGACAGCGTTGATTCGGGCAAAGAGCTTTTCCGGAAATCCGATGACGGTAGCCCCCCCAGCGCCCTCGAACAGGTGAAGTACGGCGCGCGCGACCGCATCGGGACGGTCGACGGCGTTGCCAAGCTCGGCATTAAGCGCATCGACCACGGTATCGTTGAGATGAGTTTGAGTGGCGCGTGGAGCAAGCAGGTGAACCTTCACTGGCGTGTCGGCGAGCTCGCGCCGAAGTGACTCGCTGAAGCCCCGCAAGCCGAACTTGCTGGCGCAATAGACCGCATTTCCCGGATAGCCAATCGCACCAAAAACAGATCCTATGTTGACGATGTGGGCGGGATCGCTTCGTCGAAGCACTGGGAGCAAGGCGTGAGTCAAATGAATGGGGATATGCAAATTGATGTCGAGCAGTCGCTCGATGACGTCGATCGATTGATCCTCAAACAATGAAAAATCGGCGGTTCCCGCATTATTGATAAGGACATTGACCCCACCCTTCCAAGTGGCCGCGGCCGTTACTAGCCGTTCGCGATCGGTGGTCTGCGAGAGATCCGCATACAGCACTTCGAGGCGCTGCTGACAATCCGCATGATCCGCCTCTAGAGCACGCAGCGCTTCGCGATCACGACCCGTTGCCATGACGCTGTGACCCGCTGCAAGCAAAGCGGAGATCGTGGACGCACCGATGCCGCCCGTGGCACCCGTGATCAGCACCTTCATCTCAGCCGTCATACGGCACCGTGTTCGAGATTGCGAAACACATTGCCGTAGAGCCAGTACATGGCATTCGCACATTGAGTAATAGCCAGCGCGTCTTGTTCGCAACTCAAACGATCGACGATCCCAGCTAAATGATGAATATGCTCCTGGTCGAGCGTGCCGTGGCTACGCAGGTAGCTAAAGGCACGATCAGGCAAGGCGAGTGCATTCTGGATACTCTGGGCTGCATTTAGTGCGAGCGCAATGCTGGTGCCTTCGAGCACGAAAACCATGCCAAAGAAACCCACCGGATTTCGCCGCTGAGCCACATCGTAGGCATACGCCACCATGGCATCTGTTTGTACGCTCGGCTGCGACTTTTCAACAGCCTCTCTGTCGCCCCCTGCCGCTTCAATATCATTGAGAATCCAGGTCTCGTGACCGATTTCTTCTTCGGTGTAATGCACGATTTCCTTGCGAAGCCAGCCATGTTCGTCATTGAGCCGACTGCCGACCGCCATCAGGAGCGGCACGGTGTGCTTGACGTGGTGATACGCCTGCTGCAAAAACCCCAGATACAAGTCACGAGTGACATTGCCGGTCAGCGCTCGCTGGATCACGGGAGCAGACAACAGATAATCGCGAGCAGTGGCGGTACGATCACTCAATAATTGATACGGGGTCATGATACTTCCTTGATGAATTCAACATAGATGTCGGCAATCAATGCCGAATGACGTTCGGCAATGAGCGCTCGACGAGGGCGCCCGTTGGCGGTCAATAAGCCGTTGGCCGCACTGAACGGCGTATCCGGCTGGCGCCAGGCTCCAATCCGCGCGTAGTCAGGCAAGCGTCGGTTCACACGCGTCACGGCTGCTGTCAACGCAGCCGATGTCACACCTGCATGCGACGGTTGCAGCAAGGTCGACACGAATGGACGGCCCTCCCCGACCACCACCGCTTGGGCGATTTCAGGGCATGCAAGCAGTTCGCGCTCAATCCATTCCGGCGAGATATTCCGCCCGAGACTAGTGATCAAGGTATTCTTGGCACGTCCCACAATGTGCAAATAGCCGTCTTCATCAAAATGGCCGAGGTCTCCGGTGGCTATTTCTTTGTCTTCGGATGGCGACCCAAGATACCCGAGCATGGTGGCGCCGGAGACATGAATCTCGCCCTGAGCATCGATGCGCACGCGCGTATGCGGAAGAGGTTTCCCGGCGGTACCGAATTTCGTTTGACCGGGTCGATTGAGGCTCACCACGGAGGCGCACTCACTGAGGCCGTATCCCTCAAAAACCGGCAGCCCCGCCGATTCCGCCTGCTCAAGCAACTGCGACGAAACACTGGCACCGCCAACGGCAATGAACCTCAAGCTCTTGGGAGCAGACCAACCCTGATCGATCGCGGCTAGCAAGATACGCAGCAACTCCGGCACCAACACCAAACTATGCGGCTCATGCCGACTGATGCAGGCCAAGAGCGCAGGCACATCGACACCGCCATACCGAATACCGGTCTCCTTTAGCGAGGGTACGAGGCTCTCGGCCTCGAGCAGCGGCGCGACCAAGGTGGTCGCGAGATTGTCGAGCAAGGTGGCAAGCGGCAGGAGGCATAGGTGACGGCTCGCATCCAAAGGCCGAACCACATCGGCCAATGATTTCGCTACCGTTTGCAAACTGAGGGCGTCAAGGCATACGCCTTTGGGCTCGCCGGTGCTGCCTGATGTATAGGTAACCTTGGTGGTTCCGAGTGGCAGCGTTATCCGATTTTGCTCGTCGATGAGACGCTCAAAGAAATATAGACCGGAGATGTCGGATCGATCGGTACAGCGCCAATTTGGCTGCTCGCGCAACATCCGCGCCGGATCATCCGTCAACACGACGTCGATACCGGCGTCACGCAACACGTGTTGTGTTTGAGCTTGACTGAAGTAGCCAGGTATCGGAACGTTGAGGCGCCCTATCTCTGCCAGCGCAAGATCGGTAATGACCCAAGGAATACCGTTGTCAGCGATCAAGGCATAACGAGTGTCGGAAGCACCTTGTTTCAACAACCGGCTCTGCTCGTTCGCCACCCGCTCGGTCAATACTTTGGGGTTAAGCCAGTGCGCGCCGTCACCGAGACCCATACTCGTCATTGAAAGAGCTCCACGCCAGCTGGTAGCCAACCGGCCATGACGCGGGGCTGAGTCCGATAGTAGCTACCCCACTGACGCGACTCTGCACCCAGTCGGGCCGGATCAGCGGGCCCGAGGTCAAGTAAGGGCGCACCGAATTGCTGCAGCATGATGCGCACCGGCTGAGTAGCCGTGAAGGTGATCCACTCGAAGCCATGGTTCAGTAGCAATTGAGGCAAGCGACGCGCCAGATAAAGGGTGGCTCGACAGCCAGCGCCGGCGAGATTTCCCACCTCAACAATCTGAGCCCTCTGTACGCCCTGGCCGATACGCTCTTCAATCGGTTGATCGAGATAGCGCTCGAGGAACAAGGTCTCAGTTGCTGCACCGCGATAGCCGAGCGCACCCCGTGGCATACCTTGATCGTCCTCAAGGCTGATGAGATGGGGCATGAACTGTTCGATCCGCGCACCGTGCACGCTGGTGAATCGACCGCTGATGAAATGCTCCAGTCGGTCACGACCCGTGCTACCCAAAGCGTATTCGGTTAAATGCAAAAGCATGTGTGCTCTCCGCGATATGGCGGTTAGACGGGGGCTCCCCAGGGAATCCATCGCCAAAAGGAAATAAAAGTTTTCGACGCTCTTTGGGCGAGTCAGCGATTGCTTTGCGTCCATCGAGCCGTCTACCCTCTCGCCCGCACATGGCGAAAGACGACAAAACCCTCGTCTCCCAATTGCTTGCGGGTGATGAGCAGGCTTTCAGGGAGTTTTTCGATGAGTACTTCGACCGGCTCTATCGATTTGCCATGGCCCGCACTCGCGGAGAGACTGACCTGTCCGAGGAAGCTAGCCAGCGTGCGTTATGTCGAGCCGTCAGACGTCTCGACTCATTTCGTGGCGATGCCTCACTCTTCAGTTGGCTCGCACAGATTTGCCGCAACGAGTTGGCTGATCTGCTGGAGGCGCGCCAACGGAACGCGACCCGGCATGTCAGTCTCGACTCGGAAGAGGGCGCACAACGGGAAGTGGCCGCGCTCTGCGAAGAAGCAGGCACAGGCCCTGCGGCGCAGCTCGAGCAAGCCGACCTCGGTCGACTGATTCGGGGCCTGCTGGACGAACTACCCGGGCGCTACGGAGAAATTCTGGAGTGGAAATACATGGAAGAGCTCTCTACCCAGGATATTGCCGAGCGTTTGCACACGACGGTGGAGGCTGCGCAATCCGCCCTGCAGCGTGCAAGGCAATCGATGCGCAACGCACTCTCGGCTCGCGGGCTCGACGACAGCCTACTGCGTTGATGAGCAGCGACTCGGCCAATGAAATGACATGAGGACTCAAGGACCATGAGCGAACAGGACGAGGACAAAAATCTGGCGCGCTGGATACGCACAGCGACCCCGATTGCCAAGCCATCGCCAGAGCGTCGTGCCGAAGCCTTCGAAGCCGTTCGCACGGAGTGGCGTACGGCTGTGGAATCGCGCTCATCGTCATCCTCGACATCGAACACATCACCAGACTCACCCGCACCCACTATCACTACTCAACAAAGACATCGTTGGTGGCCGGCTGCACTAGCAGCCGGTATCGTGCTCGCCATCAGCGTACTAACGCCGCTTTCGATGAATACACCCGTGATCGCGCAAGTTGCCGAGGTACGTGGTTCGGACGGTCTGATTCGATCGTCATCCGGTCCGAGAGCCTGGCTCGGCATGACTCGCCCGTTAGCGAAAGGGGAAGCTCTCAGGCAGGGTGACATTATCGAAACCAGCGCAGATTCTCCCCTGCGCGTGTCGCTGGCGGCCAATCTCTCTTTACGGATTTCGGGTGAGACTCGGCTGACGCTCGACTCAAAAGATCAGTTTTCTTTGTCCCGAGGTGCGCTGTATATCGAATCGTCAGGCGAAGATCAGGAGTCAACACCGCTTGTCATCGATACGCCGTACGGCTCCGTCACACACGTCGGGACTCGCTATCTGGTGGAATACAAGGACGAACTTTTGCGCGTCCTCGTGCGCGAGGGTCTCGTGCGACTCGACTCAGCCAATAGAGAGCCGTCTTTGGCAAACGCGGGTACCGCGCTGAGGCTGGATTCGCGAGCCTCTATGCCCGAGCTCACCGAGATTGAATCCTTTGACCCTGCATTTTCGTGGCTTGCCGCCATCCCCAACCCGCTCGATATGCACAAACTCACCCTCGAGCGCTTTTTGACATGGTATGAGCTTGAAACCGGAAAGCGAGTAATTGCAAACAACCAAGGGGAGGTCTCCACCCCCGATATCTCGATCTCAGGCGACCTCATCGGTTTGTCACCGGATGAAGCGCTCGATGTCATTGCGTTGTCATCAGAGCTGAATGTCAGTCGTCAGCCAGGGCAGACGATGGTTTATCCTTCGCCCTAGATGACGATGTTTCGAACGCGACCATGGTCGCTCATATTGATGTGTTTTCTTTGGGTCGGTGCCTGGCCTGCTAGCGCAGCAGAACCTGTCGAGCTCACAGTGGGTATGCGACTGGTCGATGCGCTCGAAACTCTGCGTCGCTCTGGGCTTAACCTCGTTTACAGCTCGAAGCTGGTCCAGGATTCGATGCTGATCGAGACCCTACCCAATAAGGAAGGTAACCTCGTTCAGACCGCCCTCGTGCTGCTGCAGCAACACCAACTTACTTTGCAATCCTTGACGACGAATCGGTTCGTCGTTGTTCGATCGGGGCAAGCTCCTTCGTCAGAAAGCCAAGAAACGGAAACTTTGGCTGCGCCGGAACTGCCTCTGATCGAGGTTTATGCCAGTCGCTATCGGATCGGTACGCAGTTCGACTCGAGCCCGTTCGAGTTCACACGCACCGACATGGAGGAGCTCCCGGGTCTCGATGAAGATGCGCTGCGCGTTGTCCGCTTTCTTCCTGGTACGGCCAATAACGGATTTTCGGCGAAGACACATATTCGCGGCGGCCATGATGACGAGACGCTGGTGTTGTTTGACGACATCCCGATGTATGCCCCTTACCATTTCAAAGATTTTGGCGCCGTACTAGGATTATTTGATCCTGCAGTCACTCGCGAAGCCGAGCTTTTCACCGGTGTCTACCCGGCACGCTACGGCAATCGCTTGTCGGCGGTTATGAACATCGAGCCGCGTCAGCCGAGCGACGAGCCACAGCATGAGCTCGGCCTCTCACTACTATCGGCGCGTGGCTTGTCCACAGGCCGAGGCCGTCTCGCTTCGCACGATATAGAGTGGCTCGCGGCTGCCCGAACCAGCGTCATCAAGGAACTCGCCGAATGGTTGGACTCAGACAAATATCAGCCGGAATTTTCGGATCTTTTACTGCGGGGTAGTGTCACTCTCGGTGATTGGCGATGGGTCTTGGGTGGCTTTTTTCTCGATGATCGCCTGCACCTGGAAACCGAGGATGAGGAGGATGCATCCTTTTCAGTCATTGACCAGGCCGACGCACGTTATCGAGACTCCATGCTCTGGCTGCATGCAGACCGACGGATCGGTAGCGTTGACTTGCGTATCTCGGCAGCATCATCGGAGCGACATACGGACCGTCTGGGCCAGGTGCTGCGACCCGGTAGCGTTATAGGCCAGATCGAGGATATTCGTGAAGCAAACAGCCAATATCTTAGACTCGAGGCGCGCGCTACAGCAGGATGGTCTGTTGGTGTTGAGGGCCAGTTCATTCGGGCTGACTATCACTATACAAGTGAGGCGAACTTTGCGCCCGAGATAGCGTCGCTGTTTGACCGTCCGACTGAGCTCAATCGGGCTACCGCTCTGAGTGCGCGGGGCGATACTGTTGCAGTCTATGGGTCTTATGCCAAGCAGCTCGCGCCGCAGTGGCGCATGGATGCAGGGCTTCGGGTGACTCATCATGACTTCAGTGGCAACGCGCCACCGACGGATACACGTTCTTTGACGGCGTTTGACAATACCGCCATTTCACCGAGATTGGCTATCGAATACTTGGCGAGTGACGAAATGACGATTCGGGTCAGCGCGGGTCGCATGACTCAGGCCGAGCGCCCAGATGAGCTATCCGTAGCGGACGGTGACCCCGGATTTCATGGTCTGCAAACGGCCAACCAACTGGTACTCGGGGTGGAACAACGTCTGGGTGATCGAGGAATAGTACGTCTCGAAACCTATCGCAAAGAAATCCGTCAACCTGTCCCGAGATACGAGAATCTGCTTGATCCCTTGACCCTACTGCCCGAACTGGAAGTCGATCGAGTCAGGGTGGCGCCCGATTCCGCATTGCTCTATGGCGCCGAACTCAGTGGTCGATTCGACCTGTCGGCAAACTGGTCACTGCGCGGGGGTTACACCTGGGCTGAGGCCAAAGACCGATTTGGCACAGTCGATGTCACACGCAGCTGGAATCAGCAACATACCTTCACGGGAGGTGCCACTTGGCGTCGCGCGCCTTGGGCTGTTTCGCTCAACGCCATCTGGCACAGCGGCTGGAGACGCAGCTTGCTTGCTGGCGATATCGGCTCAGCTACGCTGGTCGATCGAAATGCCGCGGACTGGCCGGGCTTTTTTTCGGCGGATGTGCGGATAATGTGGGACAAGCCGCTTGATAACAGTGTGCTGCGTGCCTATCTGGACATCATCAACGCAACTCAACGCAGCAACCCCTGCTGTACCGAGATTTCGAGTAATGGCTTTTCGCTCGACGGCAATCTGGTATCACGCCAACGTAATTGGCTGCCACGATATGCACTGGTGGGTGTGACATGGGAGTTTTGACACGATGATTAAGATCCTGATGTGGTGGGTACTCATGATCGGTACGGTGTCTATTTCTCTGGCACAGGATGCCAAGACGGAGCAGGGTGCCAATACAACGAATGCGGGCAATCTCCTGCGAAATCCCACCGGAGGATATACCCGCCGAACGGTGGAAATTCCGCCTCATTCCCGCATTCTTTACATCAGCGGTCAGACGGCGACGGATGCCAAGGGCTTTACGCCAGCCGATGCCGAAACTCAAGCCGAGATCGTCTATCAGAGAATCATTGCTTCGCTGGAAGATGCCGGGATGACGGTCGCAGATCTCGTCAAGACCACGGTCTATCTGACCGACCCCAAAGATATCGGCGCACTGATTCGTGCGGGCCAAAAATACAACCCCGGCGGACAACAAGCCGGAACCTTGGTGTACGTGAAGGCGCTTGCGTTGCCGGAGGTCAAGATAGAGATCGAGGCAGTGGCGGCAAAGCCTGCAATGGCAACGCCGTCGTCTGCTTCAACACCCCCAGATCAAAACTCGTATTGACGGAACGAACCGAAGGACATTTGAGCAAACGTTCATCGAGGAAACGTGAATAGTCCTGCATGGATGTCACGATGATGCGCAGCAAGTAATCGTACTCCCCGCTCAGCCGTACGCACTCCACGATCTCGGGAGAGCTGCGAACCAGCGCCTCGAGCGGCTCCCCCGTGCCTTGCCGATGCGAATCGAGCGAGACGAACGCATACGCCACCACTCCAAGCCCCAATCGACTGCGGTTGAGCAAGGCGACCGTACGCTCGATCACCCCCTCGTCGACCAATCGCTTGACCCGACGCAGGCAGGGCGCGGGGGTCAAATGCACTTTTTCGGCGAGCGCCTGGTTGGATAACGAAGCATCCCGCTGCAACAGCGAGAGGATGCGAAGGTCGATCTCGTCGAGCTCGAGGGTGGCGGCAGAAGAAGGTGTTTTCATTAATTGCGTGATAAACCCGTAAAAATTTAATTTATGGCTAAAATTATGCTTTTCGCTAGATAGAAAGCAAGCTTATCGCGTATTTGGCGCAATAGAGCGCGCTAGGATGTTCGGTGACGGCATCCTGACCTCTACTCGGAGTTTGCAATGGCTGAAGCGTGGCCCAACCCGATGGCGACCGATGGTTTCGAGTTTGTCGAATACACGGCGCCCGACCCCGAGCTGCTGCGAGGCCTGTTTGACCGCATGGGCTTTCCGACCGTCGCCAAACACCGCAGCAAGAACGTCACGCTGCATCGTCAAGGTGACATCAACTTCATCATCAACGCCGAACCCTCCGGCTTTGGTCAACAGTTCGCCCGCGCCCATGGCCCCAGCGCCTGCGCGATGGCATTTCGCGTCAAAGATGCGGGCGCCGCATATCAGCGCGCACTGTCCCTTGGCGCGCAGCCCGGCCCCGACACCGCCGGCCCGATGGAGCTCAATATCCCCTCCATCGTCGGCATCGGCGGTAGTTTGATTTATCTCGTCGATCGCTACGGCGAGCGCAGCATCTACGACGTCGATTTCGTTCCGGTCGCAGGCTCATCACGCAAGCCGACTTCCGTCACCAAAAACACGCTCACCGTGATTGATCATCTCACCCACAATGTTCAGCGTGGTCGGATGAATCACTGGTGCGATTTCTATGAGCGGCTGTTCAATTTCCGCGAAGTCCGCTACTTTGATATCGAAGGCATGAAAACCGGCTTGCTATCGCGAGCCATGACCAGCCCTTGCGGAAAAATCCGGATCCCGATCAATGAAAGCCAGGATGATAAAAGTCAGATCGAGGAATACCTGCGCGAGTATCGTGGAGAAGGTATCCAGCATATTGCGCTCGCGTCCAATGACATCCTGCGCGCGGTGGATACCCTGCAAGCCAATGGGCTCGAATTCCAATCTACACCCGACACATACTACGAAGACGTACCCACCCGAGTGCATGGTCATCAAGAGAATCTCGCGCTATTGCAGCAACACGGCATCCTCATTGATGGGTCCGACAAAGACGGGATCCTGCTGCAGATCTTCACCCAAAACGTCATCGGGCCTATTTTCTTTGAGATTATCCAGCGCAAAGGTAACGAAGGCTTCGGTGAGGGGAATTTTCGTGCCCTGTTTGAATCCATCGAGCGCGACCAGATGCGTCGCGGCGTGATCTGACTCATGTTCTTACGATTGCATAACTACTGGCGCAGCTCGGCTTCCCATCGGGTTCGCATCGCGCTTGCGCTCAAAAACCTGCCCTATGAGTACGTGGCTGTGCCCATCAAGCCAGGCGCCGATGCGCAACACGACTCGGGTTACCTCAAACGCAACCCGGAAGGCCGTGTGCCGACGCTGGAAGCAGATGGTCATGTGCTCACGCAATCGATGGCGATTCTGGAATGGCTCGATGAAGTGGTGCCTAACCCGCCACTACTGCCCGCCGACCCGTGGGACCGAGCGCACGTGCGTGGGCTGACACAACTCATCGTCGCGGATATCCAACCCCTGCAAAATCTGTCGGCGCATCGCCAACTGCGGGCGCTGGGAATCAACGATGCCGGCATCACAAGCTGGATTCATCACTGGATCAACCGAGGCTTATCGGCGTTTGAGCAGCAACTGGTGCGCGGTCGACCCGGTCCTTTTTGTCATGGCACCGCCCCTACACTTGCAGACATTTGTTTGATCCCGCAATGCCACGCCGCACGTCGTTTCGGTGTGTCGCTCGCGCCGTTTTCGCTCGTTTCCCAGATCGAGCAACACTGTCTGAGCCTGGAATGCTTTCAAACCGCCGCGCCCGAAAATCAGCCTGATGCAGAGGCAGCGACATGACGGCGCCCTTCACACTGCAACGCATCCATCATGTGGCGTATCGCTGCCGAGATGCGGCAGAGACGGTCGAGTTTTATCAGCGCGTTCTCGGGATGAGTTTTCGTATTGCTTTTGCCGAGAATCAGGTCCCCTCTACCAAAGAGCCCCATCCCTACATGCATGTGTTTCTCGATGCCGGTATGGGCAACGTATTGGCGTTTTTCGAGTTACCGACTCAGCCGCCCATGGGCCGCGACCCCAATACCCCCGCATGGGTACAACATATAGCCTTCGAAGTCGACTCGCGTGAAACGCTGCAGCGCGCTGCTGCGCACGTCCGCGACTGCGGTCTCGAAGTCGTGGGGCCCATCAATCATGGCCTGTTCGAGTCCATTTATTTCTTTGATCCGAACGGTCATCGCCTCGAGCTTGCCGTCAATACCGGCACGCCGGAGCTACGCCAACGTGCCGAGCAAGTCTCTGGCGCGATGCTTGAAGAGTGGCGGGAGACCCGTCGTGCACCTGCCATCGGTGCGTTTCTTCACGAGAAGGAGCTCTCATGAGGCTCGCCTCGTATCGTCACGGTCGTGACGGCGAACTCAGGGTGGTCAGTCGAGACCACCTACGCTGTCTGGCAGCCAGTCATATTGCACCGACCTTGCAAACCGCACTGGACGATTGGGCTGTTACCTTTCCGAAGCTACAGCAACTGGCAGACCGCCTTGAGCGGGAACCGAGTCTCGGCGAACCCTTCAGACCCGAGCACAGCGCGGCGCCGCTACCACGAGCATTTCATTGGGTTGATGGCTCCGCTTACGTCAATCACGTCGAACTCGTGCGCAAGGCACGTGGCGCGAGTATGCCGGAATCGTTCTGGACGGATCCGCTAGTTTATCAAGGCGGCAGTGACGACTTTCTCGGCCCTTGTGATCCCGCGGTGTTCACCGATGAGAGTGCCGGCATTGACCTCGAAGCGGAAATCGCCGTAGTGGTCGGGGATGTGCCCATGGGGTCGACAGCGCAGGCCGTTCGGGACCGAGGCGACATCAAACTCCTGATGCTCGTCAATGATTGGAGCTTGCGCAACCTGATTCCAACGGAGTTGGAGAAAGGCTTTGGTTTCTACCAATCCAAACCGGCCACCGCCTTTGGGCCGCTCGCAGTGACACCGAATTCATTGGGTGATGCCTGGGATGGGGGCAAACTGCGGCTTGCGGTTGATTCGTTCATCAACGATCGGCCGCTTGGTACGCCGCTTGCGCACGAAGACATGGTGTTCGATTTTCCCCAGTTGATCTCGCATTGCGCCAAGACCCGCAATCTGCGCGCAGGCAGCATCATCGGCTCAGGTACGGTCTCGAATCGTGATCGCAGCCGTGGAGTGTCTTGTCTGGCTGAGCAACGCACGCTCGAAATACTTGATCAAGGATCCGCACAAACGCCTTTCCTCAAATCAGGCGATCGCGTACGCATTGAGGTGCTCGATGCAAGCGGGCTTTCGGTGTTTGGCGCCATCGAGCAACAGGTCATCGTGACCGGTTGATGAAGCGTACCGGATCGACATGCGAACCCCGAGCCTACGCAGCCCCCACCGATCAGAGCACACCGACGGCTTGATTGATCAACAATTCAGCCGCTACCGCGTCGAAGAGCATGCGGTATGGGATGTTTTGTATCGGCAACAAGTCGCTCTGTTGAAGGATCGGGCCCATCCCGAATTTTTGGCTGGACTCGAGAAACTCTCGCTCGGCCGCGGCGGCATTCCTGATTTTGGACAGCTATCGAGCGAGCTTCGTGCACTGACTGGCTGGGAGGTGCGCGCGGTCGCAGGATTGGTGTCAGACGAGGCTTTTTTTCGCTACCTCTCGAAACGAATTTTCGTTGCTGGGCGATTTATTCGCCGGCCTGACCAACTGGATTACCTGCAAGAGCCGGATATCTTTCATGATGTCTTTGGTCATGTACCCATGCTCGCGCATCCCGTCTTTGCCGATTACATGCAGGCGTATGGCGAAGGAGGTTTGCGTAGTATGCAATTTGGCGCGCTGCATAAGCTCGCCCGCTTATATTGGTACACGGTGGAATTCGGTCTGATCCAGACACCCTGCGGACTACGCATTTATGGCGCGGGGATCACCTCCAGCACCAAAGAAAGTCATTACGCGCTTGACGATAGAGCGGTTCTCCGCAGACCTTTTGATCTGCGTCGGGTGCTGCAAACAGACTATCGGATTGATGATCTGCAATCGACCTACTTCGTGATCGACAGCTTCGAGCAGCTGCTCAATGCCACGCTGCATACGGACTTCGCGCCGCTCTACCGCGAGCTGCAATCCGCGGCCGAGTTCGCTCCCGGTTCCACGTCGGATCTTACCCCTTAACCCAGATTGGGCCGCTCATCGTCGCTGCGAGTGCCGCGGCCATCGGCGTATTGGTTTGGGTGATACGCCATGCTCGCCGAAAAGTGGCTCTGCAGTTTTACGAGATCCGCTGCAAAATCCGGTTGCGGCATGAAGGCGTCAAAGAACTGGATGGTCTTGGTGGAGTAGTCGATGGCCACCGGTACGATCGGCACACCCGCCGCGAGGGCGATATTGTGAAAGCCCCGTTTCCAGTCGAACACTCGCTTACGAGTTCCCTCGGGAGTGATCGCTAGCACCAATTGCTCGCGTCGAGAGAATTCTTTGGCAAGCTGAGCAGCGACATCACCAGCGCGACCGCGGTCAATGCCGATACCCCCAAGATAACGACCAAGGGGACCCCAAGGGCCTTTGAGTGCCGTGTGCTTGACCAACCAGGAAGCACGGATGCGCAAGGCAAAGTAGGCAAAGATCCCAACAATGAAATCCCAATTCGAGGTATGTGGGGCGATGGCCAGTATGCATTTCGGCATGTTCGGCAAGTTGCCCGTCACTCGCCAGCCGAGCACGGTCATGCCGGCGAGCCCCAGGAACCGGCGCCAACGGCTCTGGTGTTGAGGAGTATCAGCAGGAAGCGGGGGAATGCGGGACATTGTTATCCTTCATGAGTTGAGTCGGATCGACGCGGAATCGAGCAGCTGGTAAAAATCGCGAGCCCCCGCTCGCACATTCTGTTGCCAGTCATCGGCAGCGTTGCCATCGGCACGATCCGAGACGAATTTGAACGAGCGCCACGGCACTCGGAATCGCTCGCAAACCTTGGCGATCGCGAAGAGCTCCATGTCGACGACGTCCACCCCATGCTGATGTAACCAGTCATCGTGCGATGTGACAAAGCTGTCGCCGGTGGCGCAGAGCAAACCCGGTTGTCCGGAGGCCAAACGGCCCGAACACACCTCAAAGGGCGTACGCCCGCGTGGCGCCAACGGCTCGGCATTCATATCGCGTTGCATAACTTCGGCGACTTCGACGAGGCCTTGCGCGCGTGCACTAATGCCGCCAGCGCTGCCGTAATTGAGCACCAGATCCACGGGCTCTCGGCTCAGAGTCGTGGCGAGTGTGGCGGCCGCATTCACCTTCCCCACCCCGCACTGCAACACTGGGTACGGGAGAACATCCATCACCCCATGCAGTTC
>CAZHLL010000047.1:0-5234 GCA_964533305.1 uncultured Acidibacter sp.
AACAGCAGCATCTTTGGTGCCGAAATGGCGGTCCAGACCGCTTTCGACAATGGCATCTTTGTGGTGTTCAACTACACCTACGCCGATGGCGAAATCGATTTGCCGCCGGACTCGCCATACGGTACCCGTGCTATTCCCTTCTTCAAACAAGCCAAGAACACTTACAACGCGTCGGTCGGTTACGACAAGGGTCCGTGGGATATCCGCTTATCTGCCAACTTCCGTGATGACTATCTGGATGCCATTGGCGAGGGCGCGCTGGCCGATCGCTACACCAGCGAGTTCATGCAGGTGGACCTCAAAGGCAAGTACAAGGTCAATGACAACCTGGAGTTGATGGCTTCCGTTATTAACCTGAACGATCGACCGGAGTTCTACTATTTCGGTAACAAAAGCCGGTTGTCGCAATATGACGAGTACGGTGCGACCTACGAGCTCGGATTCAGCTACAAGTTCTGATTTGCGCCCGCTATCATGCCTGCCATGAGATTAAAGCTCGTGGCAGGCATGGTGGCTGCGGTGTTGGGTGTGGCATCCAGCATTGCCGTCTCGTCGGAGCTGTCGCAAGAGGCAGTGTTTGGCCGCCATCTCGACGCTCGAGATGAACTACAGGCCTTGCCCGAATTCGGCGATGCCTCGGCTCGCGTGCTGCAGCGCTATCAGGACGGTCGGATCGTCGCCGAGCTTGCCTTGCCCGCGGGTTGGCAATGGCCCGTACAGGTTTTGCCGAGCGGGTCGTTCGAGATCTTGGTGCTTGAAGGTCGGCTGCAGTGGGGTGACGAAGAGCTTTCTCGGCTGGATTATCTGCAGTGGCCCGCCGGTACACCTTCAAAGAGTTTTTCCAGTCTGACTCCGACCAAGGCACTGGTTTTTATTGATCCAGCAAAATCAAGTGATCCTGCGGCGGCCAGAGTCGTGAAGACCACGCCGACAGACTGGGGCGGAAGTACAGTTTCTAAACGTGATACGGGCGTTGAGCTCAAGCTCGAGATTCGCAGCTTGTTCAAAGACGAGCAAACGGGTCGATGGACTTGGCTGCTGCGTGCAGGCCCTGATCTGGTTCTGCCGTGGGAGGTTCACCGCACCGTCGAGGAGGTGTACCTCATCGAGGGCGAGTATCAGCTCCATGAATGCCTGCCCGCCGGTAAAACGCGCTTCGACTACCGACCGGGTGGCTATTTCCATAGACCGGCGGGCATCGTCCACGGTGGCCCGGATTCAGGGAGCCCGGGCGATATCCTGATGTTGTTGCGCGCGCCGACGGAACTCACCGTCGAATTTCGTTCGGGTTGCCCTTGAGCATCATCAGCCTTTGAATTCTTTGTCCGCAGCGGGCGCGCAGCGCGTGCGTCTCAGCGCCGCCCCCACCACCAGGCTGTCAATGCGCCTAGCAGCAGGAACATCCCAAAGACGCCGGGCAGCAAGCCAAGACCCAACCAGATCAAGCCGCCAAGTCCGAGTGCCACAGCCAATGTCGTGGCACTGCGTCGGCGCTCGCTGAGTCGGATCTCTTCGCGCAGTGCGGCGATTTCGTCTTCCGCACCCCATTTCAGCGTGCCATCCTGCGCGTGCTGTACGGCCACTTTGGCCAGCGCCGGCAAGGCGCGCGCCACGGTCAGTACATCGGGTATTTGCCTGCGAATATGTTTCAGCTGGGTGCGCAGACTCACGCGTTCGCGCATCCAGTCACGCAGGATGGGCGCCGCGGTTTGCCAGATGTCGAGCTCCGGATACAGCTCGCGCCCCAGTCCCTCGATGTTGAGCAGGGTTTTCTGCAGCAGGATCAGCTGTGGCTGGATCCGCATATCGAAGCGGCGTGAGATATCAAACAGCCGTAACAGCACCGTGCCGAAAGAAATATCTTTGATCGGTTTGTTGAAGATGGGCTCCAGCACCGTGCGGATCGCTGATTCCATTTCATCCACTCGGGTATCGCGCGGGACCCAGCCGGATTCGACATGCAGCTCGGCGACGCGACGATAGTCCCGATCAAATACCGCCAGAAAATTTTCGGCGAGATAATTTTGATCGCGCAGATCGAGCGTGCCAACGATGCCAAAGTCAACCGCGGCATAACGCGGATTGGCGGGATCATCCACCAGCACAAAAATATTGCCGGGGTGCATATCGGCGTGAAAGAAGTTATGTCGAAACACCTGGGTAAAGAAGATCTTCACTCCATTGGTGGCTAGTAGCGAGATATTGGTGTTGAGCCGACGCAAGGTGGCCATGTCGCTGATGGTCACCCCGTGGATTCGCTCCATCACCATTACATTGACCCGACAGTAATCCCAATAGACCGCCGGCACGTGTAGTAGATCGGAGCCCTCGAAATTGCGGCGTAGCTGAGAAGCGTTAGCCGCTTCCCGCATCAGATCGAGTTCGTCGAGAATGGTTTTTTCGTACTCGTCGACGATCTCGTCAACTCGCAGTCGGCGCGCTTCGGATGAGTTGCGTTTGGCAATACCGGCGATCGCATGCATCACCTCGAGATCGCGCTGAATAATGGCGCGCATTCCGGGGCGTAATACTTTGACGATGACATCGGCATCCGCCGGTGCGCCGCACAGTTTGGCGGCGGTGTCGGTCAGGCGGGCGAGATGCACCTGCGCGATGGAGGCGGCCGCCAAGGGCTTTTCATCGAAGCGGGCGAACACCTCGGAGAGCGCTTGGCCATAGGATTCTTCGATGGATGCTTTGGCGAGCGCCCCATCAAAAGGCGGTACGCGATCCTGTAACTTGGCCAGTTCATCGGCAATATCGAGCGGGAGAAGATCGCGCCGGGTCGATAGCGCTTGTCCCAGCTTGATGAAGATGGGTCCCAATTCTTCGAGCGCCAGACGCAGCCGCTCACCACGCGATTCGCTCCGGCGTCGCTCGAACCAGGTCCAAGGCGAGAGCAAAAAAACAAAGCGCAATGGTCGATAGAGAGGAGTCGCTTCGGCAAATTCATCGAGGCTGTGCCGAATGAGCACGCGCTGGATTTGCACAATGCGGGCAAAAACCGACCACTTCATGTCGGCGATCCTTCCGTGGGGGCGATTCGTTGCTCGAGCCGCTTGAGCCGCGCCTGTAACCGATCGGCGTCTTCGCGTAGCTGATCGATAGCGGTCAAGAATTGCTCGGCCTCCGCGCGGGGTACGAGATCGCCGGTTTCATGGGCAAGGTACTCGGTCGTGTTGAGTATGGCCGTGCGGGCGGCATGGCGACCGAAGCCGAGGGCTGACTGCATGAGTTGTGACATCTGGTGAGCGACTGTTCGAGCCGCTGTGTTGTCACCCAGTAAGCCTTCGAGTTCAGCGGGCAGGTCCGGTTGCAGCAGCGCAAGCAGTTTGCGATAGCTTTGCAACAAAGCGGCGTCGCCTTTGACCGTGATGGCTCCTGAGGAGAGTAATCGTTGAGCTGTCTCGGATTGCGGGTCGCTGGCCAGCATCAAGAGTAGATTGACGGGGCTACCGATCACATCCACTGCGGTTACCGCCGATGCATCAAGGGTCAATTTAAGTGAGGTCCCCAAAGATTCCAGTACAAAGCGCTGCTCGAGCCCAGATAGACGTATGCCGAGCGCTTGCTCGCGCAAAAGGGCACAGCATTCACGCGCGGCCGGGGAGCGGCTCAAGTTGCGATTCAGCAGATTTTCGATGGGTTCGGTCAGCACGGGATCAAAATCGGTAGCCACGATGCAAGGCGACGATGCCACCGCTCAGATTGTGATATCGACACTGCTCGAGCCCCGCTTCCTGCATGATGGCAAGCAGAGTCTCCTGATCGGGATGCTTGCGGATGGATTCCGCCAGATAGCGATAGCTACCCTCATCGCCCGCCACGAACTTGCCGAGGATAGGCAGTACCTTAAAAGAATACGCATCATAAACGGGCTTCAGTCCCGGGGCGACCGGGTGCGAGAACTCAAGAATTAATAATTGACCACCGGGCTTCAATACACGTCGCATCGAAGCGATGGCTTTGGGTTTGTCGGTCACGTTGCGCAGGCCAAAGCCGATCGTTACGCAGTCAAACGTCGCATCGGCAAAGGGCAGGCATTCGGCATTGGCTTGCACATAGTCGATGCCCTGCAACAGTCCCGTATCGATCAGCCGGTCACGGCCATGAGCCAGCATGGATCCATTGATATCCGAGAGCACGACCAGCCCTCGTTCTCCCACTTGAGCGGCCATGCCGCGAGAGAGATCGCCGGTGCCGCCTGCGACATCGAGTGCCCGTTGGCCGGGCCGCAGACCGGTTTGCGACAGGGCAAAGCTTTTCCAAAAACGGTGCAGACCCCCGGACATAAGGTCGTTCATCAAGTCGTATTTGGGCGCGACCGAATCAAAGACACCTCGGACTCGGCGCGCCTTATCAGACCAGGCGACTTCTTCGAATCCGAAATGCGTGGTTTTTTCCTGTCCCGATGACGGCATGCGGCACTCCAAAGTGGGCCGTCCATTGTAGAACCTCTCGCGCGCTCACGCATGGGAGCGGGTGGTTTCAAGACGGGGGTGCTAGCTTTTCTGAAAAAACTGGCGTAAAAGATGTCCGACGCGTACCGAGTTCGCAAGGATTCGGTCGAACGGGGGGTTAAAAAAAACAAGAAGGGACTAAGTGGCCGAGGGGGCTCCTCGGCCTTTTTTTTGCCTGATGCAGGCCGTCAGCGGTGTGATTGCTCGGATGAGAGCGCGGCGGCCACGCGTGCTCGATACTGTTGCCACAGGGTTTGCTGCTGCTGCCCAAGCTCCCGCAGGTACTTCCAACTGTAGAGCCCGGTGTCGTGGCCATCATCAAACACCAGTCGGATCGCATACTGCCCGACGGGCTCAATCGCCGAGACCCCAACATCCTGTTTGCCGATCACCAGCGTTTCTTGCCCCGGACCATGCCCTTTGACCTCGGCGGAGGGCGAGTGTACCCGCAGAAATTCGAAGGGCAGCTGATAGCGCTCGGCCTCGCCAAAGGCCACTTCCAGTAGGCGCGACTGACGTCGCAGGCGAATTTCAGAAGGCGGCGGCATATGACTACCGGGCGCAGTGGTCGGGGTCGTTGGCTGATTCATTCGTTAAGTGTCTCAATCCATGGCGTGGTTTCTTGCGCATCCTACCTACCGTCCAACACTTGTCCACGATGACATTTTCGTGGCGCTGCCAGATACTCGGGCTGTCGCGGGTTTTTTCTCGCGGCAGGGGGTTACAGAGCATGTCGTCGACGAACACGGCAGACCCGAACTATTTCCACAAAGT
>CAZHLL010000047.1:5334-17100 GCA_964533305.1 uncultured Acidibacter sp.
GGTTACAGAGCATGTCGTCGACGAACACGGCAGACCCGAACTATTTCCACAAAGTCGTGGACTGCCAATGGGCGTGTCCCGCCCATACCGATGTCCCTGAATATATCCGCTTGATCGCGCAGGGGCGCTTTACTGAAGCCTACCTCGTCAACCGTCGATCGAACGTGTTTCCCGGCATCCTCGGTCGGGTCTGCGATCGGCCTTGCGAGCCTGCGTGTCGCCGCGGTCGAATCGAGGAAAAACCCGTTGCCATCTGCAGACTCAAACGAGTCGCCGCCGACCATAAAGAGGATTTTCGCTCGGCTTTGCCGGCGATACCCAAGGAAAAAAACGGCTATCGGATCGCCTGTATCGGTGCGGGGTGTGCGTCATTGACGGTCGCCAATGATTTGATGCCGCTTGGGTACTCGGTCACTGTGTTCGAGCAATTTAAGACCGCAGGCGGTTTGATGCGGACCAATATTCCGGCATTCCGCTTGCCCGCCAACGTGATTGACGAAGAAATCGCCGCCATCGTCGATATGGGGGTGGACCTGCGGCTGGGTGCGCGGATCGATTCCATGCGAGAGCTGCTGACGCAGGGTTTTGATGCGATCTTTGTCGGCTCCGGCGCACCCAAGGGCAAGGAGCTCGATCTGCCGGGTCGACGCGAGGCGGGCCCGAATGTCCATATCGGTATCCAGTGGCTGGAGTCGATCGCTTTTGGGCATGTCGATCGAATCGGCGAAAAAGTCTTGATCATTGGTGTGGGTAATACCGCCATGGATTGCTGCCGGAGTGCACTGCGGCTGGGGGCGAAAAGCGTCAAGGTCATGGCGAGAAAGCCGCGGCAGTTCTTCAAGGCGTCGGTTTGGGAGCTGGAAGACGCCGAGGCTGAAAGTGTCGAGATCGTGGTCAATCGATCGCCGAAGCGATTTGACCTTGCAAACGAGCGTCTGCAAGGCATGACGTTTGATGTGATCGAGTATGCCTTGGATGATGCCGGCCGTATCATCGAGGAGCGCATCACGGGCGAAGAGTTCTTCCCGGCTGATGACGTGATTCTGGCTATTGGTCAGGAAAATGCCTTTCCCTGGGTCGAGCGTGATCTCGGTATCGAGTTCGATCGCTGGGAGCTCCCGGCCGTCGATCCCGTCACCTTTCAAAGCACTCGACCCGATGTTTTCTTTGGTGGCGACGCAGCCTTCGGACCCAAGAACATCATCTGGTCGGTGGAGCAGGCGCACCAGGCCGCGATCTCCATCCATCAGCATTGCCACGGAAAGCCCGTTACCGATCGCTTGCCGCCGGGCATCAATCTGCAGAGTCGCAAGATGGGCATGCATGAGTGGTCGTATGCGAATGACTACAGCATGCAAGAGCGCAGACTCGTGCCGCACGTATCGATCAAGGAGCGGTTCAAAAAAATCAACATCGAAGTCGAGCTTGGGTTTACCGCTGAGCAGGCGGCCGAAGAGGTTCAGCGTTGCTTGAATTGTGATGTGCAAACGGTATTTTCTGCCAAGGCCTGCATTGAGTGCGATGCTTGTATCGATATTTGTCCCGTCGACTGCCTGACCATGACGCCTCCGGGTCCGGAACCCGAGCTGCGCGAGCGCCTGAAAGTACCTGCCCGTAATCTGGATCAGGCGTTGTTTGTCAGTGAACCGCTCAAATATACCCAGCGTGTCATGGTCAAAGATGAGGATCTTTGCGTGCATTGCGGTCTCTGCGCCGAACGCTGCCCTACGGCAGCTTGGGATATGCAAAAGTCCTGGGTGTCTTGGCCACATGCGGTTGAGCACGGAGTAGGCGCATGACCTCAACGATGACAAGTGAGCGTATCAATGATTTCGCGCTGAAGATCGCGACGGTAAATGGCACGGGCTCAGCGAGCGCCAATACCCTGCTGATGAAGTCGATTTTCCGCAGTGGTATTCCGGTGATGGGCAAGAATTATTTCCCATCCAATATCCAGGGTTTGCCGACGTGGTACGAGATCCGGGTATCTCGCGATGGTTATGTGGCTCGTTCCGGGCAAGTGGATCTCATGGTGTGCATGAACGCCGAGACCTACTCCCGCGACATTCGTGAAGTGGCTTCAGGTGGCTATGTGCTTTACGACTCGAGCTGGCCACGACCCGCGTTGTTGCAGCGTGCCGATGTCACGGTACTCGGCGCACCACTGGCGCGCCTGTGCAATGAAAACTTTGATGGTGTACGTACCCGGATTTTGATGAAGAACATCTGCTACGCAGGGGTGCTCGCCGCTTTGCTGGATCTGGATCTCGATCGTATCCGTGAGCTCTTGAGTGAGACGTACGCTAAAAAGCCGGCGCTGATCGATGCCAATATGAAGGCGATCCAGTTGGGTTACGACTATGCCAAAGCCCATTTGCCGTGCCCCTTGCCACTGCGGGTCGCGCCGCTCGCCAAGACGGCTGAGCATCTGATGATCGATGGCAACACCGCGGCGGCGCTTGGCTGCATTTATGCGGGGGCTACGGTGGCGGCCTGGTATCCCATCACGCCGTCCACCTCGCTGATGGATGCCTTCAAAAGTTTTGCCGATAAGACTCGGGTCGATCCGCAGACGGGCGAAGCGCGCTACGCGTTTATTCAGGCGGAGGATGAGCTGGCCGCCATCGGTATGGTGCTAGGGGCCAACTGGAATGGCGCGCGGGCGTTTACCTCGACCTCAGGACCGGGGCTCTCGCTCATGAACGAGTTTTTGGGACTCGCGTATTACGCTGAAGTCCCGGCCGTGATCTTTGATGTACAAAGAGTCGGCCCCTCAACCGGTATGCCGACACGCACTCAGCAGTGCGACTTGATGGAAGCGGCCTATGCCTCTCATGGCGATACCAAGCATGTCTGTCTTTATCCGGCCAATCCGGAGGAATGTTTTTACATGGCGGTACAGGCTTTTGATCTCGCCGAGCGCCTGCAAACGCCAGTATTAGTCTTGCTCGATCTCGACATCGGCATGAACGATTGGATGTGTCCGCCACTCGAGTGGGATGACGATTATCGGCCGGATCGCGGCAAGGTTTTGGGTCGCGAGGCGCTTGAGAAAATTGCCAAGTTCCATCGATACATTGATCCCGACGAAGATGGCATTCCCTACCGGACCTTTCCCGGCGTGCATGCCAAGGGGGCCTATTTCACACGGGGTTCCGGTCATACCGAGCTTGGCACCTATACCGAGGATGCGGCGGAATACCAGAAAGTCATCGATCGCCTAACCCGTAAATTCGAAACGGCCAAGCGACATGTTCCAGCGGCGATCGTGTCGGGTCCGGGTCATGCGCACGGAGCGATCCTCTCCATCGGCAGCTGTGATGGGGCAGTGCGGGAGGCACTGGATGTGCTTGGGGGTCGTGGTGTACAGCTTGATTACTTGAGGGTCCGGGGCTTTCCATTTGGTGAAGATGTAGAGAAGTTTCTGGCGGAGCACGATGTCATCTACGTTGTGGAGCAAAACCGAGACGCCCAGTTGCGTTCGCTTTTGACGCTGGAAACCCGAGTCGAAAAATCCAAGCTACGATCTTTGTTGCACTACAGTGGTCTGCCGGTGTCGTCGGCGTTCATCGTGGATGGAGTCCTCGCAGATCTTGCCGAGGACCACCGAGCCCGAGCGGGAGCACTACGATGACGTTTATCCCCAAGCCCAAAGTATCTCATCCGGGTTTGCCGCGTAATGAGCTTGGGCTCACGCATCGTGACTATGAAGGCTCACTTTCCACGCTCTGTGCCGGTTGTGGTCATGATTCCATCACGGCGGCCATCATCGAAGCCTGCTGGGGTATTTCTTTGACGCCCGAGAGGCTGGTAAAGCTCTCGGGGATTGGCTGCTCTTCGAAGACTACCGCTTACTTCGTCAACGGTAGCCACGGTTTCAATTCGGTGCATGGGCGTATGCCGTCGATCGCCACTGGGGCCAATGCCGCCAACCGTGATCTGCTCTACATCGGTATTTCGGGTGATGGCGATTCACTGTCGATCGGGCTCGGTCAGTTTGCGCATGCCATCCGACGCAATCTCAACATGCTGTACATCATCGAAAACAACGGGGTGTACGGCCTGACCAAGGGGCAGTTCTCCGCATCCGCCGATATCGGTAGTCGGGCAAAGAAAGGCGAGGTGAATCAGCAATCGCCCATTGATCCGGTCTTGCTCGCCATGAACTTGGGCGCGGGCTTTGTCGCACGGAGTTTCTCGGGGGACAAGTCCCAGCTCGTGCCCTTGATCCAGGCGGGTCTGCAGTATCCGGGGTTTGCATTGATCGATGTGATTTCGCCCTGTGTCACCTTCAATGACCATGAGGGCTCCACCCGCAGCTACGCCTTTACTCGCGAGCATTACTCTTCCGCTATTGCAGCCGACTATGTGCCCAAGCAGCAGGCCATCACAGCGGACTATGGTCCCGGGGAGTCCTTGAGTGTCGAATTACATGATGGCAGTCAGGTTCGGCTTCACAAGCTCAACGCCGGCTATGACCCGACGGATGCACATGCCGCCTACGATCATGTGCAAACGCGTCTGGCAAAAGGTGAGTTTCTGACGGGTTTGTTGCATTGTCGGCCGAGCGCGGAGACCGAGTTTCACCGACTGAATCGCACGCCCGTGCAGCCCCTCAACGCGCTGCCGTTCGAGGTGCTCTGCCCGGGTCGCGATCGCCTGTCGCAGCTATTGGCGCGGTTCGCCTGACTGGCCTACACTTGCCACATGGAACGGGTCGGGCGGTGGTGCCTGAGCCTTGATCACGGACTTTCAGGTACACGGAGTAGACGAGATGGGCAAGGGTGACATCAGAAGCCGCCGCGGCAAGATTTACAACGGTTCGTTTGGCAAGACGCGCCCCAAGGATCCGGCGCGGGCCAAAAAGCGGGCTGCCAAGAAAACCGCGAAGTAACGGCCGATTGACCGCTGAACAATGACCTGAAAAAACGTCAGGCTTTACACGGACAAGCACGAGGCCTGCCAGAGCAATCTGGCAGGCCTTTTGCTTTGTGCAGCGACTATGAATTTATGCGGCGACCATGAAGTGGTGGCCTTCAAGCGGACTTTCCCGGGCGTGCACTGCGGTAATGCAGCACGGTCTCCAGTGCCGTGCGGGTCGGTGTCGGCAATTCTTTGTCGCTGCTGCCAAGCGGGGTGACTCGGCTGCCCCAGCGCACCAGATGAGCACAGAATGTCAAACCGCCGCCGAATGCCGGCATCAGCAGGCGCGCATGCGGGGTAATACGCCCGGCTTCGAGCGCTTCGCAGAGCGCAACCGGCACCGTTGCGGCCGACATGTTGCCGTAGCGGTGCACATTGACAAACACACGGTCCATGTCGATTCCGGCGCGTTTGGCGACGGCTTCAATGATTCGAAGATTGGCCTGATGCGGCACCACAAGGTCGATTTCTTTGGCGGTAACTCCTGCACGAGCAAGCACGTCCTCGCAGGCAAGCCCCATACCGTTGACCGCTTTCTTGAAGATCTCCTGGCCTTCGAATTGCCATTCAGTGACGCCTGCCAGCCTGCCACTGTGCACATAAGCGCCACCGATCCCGTGGATGCGAAGGATTTCCCGCGCATCACCGTAACAGCCGAGTTTCTCGAGCTGGATGCCTTCTTCCTCGTCGGTCGCTTGCAGTACCACGGCGGCGGCACCATCGCCGAACAGCACCGATACATTACGATCATCCCAATCCATGTAGGGTGAAATGCGCTCGGCGCCGATCACGAGGGCGTTACGCACCACCCCTGTGCGGATCAGTGCGTTTGCGGTGGAGAGGCCGTACAAAAAACTGGTGCAAGCCGTGTTCAGATCCATGGCGGCACAGGCGCCCGCGCCGAGCCGCTGTTGCAGCCCCGAGGCCATGTTCGGGCACTGATCATCGTGGGTCGTGGTGCCGAAGACGATCAGATCAATATCGGTCGGTGCGAGTGCCGCACAGGCGAGCGCACGCCAAGCTGCCACTTCCGCCAGGTCCGCCAGCAGGCAGTCGGCAATGCGTCGCGTGCTGATGCCGGTTCGGCTGACGATCCAATCATCTGAGGTGTCGAGAAACGTTGCTAGATCCGCATTGGTCAAGACGCCAGGCGGCAGGCACTTGCCCCAGCCCGTGATTCCCGCAAACGGCATAAACCCCTCCTGCCCATCCCGAATTTTGGTTACCGAGCATACACTTTGGTGCAATTGGTTCGACAGAGTTCAAGAATGACAGCCCAAGATCGATCACAACGGGGGTGCTTATGTGGATGCCGCCACTGGAAGACGACTGGCAGGGCAAAGTTCAGTTTTATGAGCTCATCTTCGGTACCTGGACCGTGTATGCCTTTCTGGTCTGGATGTGGCAAAGCCTGCTGCGAGAGCCGCTCGAGGAATGGCGCTACGTGATGATCACTTTTCTGGGCGCCAGTGCTTTTTGGATCAACCACTATTTTTTGTACGCCCCAAGCCCCGTCTGGTTGATCTTGATCAATGTATATACGGTCTTTTTTGTCTTGGCCTATTGGTTGATCGCCATCAAAGGCAGGTCTCGCAGCAAAGGCTGGAAATGGGCCGCGCTCGGCAGTTCAGTGGTGTTCACCTTTGCCTTCATATTCTTTGAGCAAATTGCACGGTACGGCGTCGAGCATTGGGGTATGCATGAGTTTTGCTGGATGAGCCTGTCCTTCATCGGCTTTGTGACCGTCATCTGGTGGCGTGGTCATTCGGCGTTGCGGTTACAGTGAAGTCAGCACTTCCAAGGAGACCCGCTCCGCTGATTCCAGTGCGCCCTCCATGCCGCGGCTGCCGACCGAGGTATGTTCGCCGCAAAAGAATAATCTTTGATGAGGTTTGGCCATGGCGGCACGCCATTCGCTGACTTGACCAGGCTTGAAGGTGGCCCAGGCACCCCCGGTCATCGGGTCGCTGCCCCAGGAATGCACGGCGGCGATATCCAGCTGACCTTTTGAAGCGGGCCGCAGGCGGGCAAATTCCGACAAAATGAGCGCCTTTGCGGCTTCGATACCGAAGCGGTCGACATAAAGACCGTTGAGTCCCCGACACCATACGGTAAGGCTCGTGATCTCTTGGTCACTCGCGCCAAATCTTTGAGGCAGTACCAACCCGAGTGGACCATCCGTCCACATCCCGGGTGACAGACCATCGTTTTCCCAGAAGGGCGTTTTCGGTACCAGATGAAATTGCGTGATGGGGATATAGCCCAGGGTATGGATGGCCTTGTGTTGCAGCGGCTCAGGTGCCGGGTGGATCGCCACATTGCGCAGCGTGCTGAAGGGCATCGCGCACACCACGGCCTTGGCTCGATGTACGCTGCCATCCGCACAGGTGACGGCTGCACTACCCGGGGTTGCATCAATGGCGATGACCGTACGATTCAACAACAGATCGCCTTTGAGTCGCGCTGCCATGGCCATGGGTAGCCGCTGGTTGCCACCTTTGAAGGCGCCAATCAACACACCGGGTGGCATGGCCGGGGGTGGTGGACGGGTTCCGTCCGCTCCGGTCGGTGGCACGATCGCTGCGCCGGTTCTGGAGAAAGCGGCGATCGCCCCTCGATTGACCTTTTGCCAGTAATCGGCAAAGGCTTGCTGCAACAGGGAGGCATCGTAGGCGGTGTTACCGTAGGCGATGTTGGTGTTGTAGCCAAGATCGATCATTTCATTGGTGGCACCATGACGAGTGAGGAACTCGTGTACCGAGACATCGTGTATTGCATGCTTCGGGTCATGCCAGTTTTCAAGGTCGGTGAAAGGCAGATGTTGTCTGAACATGGCATCAGACCACATCCAGGGCATCAGCTGACGCATGTCACCCGTGAAGGGATTGCGCGGATGATCGCTCCAGGTTTTGGTGTCTACCCGTTCGCCGCCGAGAAAAAATTCCTGGCCTAACCGGGTGCCAAAGAGGCGTGGCGCCATATTGTTGATGTCGACGCCATTGCGAGCAGCTGCTGCGATACAACGACCATAGGCATTGGCAATCGTGTTGCCGCCGGCTTCCGGGTTGCCCGGCACATTGAACAAAGTAAACAGTCGACCACCAACGCGACCGCGTCCCTCGATCACGCGTACGCGAAGACCATTTTCTTCGAGGGTCAAGGCCGTCTCAAGCCCGGCAAGACCCGCTCCGAGCACGATGACATCTAATTCTTTGTCGACGGCGGTAAACGCAAGCGTGGAGGCCGTGGCGGCGCTGGTGGCCAGGGCAACCGAAGAGGTCACGAATTGACGGCGATTGAGACTCATGGGGCGTCTCCCTGCAGGGCACATTGCAAAATTTTTGACTCGGTGATCGAGCCGATCCACAGCATACCGTCATCGGCTACACCGACACTACCTGCGGACAGCAGATCGCCCGGGTTCATGTGTGCCGTTTGCCACGTCTCGCCACCTTTCAGCACGAGCGTAGGCGCCGGGTGCAGGGGATCGCCGAAGTGACGCACCAGATCAAGCAGTTTGGGATGAACGGCAACCCAGAGGACGCCGGCAGGGTCGATCTGGATATTGTCCGGCGAGCCGGGCGTCGGCATGTACCCAGCCGGACTGAGTTCGTTCGTGCGTGGATCCCGCTCGAACTGTGCCAGGCGTTTACCCAGCGTTTCGGCGATATGGATCATTCTGCCGTCCGGACTGATGGCAAGGCCAACCCCGCTTTTCAGCCCCTTTGCAGCCACGCGTGCCGTCTCACCATCAAAGAATATCAAGGTCGACAGTCCAGCACGAAATACCGTTTCGCGCAGTCGATCAAGGAAATGATGGGCGCCCGAGTCATTGATGACATAGAACTGATCGGGTCCGGTCGCCACGATTGCGTTCGGTGACTGGAACAGTGGATCACGGAAAGAGGCGATCCTGGCGAACGTGCCGCCTGTCAACGGCTGCTCGAAAACCTCGATGACATGCTCGCCATCGGGCGGATGGTTGATCACGAATAGCCGGTGGCTACCGTCAGGCATGCGATACAAGGACATGCCGTGGGGGCGAAAGCCCTCCGGCACTTCTGCCAGCGCCGAGACCGGGCCCAAAGCGGGGTCGGTCAGATTTACGACACCGATGTCGCCATCGTAACCCTGGCCTGTGACCAGAGCCCGGCGATCGAGCAAGGAGAGGTAGAGTAGCTTCCGCTCGCGATCAATCTGGATATCTTCGGCGCTGCCTGACAAGGGAATCGACAAGCAAGAGGTCGCTTGAGTTGTCGGCAAGTCGGTGAACACTCCGCCGAAACGCAGGAAATCGAGCACCACCAGCACCAATAAAACGCTGGCTACCCCCAACGTCCAGAGCGATCGAATCAGCCATCGTCTCAGGTTTTTCACATCACTTTCCCCGCACGGGTAATTGTTGATGGCTAAAAATCTTCGAGAATGGAGCCATACCCTCGAACAATGTCATCTACGCCGCTGCGGCGCAGGGCATCCCAATAGGTGACAGCATTGATCGCAAGTACAGGTTTTTCCAGCCAGCGCTCGGCTTGGGCGCAGACTTCGATCGCGGCGAGATTGGTGCCCACCTGTACGATCGCATCGATATCCGGTCCGTCGAGCGCTTGCAGCGCACGGCGGATCTCGGCAGGCGGGGTATGTGCGATCTGAACCGGGGAGGGGCATTTAAGGCCGATCAATCTGCGTACCTCGAAGCCCGCTTCAATGAAATAACGCTGAACCTGCTCATCACCGCGCGGTTGATGTGGCGTGAGCACGGCAATCCGGCGGGCGCCGAGCTTGTGCAAGGCGGTCGTCGTCGCAGTCGATCCCATGGAGACACCAACACCGGCACGTTCGGTCAGTTCCTGTTGCAGCGTGCGAGCGGTGTCCACGCCTCCCCAAAAGGCTTCGAGCGCCACGCCCATGATGACGTGCGTCGGCTGACAGGTCATGACTTGATCAATGGCGGTGCGCATGCCGTCACGCATGGCCGCCACATGTTCCATGAACGCCTGCTCGCTGGTCAGCGGTCTTTCTTTGATACTGATACGGGCGATGTGGTTGGTGACACCGGAGGGGCGCAATCGCTCCGACTCGGGCTGACAGCTGGTGTTGGTGGAGGGCACGACCAGTGCGATGCGAGCGCGAAACCCCAGTTGATCGGTCATGGCGCCCTCGTACTCCCGCCATCCACGGTGATGGAGGTGCCCGTCATGTGCGCGGCAGCCTCTGAGGCGAGAAACAATACATGCCTTGCCACCTCATCGGCGGTGGCAAGTCGTCGCAAGGCTGCTTGCTGCAGAAAGCGTGTTTCGGCATCGGCTGCGGTACCGCCTTCGCGGGCAGCTGTCTGTTCCATCAGCCCTTGCCAGCGTGAGGAACGTACCGGTCCGGGATTGACGGCGTTGATGCTGACACCATGGGGACCGAGCTCATCTGCGAGTCCGCGTACCACGGCGAGCAAGCCTGCATTGGCTACGGCACCCGGCAGCATGCGTGGCTCGGGTTGTCGGGCGGAGTTACCGACCACCAGCACCATTCGGCCTGCACGCTGTCGGATCATGATGGGCCCGATCAGCCGAAGTGCCCGCAAGGTACCAAACAGTTTGGCTGCAAGGTGACGTTGCCAGGAGTCGTCGTCGATCTCCCAAAAGACACCTCCCTGGGCGGCACCGGCTGCAGCGATGAACACATCCAGCGTCGAAAATGCGGCCAGCGTGGTGGTGATAGCCGCCTGAGTGGATTCTTCGCTCGAAAGATCCCATTCAAAGAGTTCAACCGCAGCTGCGCCTGCATCAAGTGCTTCCGTGCGTAGTGTTTGTAATGCCGCAAGCTTGCGTCCGCCGAGAGCGAGGCGAGCGCCTTCGCTCGCGAAGGCGAGTGTGATGGCCCGGCCCAATACGCCGGTTGCGCCGGCAATGAGCACCGATTTATTTTTGAGCAAGAGTTCCAATCGAAAAGTTCTTTGATATAGGTTGTGGAGGATGATTTTTCAGCGCACCAATTTTTGGCGTGCCAACCGAGCACCTGCGCCCAGAGCCTGAAGTTTACCGCGCGCCAGTTGCGTTGATAGTGGCGCCATACCGCAGTTGGTGCAGGGTAGCAATCGGGCTGCATCAACATGTTTGGACGCTTCGAGGATATGGTGCGCGACTTCCTCGGCGGATTCGAGATGCCCTGGCAGCACCTGGATTGCGCCGACCAGTAACTCCTTGTCTGGTAGTAGTCGCAAGACCTCATGTGGCACTTTTGAGCCTGCAAATTCCAGTGAGACTTGCTGGACGCTACTGGCATTGATCCACGGAAAGATTTGTTCGTATTGACGCCAGTTATCACCCAACGTGGATTTCCATTGGATATTGGCTTCAATGCCGTAGCCATAACAGATATGCACCACGGTCGTGGCCTTGAGCCCTTGCATCGCACGCTCGAGCGCCGGCAGGCCCCAATCCCGGACTTCTTCAAGAAAAACATTGAACGCCGGCTCATCGAACTGGATCACGTCGGCACCCGCTGCCTCGATGGCCAGTGCTTCTTCATTGAGCAGCTCGGCGAAGCGCATGGCCATATCGGCTCGATGGGCATAGTGCGCATTGGCCAGTGTGTCGCAGATGGTCATCGGCCCCGGTAACGTAATTTTGAGTGGGCGGGTGGTATGGGCCCGTAGCCAACGTGCCTCTTCAACGTGTCGAGCTTGCGGTCTGGCGAGTGCACCGGTGACCGTCGGTACCTCGGCTTCGTAGCGATTGTTGCGGATGCCCATCCGCGTTTTGCGGTTCCAGTCGATCCCTTCCAGGTTTTCGAGAAAGCCGTGGACGAAGTGGATGCGGAACTGTTCGCCGTCGCCAACGATATCGA
>CAZHLL010000048.1:0-2057 GCA_964533305.1 uncultured Acidibacter sp.
CACCGCCCGCAAATCTGGACGAGATCATTCGGGCCGAGCCCGAATCGCCGGTGAGCTTCAATGAAGTGATGTCGGCGACGAGCGAAGATCTCGAAGGCGATCCGCCGCCCATCGAGGAAGCCGGCAGCATGATTGATCTTGCGCGTGCCTATATCGAGATGGGCGATCACAATGCGGCGATGACGGAGCTGCAGCTCGCACTCAAAAACGGCAATGAAGCCCAACGCGCCGAGGCGCTGCGACTGTTGGATTCTTTGCCCAAGTCATGAGCCGCTGGGCTTTGGGTGTCGAATACGTCGGCACCCACTTTTGTGGCTGGCAACAGCAGACTGGCTTGCGCAGCATCGAAGGCGCGCTCGTCGAGGCGCTGTCGCTGGTGGCCGATCATGAGATTTCATTGACCTGCGGTGGGCGCACCGATGCGGGTGTGCATGCCCACGGTCAAGTCGTGCATTTTGACAGTGAGGCGACGCGTAGCGCGCGGGCGTGGACGCTCGGTGCCAACGCCAATCTCGAGCGCTATATCAGCGTCGCCTGGGCCTGCCCCGTGCCCGATCATTTTCATGCGCGTTACAGCGCGCTGCGTCGTCACTATTGCTATCAAATATTCAATCGCGCCGTGCGTTCGGCGCACGCGGCCGAGCGCAGCACCTGGGTGCGCGAGCCCCTTGATGCAGCGGCGATGCATGAGGCCGCGCAGGCACTCATCGGCGAGCATGATTTCAGCGCCTTTCGTGCTGCGGAGTGCCAATCCAAATCCCCCATCCGGCGTCTTGAGCAGATTCGCGTCGCGCGCGAGGGTGAGGCTGTGCTGATTGACGTGACGGCCAATGCCTTTTTGCATCACATGGTGCGCAACATCGCGGGCCTCCTGATCAGTATCGGCCGGGGAGAGCGCGCGGGGAGCGACGTCGCGCGGATTCTTGCCACGCGTGATCGACGTCAGAGCGCCCCCACGGCCGCGCCCGAGGGGCTGTATTTGCGGGCCATTGAGTACCCGCAGGCTTTCGGACTGCCGATTCGGCTATAGTCGCGCCATGGCTTGGTACGACAAAATCGTTCCCTCCCGGGTGCAGACCGCGCGACGTTCGCGCTCGGTGCCCGAGGGGCTGTGGATCAAGTGTCCCGCGTGCGATTCACCCCTCTATCGCGCGGAGCTCGAGCGCAATCAAAATGTCTGCCCCAAGTGCGGACATCACATGCGCATCGGTGCGCGCGAGCGCTTGTTGCGTTTCCTGGATGAGGGTACTGCCAAAGAAATCGGTGAGCACATCACGCCGACCGATCCGCTCAAATTCCGTGACAGCAAACGCTACCGGGATCGCCTTGCCGCAGCGCAAAAGAGCACGGGCGAAAAAGATGCGCTGATTGCCATGTCGGGCGAGCTCGAAGCGATGCCAGTTGTCGCCTGTGCCTTCGAGTTTCAGTTTCTCGGTGGCTCGATGGGCTCGGTGGTGGGTGAGCGTTTTCGGCGGGCAGCGGATCATGCGCTCGCGCATCGCACGCCCTTGATCAATTTCAGCGCGAGCGGCGGTGCACGCATGCAGGAAGCGCTGCTGTCGCTCCTGCAGATGGCTAAGACCAGTGCCGCACTCGCTGAATTGGCGAGTGCGCGACTGCCGTTTATTTCCGTGTTGACCGACCCCACGACGGGTGGCGTGTCGGCGAGTCTCGCGATGTTGGGCGACCTTAATGTCGCCGAGCCCAAGGCGCTGATTGGCTTTGCCGGCCCCCGCGTCATCGAGCAGACCGTCCGCGAAAAACTGCCGGAAGGCTTTCAACGCAGCGAATTTTTGCTCGAGCACGGCGTGATCGATCTCATCATCGATCGCCGTGAGATGCGGCCGCGTCTTGCCGAGGTGCTTCGCATCTTGATGCAGCAGCCTGCCCGAGTCGATGCGGCTCCCTGAGTGGCTCGCGCACCAGCAGGCGCAGCACCCCAAAGAAATCGAGCTCGGACTCTCGCGCGTCCGTGAGGTTGCCAAGCGATTAGGGCTGTTACCCTTTCGCGTGCCGAGCGTGATCATTGGTGGCACCAACGGCAAGGGCTCGACGGT
>CAZHLL010000048.1:2157-10953 GCA_964533305.1 uncultured Acidibacter sp.
GGCGCGACAGGCACGAGAGGCGAGGGTAGCGATCGCAGTACCCCCATCCCACTCACATTTTTTGAATACGGCACGCTCGCTGCGCTCGTGATCTTTGCCGAGGCGTCGCAGGCGGGGAAACTCGATGTCGCCTTCATCGAGGTGGGTCTCGGCGGCCGACTCGATGCCACCAATATCATTGATGCGGAGGTGGCGGTCATCACCTCGATCGGGCTCGATCACATGGACTGGCTCGGGCCCACGGTCGAACATATCGGTCGAGAAAAAGCCCACATCGCGCGCGCGGGCCGACCGGTGATCCTCGGGCAAAATCCGATGCCCGAAAGCGTACATGCGACGCTCAAAGAAATCGGTGCCTCGCCGCGACAGATCGGGGTCGATTTCGCGCCGCTTAACCTCAGCAATGCGGCACTCGCCGCCCCCGTGCAGGCGGTGAATGCCGCGGTTGCACTCGAAGCCTGGCGCGCGCTGCCCGGTATGCCCCGTCTCTCGGACGCCGAGGCGGAGGCGGCGCTGGCTTCCGCGAGGGTGGCCGGGCGGCTGCAAAGGTATCGGGAGGCGGGATCATCGGCGCAGGCAGGGTCAGCGAGCGAGGCCGAGGGACCGGAGTGGATTCTCGATGTCGCCCACAATACGCCGGCCGCGGAGGCCTTGGCGCAAGGGCTCGCGGCCATGCCACGGCCAGGGCGCCGCTATGGGGTGGTTGGCATCTTTGCCGATAAGGACGCCGCGGCCATCCTGCAGACGCTCGCCCCTGAGATCGATGGCTGGATCCTCTGTGGTTTACCGGGCGAGCGTGGGGGTAGCCCCGAGGCACTGCGGGCGCGGTTGCCGGCGGGGTTGCGGTGTCTGGCGCTCGCACCGGACGTCGCCGAGGCCTGCACGCTTGCCCGCTCACTCGCCACGAGCTCGGACCAAATTCTGGTGTGCGGTTCTTTTCAGACCGTGGGCCCGGCACTCGACTGGCTTCAGTTATAATTCGGCGCTTGGACACCGCGCTGAAACACCGCATTACTGGGGCCGTCATCCTGGTGGGTTTGGCGGTGCTCTTGCTGCCGGAGCTCTTCTCGGGCGCCGGTCAGCCCCCGTCTACCACCGTCGGTCTCGAAGATGACACGACCGCCTTACGCGAGGTCGAAGTCGACTTGCGCGATGAACCGGCGGCCGCCGCCGAGGTCACCCCGGAAGTGCCCATCCCCGTCGCCGCCGCGTCCACGGCCGAGGCCGAGAGCACGGTACCGCTTGCGACCGATGAGTCGAGCGCCGAGGCGGCAAGTGCCGAGCCCGTGGCCACGCCCGCCCAGCCTGTCACCGCTACCGCACCCACGGGTTTCTTTGTTCAGGCCGGCGTCTTCAGCAATCGACAGGGTGCGGATCAGGTGGCCAATAGTTTGCGCAGTCGAGGTTTTGATGTGCGCATCACGGCTGCCGAAAGTGCCCAGCCGCTGCACCGGGTGTGGGTCGGGCCGGCCAAAGATCGCGCTGCGGCTGAAGCCTTGCTACGTCGGGTGCGGGCGGCAGGCCATAACGGACTCGTGGTGTCGCCGTGAAAGTCCCCATGGCTCATCCATTACCTATGGCGCTTGAGCGGAGCGCCGCATGACCGCCGTCGACTGGGCCATCGTCGCGGTATTTGCGATTTTTTCGGTCTGGGGGCTCGTACGTGGTCTTATTGCTGAGGTGTTCAGCCTCGCAAGCTGGATCATCGGTATTTGGGTCGGTATTCATTTTGGCTCCTACGGCGAATCTTTGCTGCAAAGTTGGGTGAGTGATCCGCTGCTGCGATCCATCTTGGGTGGCTTCATCGTCGGCGTGCTCGCCTTTGCGCTGCTGTCGATTGTCGGTGCGATCCTGAGCAAGCTGATCAACGGCTCGATCTTCGGTCCCATCAATCGCATGCTGGGTCTTTTCTTTGGCGCGGCTCGTGGCCTTGTGGTGATCGCGCTTGTCGTGCTCGTGGCACTGCAGTTTGATCTCGAGCAAGCCGAGTGGTGGCAAGCGGCACGCTTACGTCCGGCCGTGACCACGGCAGCCGAGCTGCTCAATGATTTAGTTGATATTCAAAGTCTCATCAAACGTCCGCCGCTCGTCGTCTGACCGAGCGGCCATAGACAGAGGATCGTCACATGTGCGGTATTGTCGGAATCGTCGGAACATCTCCCGTCAATCAACGGCTCTACGACGCACTCACTGTGCTGCAGCACCGCGGTCAGGATGCGGCTGGCATCGTCACGGCCGCAGGCGGCCTCGTCGCCATGCGCAAGGGTTCAGGGCTGGTGCGCGACGTGTTCGACCAAAAAGATATGCTCGATCTCAAGGGCAATATTGGCATCGGCCATGTGCGTTATCCGACGGCGGGCCATGATGGCGCCGCCGAAGCGCAGCCTTTTTATGTGAATGCGCCTTATGGCATGGTGCTCGGCCACAACGGCAATCTCACCAATGCGGCGGAGCTCGCCGACGTCTTGATTCGTGAAGAGCGTCGGCATCTCAATACCACCTCGGATTCCGAGGTGCTGCTCAACGTGCTCGCCTCTGAGTTGCAGCGCGTGGGCACGCCGCGCGTGACGGCAGCCGACGTCTTTGCCGCCGTGACCGCGCTCTATCGTCGTTGCCGTGGGGGTTATGCGGTGGTCGCGATGGTGATCGGCCACGGGATTTTGGGTTTTCGTGATCCCAACGGTATTCGTCCCCTCGCTCTGGGCAGTCGCGAGACGCCGAAGGGCACCGAGTACATGATGGCGTCCGAGTCGGTGGCGCTCGACATGCTCGGCTTCAAATTCCTGCGTGATGTGGCGCCGGGCGAGGCCATTTTCATTGATGAGCGGGGCCGCATGCAGAACCAGCAGTGCGTGTCGACGACTCATCACACACCCTGTATTTTTGAATACGTTTATTTTGCGCGCCCGGACAGCATTATCGACAACATCTCGGTGCAACGCGCGCGCATGCGCATGGGCGATCGGCTCGCCGACAAAATCAAGCGCATGCATCCCGATCATGATATCGATGTGGTCATCCCGATTCCGGATACGAGTCGTACTGCGGCGCTGCAGCTCGCGCAGGGTCTCGGGGTCAAATACCGCGAGGGCTTTATCAAAAACCGCTATATCGGTCGAACTTTCATCATGCCCGGGCAGGATCAAAGAAAAAAATCGGTGCGCTCCAAGCTCAATGCGATTGATCTCGAGTTTCGTAACAAGAACGTCTTGCTGATCGATGATTCCATCGTGCGCGGCACGACCTCGGCTCAGATCATCGAGCTCGCGCGTGAAGCGGGCGCACGCAAAGTGTATTTCGCTTCCGCCGCGCCACCGGTACGCCATCCCAATGTGTATGGCATCGACATGCCGGCGTCGAGCGAGCTCGTCGCGGCGGATCGCACTGAAGAAGAGGTGCGAGTGCTAATTGGTGCCGATTGGCTCGTGTATCAGGATCTTGAGGATCTTGAGTTGGCCTGCCAGCATGATGATGCCGTCGTCAAAGAATTTGATACCTCGTGCTTTTCGGGTAAATACGTGACGTCGGATGTCACGCCCGATTATCTCGCGCGCCTTGGCGTCGAGCGCTCGGATTCCGCCAAAGCGAGCCGCCGCACGACGCAGGGCACCATCAAGGTGGTGCAGGGCGTGTAACTACGGTCCCGAGCTTGATGGCGCAGAGCATGGATATCTTGCAGGCCGCGACACCGCGCGAGTGGGTGGATGAGGCGGTGCTCCGTTGGGAAGAGCTATTGGCCGATCACGCCAACTGCGAGAAAAAGGCGGCCTCAACCGCGCTCGCGCTGATGTTTGCCTATCCGGAGGATCGGGCACTCGCCACGCGGCTGTCGCGCTTGGCGCGCGAGGAGCTGCGCCACTTTGAGCAAGTGGACAAATTGATGCAGCAGGCAGACGTGACTTATCTCAGGCAAAAACCCGGTCGATATGCCTCGGGGTTGCGCGCCGATCTCAAAACTCACGAGCCGCGACGCAAGCTCGATCTTTTGTTGATGGGGGCTCTGATTGAGGCCCGCTCTTGTGAGCGCTTTCGCCTGCTGGCCTCGCGCGAGGAGGGGCGCGAGACCGTGTTACCGGCGCCTGTCGCCGAACTTTATCGGGGTCTCGAGGCATCTGAAGCGAGACACTTCGAGCTCTATCTGCGGCTTGCGCAATCTCACGCCGAGGCGCTCGGTATCAAAGATTGGCAGCAGCGTCTGGATGAGCTCGCACTCATAGAAGCGGAGCTTGTCACCTCAGCCGACACCGAGTTTCGCTTTCATTCGGGGCGACCCGTCACTGCGTAAGCCGCGCGACGCCCACGTCTCGATCGGGAAACTCAATCTGCAAACGCGATCACCCATCGCGTCCAGCCGGTTGCCGTGCGCTCAAGGACCCCGCCTTGTGTATGCCAAGCGTCGAGCACATAACGGGTGGCGACGCGGCCGTCATCCAATGAATGCTCGTGTTTGCTCGGGCGATGCGTATGACCGTGCACCATGCAGAGCGTATCGGTCGCCGCGAAGGCCGCTTTCACGGCGTTTTCATTGACATCCATGATGTTGGCCGCGGTGGCGGCGGTATGAGCGCGGCTACCTGCGCGTGCGGCTTGTGCAAGTTGCTGCCGGGCCTCGATTGGTAAGCGCAAGAGTTTTTGTTGAAAGCGCGGATCGCGCATGGTGCTGCGCAATTCCTGATAGGCATGATCATCAGTGCAGAGCAAATCGCCGTGCGTGAGCAGCACACGCTCACCAAACAAGGTCGCGACCGTCGGGTCCGCGAGCACCTCGGCGCCCGTGCGTGCGGTGAAACGATCCCCGTACAGAAAGTCGCGATTGCCGTGCATCACATAAAGCTCCGCGCCCGCATCGTGCGCCGCACGCAAGGCTTCGCAGATCTCGGCTCGCACGGGATCGGGGTCATCGTCGCCGATCCAGGTTTCAAAAAGATCGCCGAGCAAATAGAGCACCGTCGGCTCGTCGGCCGCGCGCTCGGCGACCTCGCGCACAAACTTGAGAAAAGCCGCGACCGCCGCCGGCGTTTCGGCATCGAGGTGCAAGTCGGATACGAACAGCACGCGCATGCGGGGATTGTACGGGAGTCGCGGCCCCAAGCCTGCGTGATCAGTCAGGTCCCGTGATCACCCAGGTCCCGTGAACCGTGGGTGCCCGTGATAATCTTGCGCCCATGACTGTCACTCGTTTTGCTCCGAGTCCGAGCGGTGCCATGCACCTCGGCAATGCCCGCACCGCGCTCTTCAACTGGCTGCTCGCCCGCCGCGATGGCGGCCGGTTTTTGTTGCGTATCGAAGATACGGATGCCGAGCGCAGTTCAGCGGCGCACGCCCAACAGATCGAGGCGGACCTGCGCTGGCTGGGGCTCACCTGGGACGGCGAGATCGTGCGCCAGTCGGAGCGCGCAGCCGTCTATGACGAGGCGTTTGCGACCCTCGAGCGGGCGGGGCGGGTATATCCCTGTTACTGCACGCCTTTGGAGATCAACATCAGCCGCAAGTCGCAGCTCGCGGCGGGTAAGCCTCCGCGTTATGCGGGTACTTGCCGGCAGCTCACACCCGAGCAGCGCGCGGCGCGCGAGGCCGAGGGTCGGCAGCCGACATTGCGATTTCGCGTGCCGGACGACGGTCGTGTGGAATTCCTTGATCTCGTGCATGGCGAGCAGGCGTATCAGTGCGCCGATATCGGTGATTTCATCATTCGGCGTGCCGATGGCACGGCGTCGTTTTTCTTCTCCAACATCGTCGACGACGCCCTCATGGGTGTGACGACCGTGCTGCGCGGCGAAGATCATCTCTCCAATACGCCTCGGCAGTTATTGTTGGCGATGGCACTTGGCCTCAAGGCGCCGGATTATGGCCATATTTCTTTGATTACGGCGATGGATGGCTCGCCCCTGTCCAAGCGCGCCGGAGCCAAATCATTGGTCGAACTACGCCAAGAGGGGTATCTGCCGGTTGCGCTCGTGAACCTGTTGTTTCGCCTGGGGCATTCGAGTGATCTCGCGGGTTTACAGGAGCTCGCCGCCTTGGCGACCCATTTCAATACCGCGCATTTGGTACGCTCGCCAGCGAGACTCGATCCACAGCAGTTGGCGGTATGGCAAAAGGATGCTGTGCATGCGCTCTCGCCGCAGGATGCGCTCCATTGGATGCGGCCCCATCTGCCATCGGCGCTGGATGAGGCGACAGCCACGGCTTTCGTGGCGGCAGTGCGTGCCAACGTGGTGCTGCCGCAGGACGTCGCGGACTGGGTACAGGTGGTGTTTGGTGAGGGCGCGGCACCTATTGCGGCCGCACCCAGCACAGCGGCACCCAGCGCGGCCGCTCTCACGCCGGACTTTGCCGCCGCTGCGATTCAGGCGCTCGAAACTCATGGCGCGGATTGGTCGCAATTGACCCGCGCCGTCAAAGAGGCGACTGGTGCCAAAGGCCCGGCGCTCTTCAAGCCCCTGCGCTGGGCGCTCACGGGTCGCGATCACGGCCCCGAGTTGGGTCCGATCTTGGCTTTGATGGGCGCCGAGCGGGCGATGGCGCGGATCAAGGCGGGTATGAGCGCATGATCCGGATTCATAATTCTTTGACCGGAGTCAAGGAGGATCTGAAGCCCATCCGGCAGGGCGAGATCCGCATGTATCTGTGCGGTGACACAGTCTATGATTTTTGCCATATCGGTCATGCTCGATCAAAAGTGGCGTTCGATGTGGTGCGGCGATACCTTGCGCACCGCGGTTACAAGGTCATCTTTGTCCGCAACATCACCGACATTGATGACAAGATCATCAAGCGGGCGGCGGAACTTGGTGAGCCGATTGAGACGTTTACCGATCGCTTTATTGCAGCCATGCATGAAGATTACGATCGGCTGAATATTCTTCGGCCAGATCAGGAGCCGAGGGCGACGCAATACGTGCCCGGCATGATTGCGCTCGCCGAGACCTTGATCAAAAAGGGCTACGCTTACGTCGCGAGTAACGGTGATGTCATGTACTCGGTCTCGAGCTTCAAAGATTACGGCAAGCTCTCCGGCAAGCGTCTTGAAGACCTGCGCGCCGGCGCCCGTATTGAGGTCGAGGCCGCCAAGCGTGACCCGCTTGATTTTGTGCTGTGGAAAATGGCCAAGCCCGGCGAGCCGTCATGGCCATCCCCGTGGGGTCCGGGTCGACCGGGTTGGCATATCGAATGCTCGGTGATGTCGGCGGAGATCTTGGGCGAAGAATTCGATATTCACGCAGGGGGCATGGATCTCAAGTTTCCGCATCACGAAAACGAAATCGCCCAGTCCTGCGCGGCCACCGGAGCGCATTTCGCGCATTTTTGGATGCACAACGGCTTCGTCAATGTCGACAACGAAAAGATGGCGAAGTCCCTCGGTAATTTTTTTACCATTCGGCAGGTGCTGGATTCGGGCGAGATCCGCCACCCCGAAGTCCTGCGCTATTTTTTGATCTCGAGCCAGTATCGTGGTCCGATCAATTATTCACTCGATCAATTGCAGCAGGCGGAAGCTGCACTTGGGCGGCTGTATACGTCGTTACGCGAGCTCGATGATGCACCGCCGGTCGGCGGGCGGGTCGCCTTAGGCGCAGCGGGCGCCGCGGACGCAGCGGCATCGTCCCCCTCGATCGCGGACGCCTGGCAGCGCTTTCACACCGCGATGGACGATGACTTCAATACGCCGGAAGCCATTGCCGTGTTGCAGTCCTTGGCGGGCGAGATCAATCGTCATCGCGTAGCGGGCGAGATGGCGGAGGCCACGACCCTCGGGCGCGCGCTGCGAGAGATGGGTGCCGTGCTCGGCATTCTCGCGCTCACGACGGAGTCCTGGTTTCAGGCCACGGGGGCATCAGCAGAGGGCGAGGCGGGTTGGACGCCTGAGAAAATCGAATCCGCCATCGCCGAGCGCAAGGCAGCACGAGCGGCCAAAGACTTTGCGCGTTCTGATCAACTACGCGATGAGCTCGCCGCGGCGGGCATCGTGCTCGAGGATAAGCCCGGCGGTGTGACGCTCTGGCGACGGAGTTAATTCCGTTTCGGTCGTTAATTCGGATTCGACCCGAACTTCGGCGAAAACCCTGCGTGGTAGATTTCGCGGCAGTTTTTGCAACGGCCGGGCGAAGTCGCAGCTGTGAAATCTCAAATAAATCCGTTAGACCTCGCAAGCTCCATCAAGTCGCAGGCAGCCAAGCCGCTGTCCGTTTTGGGTGTGTTGCTGCTGCTCGGGGGATGCGCCTTGGGGTCTGACCCCATGCGTTACGAGGCCGATACCAAAGCGGTGGTGGAATTCATGGCCTTTGACATGCCACTGCCGGATACGGCGGAGCTGGATCTCGGCGGCACGGTGGTCGCCGGTACCGGTCAAAATTGGTCCGGGCGCATCGCTATCGTGGATGATCAGACCCGTGGCGAACTGCTCAAATTCTTTGTTGAGAGGGGGGTGGATACGGGCTGGGAGCTTCGATCGACCACCGTATCCGATCAAATGACCGTGGTGATGGAGAAGGGCGGCCGGGTGGCGACCATTGAGATTGGTGGTGCGGCGCTCAATTCGGGTGGTTTCTTTGGTGGCGGCGGCTCCGACGGTCGCACACCCGTCAGCATTACGGTCAATCACGAAGGCGCGGTTGAGAACCAACGCCCGTTCGGCACGGTCCCCGGCATGTTGCTCGATTTGGTACCGGCGTTGCCGCTCCCCGGTGCATCGGGGGCGCCCGCGTCAGGGCCAAGCGCGACCAGCCCGGATTCGTTGCAGTAATCCGCCGAGGCGAGTTAATCAGCCGAGGCGCATAACTTAGCCGAGGCGCA
>CAZHLL010000048.1:11053-16247 GCA_964533305.1 uncultured Acidibacter sp.
CGCGCCTCGAGCGTGTTCTGCATCAGCATCGCGACGGTCATTGGTCCGACGCCACCCGGTACAGGCGTGATCCACGCCGCCCGTTCGGCGGCTGCCGCAAACTCGACATCGCCGCAGAGTCCGCCATCGTCGCGACGATTAATGCCGACATCCACCACGACTGATCCAGGTTTGATCCAATCACCCTTGATGAGGCCGGGTTTGCCTGCCGCAGCGATCAAAATATCGGCCGCGCGCACATGGGATTCAAGATCCCGCGTAAAGCGATGGGTGACCGTAGTGGTCGCGCCCATCAACAATAGTTCGAGCGACATCGGCCGACCCACAATATTGGAAGCCCCGACGATCACGCAGTGCTGGCCTTTGACCGAGACACCAATGAAATCGAGCATGCGAATCACGCCAAAGGGCGTGCAGGGCCGGATCAGCGGATTGCGCTCGGCCAAGCGGCCAATGTTGTACGGATGAAACCCATCCACATCTTTGCGCGGATCAATGCGCTCGACGACTTCCGTTTGTCGAATGTGGTCTGGCAGCGGCAATTGCACGAGGATCCCGTCGATGTCGGGGTCGGCATTCAGCGCATCAATGCGCGCGAGCAGCTCGATCTCGCTGGTCGAATGCGGCAGATCGAGCGCGCGCGAATAAATGCCGCATTCCTCGCAGGCCGCTCGTTTGTTGCGCACGTACACCTGCGAGGCAGGATTATCCCCAACCATAATGACCGCGAGGCCAGGCGCTCGACCCCCACCCGCGCGCAGTCGATCAACCCCCGCGCGCACCTCGGTTTTGACCTCGTGCGCAATCGCTCGCCCATCGATCAGGCGGGCCCGGTGTGAGGCGGTGGCGGTGGACGTGCTCATTTAGCGCGTATTACACCGACGTCGCGCCTGAAAAGCCAATGCGGATACACTCTCGGTCCATGAATCAGTCGATGAACGCATCTCAAAAAGCCGCCGCCTTGGCCGCGCTCGCGCTTGTGGCGCTCACGGGTTGCGGGCCCGTCAAATTCAGTCAGCTCGAAACCGCCAAGCGAATCACCCAGCCTTTGGTGCAGCCTTTGGTTCAGCCCTTGCTGGGTACGGTAGCGCCGGGGCAGGCGCAGGCGCAGGTGTCGCCCGAGACGCTCGCCCAATTCGAGTGGCGCTTCATCTTCAACGACACGGAATTTGCGGTGTACCCGATTTCGCAGCAGGGTCGGCGGACCGTGTTTGCCAATGCCGATGGGCTCAAGCTCACCTGGGACAACGAGAGCATGATCATCATTGAGGGCATGCCTGGCGCGTTCGGCCATTATCAGCAAGGTGTGGAGCCGGGCAGCGTGACCGAGTCCGGCTCGCGGCGCTGGTACGCGCGTGCGGGTTGGCCTGTCTTGTATCTCGATTGTGTGCCGATGCGGGACTGGCGTTTGACCGACGATCGGTATGGTTGGCGTCAGGAATGTGAGGGTGATCTGCAGGGTGCGCGCGTGCGATCGATGCACAGCGTCGAGCGCGATCGCCAAGGCAATATCCGGGAGATTCAGGTCACTCTCTGGCCCACCGTGCGGCCGATGCGCTTGCGTCGCGTCCGCGACTGACGACGGGCGCGCTGGCCTGCCGCCCCCGGCCCCTGCTCGGCGCATGCCACTTAATTTGGCAGCGTACTGCCGACTCGGCCAATAGCACCCTTATTGGCTGAATCGGCCAACCGTGTCCTGTGGCACCCCATTCGCCCCCTGCGCCTCCGTCTGTGGCGCTATTCATGCCCCTTTTCCAGCTAATTGGCATAACCGGCCAATAAGCCCCTTATTGGCCGAGTCGGCACAGTGCTCCCCCGAGACACTTCATCGTCGGCGCTAGCTCGATTAGGCGCTAGCTCGATTAGGCGCTAGCTCGATTAGGCGCTCGCCCGCCGCCACCCGCCCACCGAGGACCGATCTAATGCGACCCCGCCCGAAGGAACCCTATCGACCCACCGATGGCACCCGAACGCGCAACATTGCGCTGACGCCGGAGCTCGATCGCTTCGTCATCGAGCTCGTCAAAAAAGCGGGCTACCTCAACGCCAGCGAGGTGGTGCGCGAGGCCCTGCGCGAGATGCGCGAGCGACAACGTCGGCGCGGCCTATTTCAGCACCGTCTCCATCTCGCTTTATCGCATGGCGTGATCGAAATGGAGCGAGGTGAGAGCGCGGAGGTGACCTCGGAGGAGGAGCTCGACACCTACCTCAAGCGCGTGATGTTTCGCAGCCTGCGGCGTGCGCGGTTCAAGGCGACCTCGCGGGCGCATCGGTTCATGCCGCGCGATCGGCGGCGCACGCTGGGTGGCTCAACGCTCCCGCCGGAATCGGATGAAGAAGACTGACCCCAGGCCACTCCCTATGAGCCATCACTCATGAGCTTCGTCCCCAATAAACTGATGTTCACCCACTCGGCGCTTGGCGATATCGCCTGTATTTTCCGCCTCGCTGCGGCCCGTGGCGATCTCGTGCAGGCCATTCGCATTCGCCGTTTGCTGCACCAGTACCTCGGTGCCATTGCCTTTACCGAATACTGCCACGCGGAAGATTTCCCTCCCTTTGATCGGCTGCTTTGGCGGTGCCGATTCCTCAATCAAGTCGAGGGGGGTCGGGTTCAGCAGGGGTATGAAATCGAGGGCGTGCGCGAGCTGCGCGCCCTGGATGACCGCGCGGATGTCCGCCTGCGTATTTATGTGCGAGAGCGCACACAGGAGCAGGAGCCGGCGACCTCACGCGGCCAGCCTCCGGTGTTCGAAGTACTGCGGATCCTGCACGACGGCTGGCCTTAATGCCGTCCGTGCCTCACCGCTGCCCCGATTATCGCCGTCCCTCCGTTTGACGCTCCAAGCCTGCTGCCCGTATCATTCGCGGCCCCGTGGCCGGTCGCGGCATTGAGGTTCTTCGGGCCTCGGGGCGCGTCGGAAGCGGGGCATGGCGCAGTCTGGTAGCGCATCTGCTTTGGGAGCAGAGGGTCGGGGGTTCAAATCCCTCTGCCCCGACCAGTCCGACCATGGTTGATGGGCCGATGAGGGCGCCCGTAGCTCAGTTGGATAGAGCAACGGCCTTCTAAGCCGTAGGTCGCAGGTTCGACTCCTGCCGGGCGCGCCAAGTTTTGGCGCAGTGTTTTGGTTTGCGATGGTGGGCGTAGCTCAGTGGTAGAGCCCCGGGTTGTGATCCCGGCCGTCGTGGGTTCGAGTCCCATCGCTCACCCCATTTTATTGAAGCGGGTTGTTTGAAAAATTGGGGCCGTTAGCTCAGCTGGTAGAGCAGTTGACTCTTAATCAATTGGTCGTAGGTTCGATCCCTACACGGCCCACCACTCCCGCCCATGGTTTGCGAAAGTGGCGGAACTGGTAGACGCACTGGATTTAGGTTCCAGCGGGGCAACCCTTGAGAGTTCGAGTCTCTCCTTTCGCACCACGCCTCGGATTTGTTGGATTTTGAACTTTCTTTGATCAGGACGAGCAGCATGCAGGTATCTGTCAGCACCACCCAGGGTCTTGAGCGTCGCATCGAAGTGGCGGTTCCCGCCGAGCGCGTATCCGCCGAGATCGAGGGTCGACTCAAACAAATCGCCCGCACGGCGCGCCTCAAAGGCTTTCGCCCCGGCAAGGCTCCGCTCACGGTGGTGCGCAAGCAGTACGGCGAGCAGGTGCAGGGCGAGGTGGTGAGCGAGCTCTTCCGCCAAAGTTTTGGTGAGGCGATCAGCACTCAAAAATTGAAGCCCGCCACCGACCCGCGCATCGAGAGCCTCTCGGCTGAGCCGGGTGCCGAGATGCGCTACACCGCGCTGATCGAGGTGTTCCCGGAGTTTTCGATCAAGCCGCTCAGCGAGCTCGAGGTCGATCGCCCGGCCGCCGACATCACCGATGCCGACGTCGATGCCATGCTCGAGACCATGCGCAAGCAGCGCCCCGAGTTCAATGCGGTCGAGCGCGAGGCAGGTGACAACGATCGCGTCACCGTCGATTTTGAAGGCCGCATCGATGGCGAGACCTTCCAAGGCGGCACGGCCACCGCCATCCCCTTTGTCATCGGCCAAGGCCGCATGCTCAAAGAATTCGAAGATGGCGTGAAGGGCGCCAAAGCGGGCGAGGAAAAGTCCGTCACGGTTAATTTCCCGGCGGATTACGGCAGCGAGCAGGTCGCAGGAAAAACCGCGATTTTCACGGTCAAGATCACGACCGTCGAAGAGCAAAAATTACCTGAACTCAACGATCAATTCTGCGAAGCCTTTGGTATCACCGAGGGGGGTGTCGAGGCGCTACGTAAAGAAGTGACCGAGAGCATGGAACGCGAAATGGCGAACGCCATTCGCAACAAGGTACGCACGCAGGTGCTCGATAAATTGCACGACACCAACCCCATCGAAGTGCCGAAGGGCATGGTGGCGGAAGCCGTGCAGAGCATGCAGGTGGACATGGCCCGTCGCATGGGCATCAAAGATCCGAAGCAACTGCCCGCGCCCGAGGCGCTGCAGGAGCCCGCGCGTCGTCGCGTCGCTTTGGGGCTTGTGGTCGGTGAAATCATCCGCGAGCAGGATTTGAAGGTCGATCGCGCGCGTGTGAATGAGCGTTTGACCGAGCTCGTCGGTGATTATCCGAATGCCGATGAGATGCGCCGCCAATATCTGCAAAATGCCGAGGCCATGCGCCAGATCGAATCGGCCGTGCTCGAAGATCAGTTGATCGATTACGTGCTGACGCAGGCCAAAGTTAACGCCGTGCCGAGCACGTTCAGCGAGCTCACGGGCTTTGGGAAAACAGGGGCTCCGGCATGAGCAGATCGCCAACGATGGAATCACTCGCCATGAACGAACAAAATTTGAACTTGGTGCCGATGGTCGTTGAGCAGACCGCTCGCGGCGAGCGCGCGTACGACATCTACTCTCGACTCCTCAAAGAACGCGTTATCTTTGTGGTCGGCCCGGTGCAGGATCAGATGGCGAACCTCATCGTCGCCCAGCTGCTTTTCCTTGAATCCGAAAATCCGGACAAAGATATCTCGATCTACATCAATAGCCCGGGCGGCTCGGTGAGTGCGGGGCTTGCGATCTACGACACCATGCAGTTCATCAAGCCCGAGGTGTCGACGATCTGCATCGGCCTTGCGGCCTCGATGGGGGCGGTGCTGCTTGCGGGCGGCCAGAAGGGTAAGCGCTACATGCTGCCGAATTCGCGCGCCATGATTCACC
>CAZHLL010000049.1:0-1620 GCA_964533305.1 uncultured Acidibacter sp.
CTTCCATCACGTATTCGCCCACTTGGCGTGAGGGCACCTCACGCTCACCGAGGCTGCGCAAACGATGCGTGATGCGCGCCGCAGCAGCATCGATTTTTTCCTGCGCGACGGGACGCTTCTCGAGCGCCTTTACCATCCCCGAGAGCAATTTTTGCGCATCGAATGGTTCGCGACTGCCGTGACTTTTGACGATCCACGGCATGACGAGCTCGGCACTCTCAAAGGTGGTAAAGCGCTCGCCGCATTCGAGGCACTCACGGCGACGACGAATCTGCTGCCCCTCGGCTGCGAGCCGAGAATCATTGACCTTGGTTTCTTCGTGACCGCAGAAGGGGCAGTACATGACACCTCAGGCGTGATACACCGGGAAGCGACGACAGAGCGCCGTGGCCTTTTCGCGCACCGTCTCAATGGCCGCAGCGGAACCCTCGGCATCGAGCACATCGGCGATGAGATCGGCCACCTGCTCGACCTCGTTTTCTTTGAAACCACGGGTGGTGACAGCGGGCGTACCGATGCGGATGCCGCTCGTCACCATGGGCGGACGCGGATCATTGGGTACCGCGTTTTTGTTGACCGTGATGTGCGCTGCACCAAGCGCCGCATCGGCTTCTTTACCCGTGATGTTCTTGTCGGAGAGATCGATCAGGAAGAGGTGATTATCGGTGCCACCGGAGACGATGCGATAGCCGCGCGCCTGCAGCCGCGCGCACATGGCACGCGCATTCGCAATCACCTGCTGCTGATAACCCTTGAACTCGGGCTGTAGCGCCTCGAGGAAGGCGACCGCCTTGGCGGCAATCACATGCATGAGTGGCCCACCTTGCGTACCCGGAAACACCAAAGAATTGAATTTTTTGGTGAGCTCGTCGTTCTTGCGCGCAATAATGAGCCCACCGCGCGGTCCGCGCAGGGTCTTGTGCGTGGTCGTGGTCACGACATCGGCGTAGGGCACGGGGTTGGGATACTCCCCAGCTGCGACGAGACCCGCCACATGCGCCATGTCCACATGCAGGTAGGCGCCGACTTTGTCGGCAATGGCGCGAAAACGCGGAAAATCAAGCAAACGCGAGTACGCCGAGAATCCCGCGATGATCAGTTTGGGTTGTACTTCGAGTGCCTGACGCTCGAGCGCGTCGTAATCGATCTCGCCATTGTCGGGACGAATGCCGTACTGCGAAGCCGCAAATAATTTGCCTGAGAAATTAACCTTGGCGCCGTGCGTGAGGTGACCGCCGTGATCGAGACTCATGCCGAGGATGCGATCCCCCGCCTGCAACAAGGCCAGATACACCGCGGCATTGGCCTGTGAGCCCGAATGCGGCTGCACGTTGGCATAGTCCGCACCGAATAATTCTTTGGCGCGGTCAATGGCGAGCTGCTCGGCGACATCCACGTGTTCGCAACCGCCGTAATAGCGCTTGCCGGGATAACCTTCGGCGTATTTATTGGTCAGCACCGAGCCCTGGGCTTCGAGCACGCGGGGGCTCGCGTAGTTTTCGGAGGCGATGAGCTCGATGTGCTCTTCTTGACGCACCGACTCGGCGTTCATGGCGGCCGCGAGTTCAGGGTCGAATCCGGCGATGGTCATCTCTTTCGAAAACATGCGTCAGGCCTTTG
>CAZHLL010000049.1:1720-16122 GCA_964533305.1 uncultured Acidibacter sp.
CGCATTCTAAACGAAGAGCCCCTCGACGACGGCATTCCAGGCGGCGGCAATATTGGGTCGATGGTAGCCACCCCCGCCGGTCGCGAGCACGCGGCCATGCCCCAAACGCTCGGATAATTGCACGAGATCGCAAGTGACCCGGGCATGCACGGCGGGGGTGAACGCCATGTGAGTGAGCGGATCCCCGGCAACGCTATCCGCACCGCACTGCAGGAGGATGAACTCGGGCGCCTGCGCCTCAAGGTGCGAAAGCACCTGGGGCCAGACCACCGCAAACGCCGCATCGTCCGCCCCAGGCGGCAGAGGGATATTGAGCTTGGTCCCGCGCGCGGCGCCGCGACCGACCTCGTCCGCGCTTCCAGTGCCGGGGTAGAGGTAGCGACCATCCTCGTGCAGGTCGGCGAAGATCACGCCGGGGTCGTGCTCGAAACCGTAATACACCCCATCGCCGTGGTGGGCATCGATGTCGACGTAGGCGATGCGACTGAGCCCATGCTGCTGACGTAACGATTCGATAACAATGGCGCAGTCGTTCAAGGCACAAAACCCCGCGGCCCCGTCACGGGCGGCGTGATGCAAACCGGCAATCGGGACGAAGGCCCGGCGCGCCCGCCCCTGCATGATGGCCTCGGCCGCGCGCAGGCTGCCGCCCACCACATCCGCGGCGGCCTCGTAAATGCCCATGAAAGCCGGCGTGTCACCCCCATCCAGATACCCCTGCCCACGAGCGGAGCGCTCTTTGAGCCGCGCGAGGTAACTCTCGGTATGAAACAGCCGGATCTGCTCATCGGTTGCGCGCTCGGTCTCGTCCACCCAGGTCCGCCGCTCGAGCCCGCGTCGCTCGAACTCACGATAAAAGGCCTGATGCCGATCGAGACCAAAGGGATGGTTCTGCCCGAACCCGTAACGGGCGAGACGCTCGCCAGCGATGACCAGGACTTCGCTCATTCGGTTGGTTCTTGTCCGTTTCTTTTCGGCGCAGCCTTGAGGGTGCAGTGGAGCCTAGCACAGGCGATAATCGCGCCATGGCTCAATACATTTACACGATGAATCGCGTCGGCAAGGTGGTGCCCCCCAAGCGGCACATCTTGCGTGACATCAGTCTGTCCTTCTTCCCGGGCGCCAAGATCGGCGTGCTCGGTCTCAATGGCTCGGGCAAGTCCACCCTGCTCAAGATCATGGCGGGGCTCGATAACCAGATCGAGGGCGAGGCGCGGCCACAGGCAGGTATTCGGGTGGGTTATCTGCCACAGGAGCCCGAGCTCGATCCGGCCAAGAGCGTGCGCGAAGAGGTCGTGCAGGGTATCGGTGGCATGTTTGCCAAACTGCAGCGCTTCAATGAAATCAGCGAAGCCTTCGCTGAGCCCATGTCCGATGACGAGATGAATAAGCTGCTTGAAGAGCAGGCGAAGTTGCAGGATGAGATCGATGCTGCAGGCGGCTGGGAGCTCGATCGCAAGCTCGAGATCGCGGCCGATGCGCTGCGCTTGCCGCCCTGGGAGTCAAAGATCGACAAACTCTCGGGTGGTGAAAAGCGTCGCGTCGCGCTCTGTCGCCTTTTGCTGTCAGCGCCCGACATGCTGCTGCTTGATGAGCCGACGAACCACCTCGATGCCGAATCGATCGGCTGGCTCGAGAAATATTTGGAGCAGTATCCTTCGACCGTGATCGCGGTCACCCACGATCGCTATTTTCTCGATAACGTCGCCGAGTGGATTCTTGAGCTTGATCGCGGTCATGGCATTCCGTATCACGGCAATTATTCGTCGTGGCTCGAGCAAAAAGAACAGCGCCTTGCGCAAGAAGAACGCGAGCGCGAAAGCCTGCGCAAAACCCTGGAGCGCGAGCTTGAGTGGGTGCGCCAAAACCCGAAAGCCCGCCAGGCCAAGAGCAAGGCGCGTATGCAGCGCTACGAAGAGCTCGCCTCACGCGAATTTCAGGAGCGCAACGAGACCAATGAAATCTACATCCCGCCCGGGGAACGACTGGGCGATCTCGTGGTGGAAGTCTCGGGGCTGCGCAAATCCTTTGGTGATCGCTTGCTGATTGATAACCTCAATTTCAGTCTGCCACCGGGCGGCATCGTCGGTATCATCGGCCCGAACGGTGCGGGCAAAACCACGCTCTTTCGGATGCTGACGGGCGTCGAGACGCCTGATGCCGGTGAGATCCGCTTTGGGCCCACGGTGAAGCTCGCCTACGTCGACCAATCCCGTCAGGCGCTCAATGATAAAAACTCCGTCTGGCAAGAGATCTCCGACGGCCTCGACATGGTCAAGGTCGGCAACTACGAGACCTCATCCCGCGGCTACGTGGGGCGATTTAATTTCAAGGGCTCGCAGCAACAGCAGTCGATCGGCGAGCTTTCGGGCGGTGAGCGTAACCGCGTGCACCTCGCCAAAGTATTGAAGTCGGGCGGCAACGTGCTGCTGCTCGATGAGCCCACCAATGATCTCGATGTCGAAACCCTGCGCGCGCTTGAAGAGGGGCTGCTCGCCTACCCCGGCTGCGCGGTCGTGATCTCGCACGATCGCTGGTTTCTCGATCGTATCGCCACTCACATCCTCGCCTTTGAAGGCAACTCGGAAGTGGTGTGGTTTGAGGGCAATTATCAAGAGTACGTCGAGGACTATCGCAAACGCCGTGGCGAGGATGCGAATCAACCGCACCGTATTCGCTACAAGCCGTTGGTGCGGTAGAGTCGCGAGTTACGACCCTATTTAGATATCAGGTGCTCGAGGAATAAAGAAATGCCTATCACCCGATTTTGGCAATTATTGATTTTCACCACACTGGCGCTGAGCAGCCATATCGCTCAGGCCATCAGCCTACCTCCGTTGGCTGATTTGTTTCGCGATCCCGAATTCCGCGAAGTCGGGCTATCTCCAAACGGGGAGCACATCGCGGTGACGCTACCCTCGGGAGACCGTACCATACTGGTCGTTCTGAAAATCGGATCGAAGAAGCCATTGTCCCGTTGGGATTACGGCTCAGGTCAGCACATCAGTAATGTTTTTTGGGTCAATGATGAGCGTATCGTCTTTGGTGTCGCGGAGAAGACGGGTAGTCTGGACTTCAGAACCCCCACACCGAACCTTTATGCGTCCAACATCGACGGTTCTCAGCGGGTTCAGATACCAAACGGCAACACCTACCAAATTCTCGGCCGAGTGTCCGACGACCCGGAAAGCATCTGGGTGCAGAGATCCATCGAACAAGCATTCCTGTTCAAACTGAATACGCGCAGCGGGCGCGTCGTCTCACTCGCCACCGCACCCCTCGATTTCGGCGGATTCGTATTGGATCACGACGAAAATATTCGATACGCGATTGGTCGAGTGAAAAATAACGTCATTCGTACGCTGCGCCGGGACAACGACTCCTGGACGGTGATCAGCGAGACCGAACTGGGCGGCAATGACAGCCTGATGCCGATGGTCTTTGACGCGGACAATAAACGGGTTTTCATGCGCAAAAGCGAGGCGGGCAAGCCCGCGATCGTCATTGCCCGAGATCTGGAGACAGGTCAAACGGAGATCATTAGTCAGGATCCGGTTGCCGACCCCATGGATTCGGTCATGAGTGGTGACGGCCGGCATCTGCTCGCAGTCAAGTACATGCCCGATCAATTGCGGGTGGATATCGTCAACACCACGCATCCCGAGGCTCGAGCCTTGGCGGGATTGGTGAAGGCCTTCCCCAACCAGTCAATCGACTTTGGTAATGCCTCCCGCGATGGCCGACTGCGCGTCTTTCGGGTCTTCTCGGATAGTGATCCGGGCACTTATTACTTGTTTGATCGGGATAGCGGCACCGCCAAATATCTACTCGCTGCGCGGCCATGGATCAAATCCGACAATCTGGCGGCGAGCCGACCTATCCGTTTTGAAGCTCGGGATGGGTTGACCATCCACGGATACGTCACAGCCCCCAAAAATGCTGCCGCAGCCCTACCCACCATTGTCATGGTCCACGGCGGGCCGCACGGTCCGCGTGATGAGTGGGGCTTTGATCCTTACGTGCAAGCACTCGCCACACGAGGTTACGCCGTACTGCAGATTAATTTCCGCGGCTCAGGTGGCTATGGGCAGGCTTTTGAACGTGCAGGCTATCGTCACTGGGGCACCACCATGCAAGACGACCTGACGGATGGCGTCCGATGGGCCATCGCCCAGGGAATCGTTGACCCCAATCGTGTGTGTATCTTTGGTGGCAGCTATGGCGGATATGCTGCGCTGATGAGCCCAATCCGAGCGCCTGACCTCTACCGCTGCGCCGTCGGTTATGTGGGCGTGTACAGCTTGCCCATGATGTTCGAGAAAGGGGATGTTCCGCGTAGCGCAGCCGGACGGGCGTTTCAGACCCGGATCCTGCCGGAGACGGAGGAAGAGCAGCGAGCTCAATCACCCGCCTACAATGTGGACAAACTCAATCTCCCCATCATGCTGGTGCATGGTGGTAAGGATCAACGCGTACCCATTCAGCAAATGGAATTTTTGATCAAGGAGCTGAAACGCGCCGGTAAAGCGCCAGAGCGGGTACTGGTCAAACCCAAAGAAGGCCATGGATTTCAGATCCCAGAAAACAATGTCGAACTCTTCACCTCCATGCTGGAGTTTTTTGACAAACACATTGGCCCTGCGGCGCCGTCAGGTTGAACCCGCAACCGACGTCGAGCATCCCCATGCAGCTCAATGATGCAACGGAAGTCGAGCGATTGCTGGCCGCCCGAGATCATGGTGCGGCAGCCGTCAAGCTGGATATCGCCCTTGCTGCTCGTGCCGACGACACGTTAGCGCTGCTGCTCCAATCCGAATTGGAACTTGCCCGCGAACGAAACGATCGCGCGCGTCAGTTCGTTGAGCGGGCGCTCGGATCGCAGTTGGACAGCCCGAAAACCGCGATCAAATTACTCAGCGTCCTCTCTGACCTGAGTGAGTCCGACTTGATGATCAGGGTGTGCGCCCAAATCCCTCCTCAGCATTGGGATTCAGCGACGTCGCTCGCGCAGGTCGCACACCTTTTGACAGGTGTCGGAGCCTATGAGACCGCCATTCCTTTCGCCGAAGCAGCAATCGCCAGGGATACGAAACATCCGCCAGGCCTGTATGCATTGGCAACCCTACGAACATTCTTTGGTCAACTCGACGAAGCAGCCGAGTTATGCCGACGCGTCATTGAATTGATCCCAGACGATCCTGGATCATGGTGGTTACTCTCTCGGTTGCGACAATCCGATCCCGGCAGCCGCATAGACCGTTTGCGAACATTGATCGGTAGTACGACATCCGCTGACGATCACATTTGGCTGTATTACGCGCTGCATAACGAGCTGCATGACGGTGGTGACTTTGAATCATCATGGGAAGCGCTGTCGTCCGCCTGCCGAATCAAGCGAGCAGAGATGATTGAATCTCGTCGGCATCAACTCCGTTTGTTCGAAGCACTACGAGCACAGAACGATTGGGCCGATGGCAGATCTCACGCGCCGGCCCAGCACGCCTTATCCCCTGTCTTTGTCATCGGCCTGCATCGGTCAGGAACGACGCTGGCCGAACAAATTCTTGCTGGGCACAGCGCCATCGCCAGCGGCGGCGAAACATATGACATCCGCGCACAACTCAGACGTAACAGCAAACTGCATTTTGTCTCGGAACTCGATCAGCGAGTGATTGATCGACGTAATGAGCTCGACTACGCCGCAATTGGCAGAAATTATCGGCAAGGAATCACCTGGCGAGCCCAGGGGCGCAGAATGGTGACCGACAAACTGCCATCGAACTATTTCAACGTCGGCTTCATTGCCCGCGCGCTGCCGGAGAGCAAATTCATCTGTCTCTCACGCGATCCTATCGATGTTGGCTTCTCGAGCCTTCGAACTCTGTTCTCGCATGCGGCACCGTACTCGTACGATGCGGAGGATTTTGTCGAACATCACCGCCAGTACGAATCCCTCATGCAGCATTGGCGGCACTGCCTACCGGACCGCATCCTGGATATCCGCTACGAAGACCTCGTCAGCGCGCCCGAGCAAACGACCCGGCTCATGACCCATTTTTTAGGGCTCGATTTTGAACCAGACATGTTGGCGCTGCAGACCCGAAAAAATGCGGTGGCGACGGCCAGCAGCGTCATGCTGCGCGATGGAATCCGCAAGGATCGTGGGCAAGTGTGGCAACCGTACGCACGCCATCTGTCACCCTTGCTGCAGGCGTTTTCCTGATCGATTAGCCGCAATAGCCCCCTTGGGCGATACTCATTTGATTCGTCGAACACCGATCCAACGGCCGGTCGCCAATAACTCCATACGATAGAGACCCATGAAGCCTCGGCGAATGGCAACGCGGGTATCCGACCCCGAGTAGCTGTACTCGCCATCCATACGCTGCTGCCAAGTCTCACCGTTTTCCAGCACGAACACTGTGCGACCCGTCCAGCCGGAGAAATCTGAGACGATGCGAGTCTGAATCTCGTCACTGCCACCGAAAACGCCATCCATCATGCCGCCACTCGTCGCAGAGCTGCTTGAGCTGGCAGTTGCTGGAGATACGGGGGATGACTGGCCCGCCCCCTGCTCGGTCACGGCTGAGACCGGCGCCGAGACTACGCCCCGTGATTGACCCAACCAATCAAGCAAGACCTTGCGCTCCCCGTCCGTCAGCTTGGCGAGGCCTGCGGCTTCAAAGATATCGGGAGGAATCAACTCTACCGACTCTTGTGCGCGAACTGGGACCATGGCCAGCAATACGAACACTGCAATCCAGTAACTCGACACTCGCTTCATAGTGGCGCCTCCTCATCGAAAATCGATTCCGCCAAGAGCTCCCGTTCAAAACGAGCTGAACGATCCAGCACGCGACGGAAAGCCTCCCTCTCTGGTAGGGACAACTGTGGATTCCAAACATCAAAGATCAAAACAATACGCCGCTCGTCGCTGCCATTCCACGCTTCATGGTCAAACGTATCGTCAAAGACCATCAGCTGGCCCTCAACCCATTCGCGCTTTTCGTCGGCTGCCCGCAAATAGCCGCAATTTGGCGGCACGATCAATGGCAAGTGAGCGACAAGTCGGCCATTGACACTGCCCCGATGCGCAGGTATCAAGGTTTTGGGGTGCAGCAAAGAAAACATGATCTCTGGTCCGTAACCGCGGACATCATGCAAATCAGGCACCTCCTTGATCGCTGTAAAGGTTCGCGGGAAGCGAGCGCACGCCTCCACCACAGTTTGACCGTGTCGCGCCAGATGCAGCGTGGACCAGGAAAATGAACCGTTCAATCCACCCCAAATCTGAGCCTGAGGCGAATCTTTGGCATATTGAACATATGGCTCAAAGCCCTGCATGGATGACAAGCCGGCGATCAGCTCCTCTCGAATGATAGACGTACACGACTCAAGCTCGGCTACCCAAGGAAAGTCCTGTCGTTCAAAAAATGGCCTTGGCTGAAGATCGGGGACGTAAAATAAACCCGGCCGCCATCGTGGATGAGCATAGCGAACAGGGGTGCGGCCGCAGAACATCTCAACGCCGTCGGCTATCCTTGCCACGGCGGGGCTCGAGTGATCACGAGCCACGGCAGCCAGTTCCTCCGCCAAGGCGGCAAATAACTCTTCACCCAGATACCTTGCCCCGCGCCCAAGCAACTGTTTGACATCGGCGGGAATATTTGAGGGATCGGCACCCGAGACCAGCCGATCGGCGCGCAGATACGCTCCCGCGGCCGACCGATGTCGGCCCCGCTGTTCCTCAACAACACCAAGATATAACCACGCATGGACAAAACCCGACTCCAGCCTGCACGCAGAGAGCAGAGCTTGCCGGCAATCCTCCCACTGCCTCTGGTTGTAACGAACCATCGCCAGACCAAAATGATCTTGGGGATCACGCGAGCCAGTCGTCACCAGCTCAGAAAAAAGCGATCCAGCCTCGGCCATCTGCCCCTGTCGTAAAGCATGAAACGCTCGATCTCGATGCGGTCCCCAGGGATCAGAGGTGGTTTGCATTCACGGCGCCTTAAAGTTGTTCACGGGGCTATCGAACGTTAAGCTGCGCGCAGTGTTCGTCAAGCCACGTGATTTATGACTGAAGCCAAGTCTAGCATCGAGCCGATTTTCGCAGTGCCCTTCGTATCGGTCATGCATCCGGATCCGGTTGCACTGAACGCGGAGCTTAAGACCTACCTGCTCGGCCTCGAATCCCAAGGGGAAACATATAAAAATCGCCAGCCCATGGTGAACCGCAACGGAGAAGTATTCGAGAGCCACTTCCAGCTATTTGGCGCGGATCAGGCTGCGGTACAGGCTCTGCGGGTGCACTGCTACCAACACCTCTATCAGGCGATCGGGCAATTGAACGGCTACACCGTCGATATGCTGAAAAACCTGCATGTGGCGGTGGAGTCCTGGTTTCATATCACCCGCCGCGGCGGGTATTTCCCCATTCACAATCATGCCTTGCATAGCTGGTCAGGTATCTACTGCGTGGATCCGGGGCAAGACGCCGACGGAGATCCGACAAACGGTGTGCTGAGCTTCATCAACCCGTTCGCGATGAACACGATGTTCATCGATATGGCCGTGGTTCGCATGGCGGGTGGATACAACTATGGGCCGCGGGAGATCAAGTTGGTGGCGGGGCAGTTGCTGCTGTTCCCCTCTTGGCTCCTGCACGAAGTCAGGCCGTACACGGCGGACGGGGAGCGGATAACGGTAGCGTTCAATGCCAAGTTCAAGCTGGCGGGCGCTATTCCCGATCAGGTGCCGGCCGGCAACCCGACCAACTGAGTCGCAAAACAACCCAAGATCAAGGTTCGCCGGTCACATCGAACCCGCTATCTCATCACGCTAAGCGTCGCCACTGCAGCACCCACCCGACCAGATTTGACCCATGGTGCTGCAGCGAGCGGGGGGCCACCTCAAGCCCGAACTCGCGGGCACAGGACTCGAGATAGTCGACGTGTTCCAGACTGCAGGCGTGGTGAAGCAGATCCTGCATGCGCACCAGAGCCGATTCCAAGGCTTGCTGCTTTGCTTTGACTTGGTAATTCAAGGTGGACGGGTTCATTCGGCGTCGGGCATCCAAGAAATTCTGCACGGCCTCCAGGGTCACTCGCAGGACATGGCTGTGCGGTGTTGCCTGAAGCGCCTGCATCATCTTTTGTCCGACCTCCTCCAGGCGTGAAAAGGCGCGATCCACCTCTTTCGACTTAATCCGCTCCATGTGCAAGAACTGCTCGAGCCGACGATAGACCCGCAGTTCGTTCAATACCCACAGCGCGTGCTGGCTCGCCTCTCTGGCATTGTTCACTACCACGGACGATTCATGGTGAACCACAAATCGAGCCAATCCCTGCGGCTTCAAGACCCGCGCCACTTCTGCGACGCTCTCGCGGGCGGGCCCATACTCCAGCGCATACTGGCCTGTGACGGCATCGAAAAGCGCTGCTGTGAATGTCAGACGCTCGGTCGGACGACAGGGATGAAAAACGATCCCGTCGTATTGACCCACCGGACCTTTGACAAAACGCGGTGGGTCTATCGCCGCACGATCCGCTCCATGCAGTTCCAAACGGCGACCCTGCTCTTCTGCCACGCGTTTTGCAATCAATAAAATCGGACCGTTACCCGTCCCAATATCGAGCGCTCTCGCTCCATCCGGCAGTGAACCAAAGAATTCTCGCCATCCCTGCTCGAGTTCCTGGTCATACGTACCGAGATCCGTCGTCGGACAGGAGGCCAGCGCCCCGGATTGCAAAAACGCTTGCCAGTGCTCAGACGACATTACGCGCTGATGGCCCATCCGAACACATGGTCATTCACGACCAGGGGCGTCAGACTGGACCGTGCTGGCTGCTGTCTCAAGGTGGCGAATCGCTCTTGCAGTGAGATCACACCGACCTCGTCGAGTGCGCTGCGCACGAGTTCATCCAGCCGAAATCGGCTGTCCTGCAGAAAGGCGATATACGTCGCCAATCGCTTGCTCGCGGCCTGCGGTCCAGCTGACACGGCCAACTGAAAGCACTCCTGTGCGTAAATCCGCACATCCGCCAGCAGATCAGGAATCGGCTCGGTCGCAGCGCGCCGCTCGATGGCCGCTTGGGCTTCATCGAATCGCTTGCGCGTTTCCATGGCCGCCCGATCGTTCAGCAACGCTTTTTGTCCATCGGCTTCCGCGAGCTTTGCCATAAACGGAATCATCTGTTCGGTGATCGACATGAATTCGAGTCGATCCAAGAAATCGAGATGACGCATCTCATGACGGGAAACGATGACCGGGAGAGATTGCGCATGGTGCACGAGCAAGGCGATCCTGCCCTTTGGCTTCAACACCCGCACCACTTCGGCTTGGCTACGCGAAAGATCAGAATATTCGATACCGAACTGGCTCACCACGAGGTCAAAACTTTGATCTGCGAAGGGTAACTCTTCGGCTAAGACCCCACCGCGAAAATGGAGTCTGGATTGAACCACCTCGGTTTGTTGCGCGAGCCACAGCGGGGACGGATTGGCCAGATCAATACCCGTCCATGAAGGACCCTTATCGGGGTCCAAATCGATCAACAGCTTGGCGAGCGGGCCATTACCACACCCGATGTCGAGTATGTGTTGGGTGGAATCACACAAGGCGAATTGTACTTGCCAGAAAGTACCCATCGAATCCGCGTAATTGCCCGCAAAACTGGTGCCCAGGGAATGTAATCCGCCCTCTGCCCAGTAACGGGTCCAAGCGAGCCGTCTACGGCCGAGTGAGGATTCCAAATGATTCGTTGATTGTTGCATGGCGTCACGCAGACCCTAAAAAAAGAGGGGGGCTCATGCCCCCCTCCTCTTTCTGCGCGGTTGATTCCCGATCAGAAGTTCTGCATCACGCGGAAGTACAGCATGCGACCGTAGCCATTGTAGAGGCTCTGATCGTATCCGCGACCCGTCGGATCAAACGGATCGGTCACCGGATCCTTGTCCGCTACGTTGAGCGCACCCAAGGTCACACGACCGTTCCACGGCGCCTGCCAGTTCAACTGCAGATCGTGGGTCACCCAAGACGGCAGACGCAGCGCGTAACCGTAGTCCGCGCCACCGCCCTGAATAAACAGCGCCTGGCTCGACTGAGTCGATGCGATGTAGTTCATGTTCCAGGTCAGCGAGAAGTCGCCGTACGTCCAAGTGTTGGAGAGGGTACCCCGCTCCTCCGGAAAGCTCGGGTTATCAACAATGTTGTTACCCGAGGCACCGGAGTAGTCCAAGGTACGGCTCATCAGCAGCTGGCTGTTGAGTCGACCCCAACCCCCGAGATCGAACTGCGCGCGGACATTCAGATCGATACCATCGGTCTTGGTAAAGCCCAAGTTGGCAAAGCCAGTCTGACCATAGAGGATCTCACCCGCTGGTGCACGAGCAAAACCCAGACCCAAGGAGGCATCCGGCGGCACTGCATTGACCGGCAGAGAACTTAGACCCGCCGGGCAAAGACCCGTGCCGAGCTCGATACAACGAATGATGGTGCCGATACCGATGAACGACACTTGGTTGGTGAGCTTGATGCTCCAGTAATCGGCCTTCACGTTCAGCCAATCGAGCGGATCCCACACCACACCAAAGCCGAATTGCTCGGAGGTTTCCGATTCGATATTCGGGTTCGCAATCGAGTAAGTCGTGACCTGCGTGGTGCAGGTCGGCGCCAAACCGAAAGCCGCGCAAGTTTGGGGGTCAGCGACGCCTGCCGCCGAAAAGGCCGGCTGGGCCGCGACGATGTCGAGTGTTGGGGCACGGAAGCCCTCACCGTAGCTGGCACGCAGCGTCAGAGAATCAAGCACCGACCAACGCACGGCAATCTGTGGCGAGAGATCATCGCCATAATCGCTGTAGCGGTCATTGCGTACCGCCAAGCTGGCCTCGAGGCTCTCGGCAATCGGGACCGACACCTCAGCATAGTAGGCCTTTGAGCTGCGGCCACCGAAGGCGGAGTTACCCGATGAACCGACGATCTGACCGGAGGAGCTCAGAGTGTCGTAAATATCTGCGTAATCCTCTTTCCGGTACTCCGCACCGACTGCGATGCCCACCGATCCCGCCGGCAACTCAAAGAGCTCGGTGGAGACGGTCAGGTACATCTCCTTCGATACGAACTTCGCGTCGCGGTTGATGGTCGCGATCATGGAATCGAGCGTACTGCGCGGATTGCCGAATGGATCGTAAATGTCGTAAGCACCCGATGAAATCTGCTGCTGGGCCAAGCCGCCGACGACATAGTTACGACCGAGGTCGTAGTACTGCGAATCCGCGCGGCGGACGCCGGCATTGATGTCGAAGTTACCAATCTGGCCATCTACACCCCACTCGAGGAGGTAGGTGTTGGCATCGGTAAAGGAGTCACGGTTGCCGAGCGCCGCAAAGCGATGGCGCATAAACAACGGCTCATCCGGGTAACCCGCATCCGGGAAACGATTCGCCGGATGGTTCGGTGATTCGCGCGGAATGAAAATGGATCCGCCCGGCCACGGCGACGACGGTACCGGGGCGTACCGACCAAAGGACTTGACCCGGGCGATGGAGGCATTGAGGTAGGTGGTCCAATCTTCGGTGATCTCGTATTGGCCACGAGCAAAGATTGACGTGTTGCTGAGCTCTGCTTCGTAAGCACCCTCAAGCGAGTAGTTATAAAAGCAGCGCGTTGCGGCGCCGGTACCCACCTGGACAAACCCACGACCATCGCAACCGCCCGGGACTCCCGAACCAAATGTCGGATTGATATACCTAGACCCGGCACGGAAACCATAGATCCCTGTACCCGTCGGAATGGCGCTGTAGAACTCGTTGGAGAATGTCGAGATCGAACTATCAGAGAACGAATAATCACGGTCGCGCTGGAACACGATGTCGCGATGGTTATAAGACACACCCGCGAGCAGTGAGGCACGCTCACCCGAGGCACCAAAGATCAACGAACCTTCTTCGGTCTCGCCACCGGCTCGCTCGGGATCGCTGCCACCCAACATGACCTGCACGCCGTTGAAGTCGCGACGGGTAATGATATTGATCACACCGCCGATCGCGTCGGAACCGTAAATGGCCGAAGCACCGTTGGTGATGACCTCGATACGCTCCACGGCTGCGAGCGGAATGCTGTTGAGATCCTGCGCACTGCCTACGTTCGGCGCCGTGGGTGCACGGCGTCCGTCGATCAAAATCAGCGTACGCCCTTCACCCAGGCCACGCAGACTGATACCGGCAAACGATTGAGAAGAACTACCAGACCGCTGTCTGAACGAACCGAAACTGTTGAACGGCAAGTCACGAATGTAATCCGCAACGGACGTCTCACCGCTCTCTTCAAGCTCGACGCGGGTGATGACGGTGACGGGCAACGCCGCCTCTTCGATATTTTCTCGCTTGATGCGTGAGCCAGTAACGACCACTTCTTCGATTGTGGCCCCTGGCTCCTGCGCAAAACCGACGTTTCCAGTGAAAGCAACCGCGGTCCCTGCCGCAAGAGCCCACCGAACCGCTGCTGCGACACCCGTGTTTGTTGGCATTGTAAATGTCTCCCCAGACGAAATATTAGCGAAACTGATCAAAGTGCCGAATCGTACGCCACCGCGCTTGAGCGCAATCCTATGTGACGGAGATCTAACACTTATATGAGAATGATATTGCGCGCTGCAAAAAAAAAGCAACAGAAACCTGATTTGGGCGCCTTATGACCTACCGATGCCCACCATAGGCCTCATGCAGAGCGTTGCGAAATAGCAACACCCCGCCTCGGATCAACCCATCCACACCCGCGCGTTGCCAAAGAGACGCATCCAGCCTGCAGACAGCTGCAAGGGCGAAAAACATCTCTTGATTTAGTATGACGTATCACGTCATACTTAACCATGATCTTGAGCTTTCGAGACAGAGAGACCGAGAGCGTTTGGCGCGGTGAGCTCTCCAAACGGCTGCCGCGGAACATTCAGGATACCGCTCGTCGAAAGCTGAGGATGCTGAACAACGCCAATTCGCTGCAAGATTTACTAGCGCCACCGGCAAACCGATTGGAGAGCCTTCGTGGAGACCGTAAAGGCCAGCACAGCATCCGAATCAATGATCAGTGGAGAATTTGTTTTATTTGGACCCATGGCGGTCCCTCTGCGGTTCAAATTGTCGACTATCACTGACTGACCTTTAGATTTAACTGAGACAAGAGATGCGAAAGCTTAAAAACGTACACCCAGGTGAGGTGCTGCAGGAAGAATTCCTGACCCCCATGGGTATTAGTCAAAATGGGCTTGCCCGAGCCCTCGGCGTACCGCCGCGGCGAATCAACGAGATTGTGTTAGGAAAGCGAGCGATCTCTGCAGATACGGCCCTGCGGCTCGCCCGGCACTTCGGTACGTCGGAACAGTTTTGGATGGGTCTCCAAG
>CAZHLL010000050.1:0-2699 GCA_964533305.1 uncultured Acidibacter sp.
TGGAAGAGCTGCGTCACCTCGATGAAGTCGCCTATGTGCGTTTTGCTTCGGTGTATCGCAGCTTTCAGGATGTCGAGGCGTTTCGCGAGGAGGTTGACAAACTACGCACCCGTCGGCGCCGCGAACCCCTAGAGGGGCAGCTTTCTTTGCTCGGTGGCGATGACAATAAAATCAGCGTGCTGCGACCGCGCAAGAAAACGCGTTGACCCGCGGGATTCGGGAGGGACTCAGCACGTGGATCACATCCAGTTGATTAATTACCCGTGAATCAACCGCCCGTGAATCAACCGCCCGCGACAGATTTTGAGCAACGCGCCATGGCGCGCGCCTTTGAGCTGGCTGAGCGTGCTGTGCGCACGACCCAACCCAATCCGCGCGTCGGCTGCGTGATTGCGCGCGGGGACGAGATCGTCGGTGAGGGCTGGCATCAGCGCGCGGGTGAGCCGCACGCCGAAGTCTTTGCCTTGCGCCAAGCGGGCGAGCGCGCACGGGGTGCAACAGCCTATGTCACGCTCGAGCCCTGCAATCATCACGGCCGTACGCCGCCTTGCACCGAAGCTTTGATCGCAGCGGGCATTGCCGAAGTGGTATATGCCTCGGCCGATCCCAACCCCGAAGTGGATGGTCGCGGTCGTCGTCGTTTGCACGAAGCGGGCATCGTCGTGCGCCAAGGTTTGATGCAAGCGGAAGGCGAGCGACTCAATCGCGGTTTCTTTGCTCGCATGCGTCGAGCGCGTCCCTGGTTGCGACTCAAGCTCGCGGCGAGTCTCGATGGTCGCACGGCGCTTCAAAGCGGCGAGAGTCAATGGATCACCTCACCCGCGGCGCGCGAGGACGTGCAGCAGTTTCGTGCCGAGAGCGCAGCGATTCTCTCGACCGCCAACACGGTGCTCGCCGATGATCCGCGACTCGATGTGCGGCTACCCGACACTGAGCGTCAGCCCTTGCGCGTGATCTTGGATTCGCGCGCGCGCTTGCAGGGGACCGAGCGGGTCTTTGCACCCCCCGGTGAGGTGTTACATCTGACCGGTGAACGCTCACTAGAGACTCTATTCACCGAGCTCGCCACTGAGCATCAGATCAACGAGGTCTGGACCGAAGCGGGACCGACGTTCGCCGGGGCGTTACTCGCCGGGGGGTGGGTGGATGAGCTCGTGCTGTATCTTGCGCCCTGTTTGCTCGGGCCCGATGCGCGACCGTTAGCCGAGTGGCCGCAGCTTGCGCGACTTGCGGACGCCGAGCGTTGGCAGGTCCAAGATCTGCGGCAGATCGGCCCTGATATCCGTATCATTCTCACATGTTCACCGGGATCATCCAGGACGTAGGCACGGTGCTTGCGCTCGAGCGCCGTGCGGGCGATGTGCGTCTGCGCATCGGCGTCGGTCGAATTTCTTTGGCGACCACGGCGCCCGGTGACAGCATTGCCGTGAGTGGAGTGTGTCTGACCGCGCTTGATATCGACTCGGCGGGCGCAAGCCCGGGCTTTGCCGCCGACGTCTCGAACGAAACCTTGTCGCTCACCACCCTCGGTGCACTCGCGGTCGGCAGTCGGGTCAATCTCGAGCCTGCGCTGCGCGCGGGCGACCCTTTGGGTGGGCATCTGGTCTCGGGTCATGTGGATGGCTTGGGTGAGGTCATCGCGATCGACCGCGATGCGCGCTCGGTGCGCATGCGCTTCAAAGTGCCGAGCGCACTCGCCAAATATTTTTCCCGCAAGGGCTCAGTCGCGATCGACGGTGTCTCGCTTACCATCAATGAGGTCGAGGGCGATATCTTTGGCGTCAACCTCATTCCGCACACTCAAGAGGTGACCACGCTCGGCGATTTCACTGTCGGTCGTAAGGTCAACCTCGAGGTCGACACCCTCGCGCGTTACGTCGAGCGCCTGCTCGAAGTCGAGCGCACGCCGTCGGGCGTCGTGGCGTCGTCGGGCGTCGCGACGCGGTCGGGTGCGCCAGCGGGTCATGCATCATGACGCTGGTCCTCGATTCCATCGAAGATATCCTCGCCGACATCGCCGCCGGCAAGATGGTCGTGCTTATGGACGATGAGCAGCGCGAGAACGAAGGCGATCTCGTGATGGCGGCCTCGTTGGTGCGCCCCGAGGACATCAATTTCATGGCGCGCTGGGGCCGCGGCCTCATTTGTTTGACGCTCACGCAAGAGCGCTGCGTTCAGCTGCGGCTACCGTTGATGGTGAGCGATACGCACCGTGAACATCGCACCAACTTCACGCTCTCGATCGAAGCGGCTGAGGGGGTGACCACGGGGATTTCCGCCTTTGATCGGGCGCACACAGTGCGCACCGCCGTCGCGCCCGAGGCGCAGCCGCAGGATCTGCGTCAGCCGGGGCATATCTTTCCGATTATGGCGCAGCCGGGTGGGGTACTGACCCGCGCCGGGCACACCGAGGCGGGCTGTGATTTGGCGCGTCTTGCGGGGCTTGAGCCCGCGGCCGTCATCGTCGAGATCATGAATGATGACGGCACCATGGCGCGTCGACCGGACCTTGAGCGCTTTGCGCGCGAGCACGGTCTGCGCATCGGCACCATCGCCGATCTCATTCGCTATCGGCTGCAAAAAGAACGCACCGTCGAGCGCATCGCCGAGCGTGATATCGACACCGAATTCGGCCCCTTCAAATTATTGGCCTATCAGGATCATGTGCACCGCGATGTGCATCTCGCGCTGCTGCGCGG
>CAZHLL010000050.1:2799-15976 GCA_964533305.1 uncultured Acidibacter sp.
GCAAGCCCAAGCGTTGGACCCTGCGTGGGGCCATGCAGCGTATTGCCGATGAAGGCTCAGGGATTATCGTGATCCTGCGCGACACCGAGAGCCCGCGTGAACTCGCCGATGCGGTCGCTCAGGTCGCAGGCGCGGGGCCACGCTCGTCGCTCAAAGATTCCGTGTCGCTTAAGGACCCCGCATCATTTAAAGATCCCGCCTCGCTTACAGCGAGCGAAGCGTCGCCGGTGCTGCGCACCTACGGTATCGGCGCGCAGATTCTCAAGGACCTTGGGGTCAAGCGCATGCGGGTGCTGTCGGCGCCGAAACAATTCTTTGGACTGTCGGCTTTCGATCTCGAAGTCGAAAGCTACGTGGATAGCGAATGAAACTGGATACCGATACCACCCACGCGGCCTTGCCAGCGCTTTCTGCCGAAGGGCTGGACGTCGCTATTGTTTCGGCGCGCTTCAATGCACGCATCGTTGATTTGTTGCGCCGTGGCGCCGAGAGCGCCTGGGCGCGTTTGGGCGGCGAGCACGGTACACTCACTCATCACGAGGTTCCCGGCGCCTATGAATTGCCGCTCGCGGCTAAGGCGATCGCGGAGCGATTCATCGCCCAACGCCGTGTCGGTGCCGTGGTCGCGCTCGGTTGCGTGATTCGCGGTGATACGGCGCACTTTGATTTTGTCGCGGGCGAATGCGCGCGCGGTCTCATGCAGGTGGGGCTTGAAACCCGGGTGCCCGTGATCTTTGGTGTGCTCACCGTCGAGAATGAGGCTCAGGCCTTGGAGCGTGCGGACCCCACCCGCATGAACAAGGGCGGTGAGGCGATGGAGGCGGCGATCGAGATGGCGATGCTCTTGAGACAGATCCGTGGCTGAGCGCGGTCACGGCGCGCGCACCGTCGCGCGCAAGCTCGCCTTGCAGGCGCTCTACCAATGGCAGCTCAATGCCTCGCCCTGGCAAGATCTCGTCAATGAATTCCACAGTGATGAGGATATGCCCCGCGCCGATGAGTCCTATTTCATGGGTCTCATCCGTGGTGTCATCGAGGCACAGACGGCGCTCGATGAGCGTCTTGCGAGCTGGGTCGATCGCCCACCGACTGAGCTCGACCCCATCGAGCGCGCCGTGCTCTGGATCAGTCTGCAGGAGCTACTCGCCCAACCCGAGGTGCCGTGGCGGGTCGTCGTGAATGAGGCGGTTTCGCTCACGAAGCGTTTTGGTGCGACCGATGCTCATAAATACGTCAATGCGGTGCTCGATCGCGCGGCGCGTGAGTTACGTCCGCACGAGCACTGACGGCGGCACGGGCTTCGGCGACACTCTCCGCCATGGCACTCAGTGAATTCGAACTGATCGATCGATTTTTCCGCGATGTGGGTCGACCCCGTGCGGATGTGGTCTTGGGCGTGGGCGATGATGGTGCGGTACTTCGCAGTCCGCCCGGGCATGAACTGGTCGCCGTCAGCGATACCTTGGTCGCCGGCGTGCACTTTCCGCTCGATGCGCCGGCGCGCTCAGTCGGGCATCGTGCCCTCGCGGTCAATCTCAGCGATATTGCCGCGATGGGGGCGAGCCCTGCGTGGGCGCTCTTATCTTTGACCTTGCCCGAAGTGCATGAGCGCTGGCTGACGGAGTTTGCCGGCGGTTTCGCGCGCCTTGCCCGCACGCACGACGTGCAACTCGTGGGCGGTGACACCACGCGGGGCCCGCTCAGTATCTCGGTACAGGTGATTGGCTTCGTGCCGCCTGATCAGGCGCTGCGGCGCAGCAGCGCGCGGCCGGGTGATCTGCTTTTCGTATCTGGCCATCCGGGTGAGGCCGCCGCAGGTCTCGCCTTGCTGCAAGGCACTCATCCTGCGCGCGCCGCTTTGCCGGATAGCGAGCGTCGATCTTTGATCGAACGCTTCGAGTTTCCGCAACCGCGCATGGCACTCGCACTGCAACTGCGCGGGGTCGCAAGCGCCTGCATGGATGTGTCGGATGGGCTCTTGGGCGATGCCGAGAAGCTCGCACGGGCGAGTGGCTTGCGCCTGCGGGTGGATCTCGAACGTTTACCTCTCAGCAGCGCTCTCGCCGAGGCTTTTGAGCCCTCGACGGCACTCGAGCTCGCCCTCACGGGGGGTGATGATTACGAGCTCCTGTTCACGGTCTCGCGCAAATATCTCGACCGTCTTGAGCTACTTCAAAGAAATGGCGACATCACCCAGATTGGCGAGTGCTTGGTCGAGGTGCCCGATGATCCAGCCCATGCGGGCGTGGAGTTGTGGCGCGATGGCTCGCGTCAAACCCTATCGTCACTCGGCCTTCGCCAGAGCGGGTTCGATCACTTTGCCTGATTGTCCGCGCTGCGCTCGATTAGCGCATAGGCCGAGTGGTTGTGGATCGATTCGAAGTTTTCGGCCTCGACCACATAGCTTGCAATGCGCGGTTCATTGTTGAGCCGGATGGCGAGATCGCGCACCAGATCTTCGACGAACTTGGGGTTGTCGTAGGCGCGCTCGGTGACGAACTTTTCATCCGGCCGTTTGAGGATGCCATAGAGCTCGCTCGAGGCTTCATCCTCGGCAATATCAATCAATTCTTCGATCCAGAGTTGCTCGCGTAACTGTGCGGTCAGTGTCACATGCGAGCGTTGATTATGCGCACCGCGCTCGGAGATCCGCTTGCTACAAGGGCAGAGACTCGTCACCGGCACAACGACACGAATCGAGAGCTCTTGCGTGCTACCGCGCTGCTCGCCGATCAGCGTGACCTCGTAGTCCATCAGACTCTCGACGCCCGACACGGGCGCGCGCTTCATCACGAAAAACGGAAAGGTCATCTCGATGTGACCGACTTGCGCCTCCAGACGCGCGGTCATCTCCTCGAGTAATCGCCCAAAGTTTTCGACCGAGATCTCGCGCTCACGATGCAAGATCTCGACAAAGCGCGACATGTGCGTGCCCTTGAAATCATGCGGCAGAGAGACATACATGTTGAAGGTCGCGATCGTATGCTGCTCACCGCTGGAGCGATCCTTGAGCTTGACCGGGTGGCGAATATCTTTGATTCCCACCTTGTTGATCGGGATGCGCCGTGTGTCGGCCCGCGATTGCACATCCTCGATCGTCGACGAGGTCTCGATGGTCGACGAGGTGGCGGAGGGGGCCGCGGCGGTTCCCGTCTCAGCGCTGGCGGAGGACATCGGCATACTTCCTTGTGGTTTCGGTGGTCGAGGCGGTGGTCTGGCTGGCCCACCAAGCGCCGATGTTCGCGGTAAGGCCGGCGCGATCGAGCCCCGCATCGGCGAGACAATCTTCACGGCTGCCGTGCTCAATGAAACGATCGGGGATACCGATGAGATGCAGCGGCACGGTGACCCCCGCCTCGGCAAGGGCTTCGGCCACGGCGGACCCTGCGCCACCCGCGATGGCGTTTTCTTCGATGCTGACGAGCGCGCGATGACGGCCTGCGACCTCAAGCAGCAGCGGCACATCCAGCGGTTTGATGAAGCGCATGTTGACGAGTGTGGCGTCGAGCTCATCGGCGATGGAGCTTGCGTGTTCGAGCAAGGTGCCAAACACGAGCAGCGCCAGACCGCTGCGACCTTCTCGGCGGATCTCCCCGCGGCCGATCGGCAACGCCGCCATCTCGGCTTCGATCTTGACGCCAGCGCCTTGCCCGCGCGGGTAACGCACGGCCGAAGGCCCGGGCAGCGTGGTCGCGGTGTAGAGCATTTGCCGGCATTCGTTTTCATCGGCCGGTGCCATGAGCACGAGATTCGGGATGCAACGCAAGAAAGAAATATCGTAGGCACCCTGATGGGTCGCGCCATCACTGCCAACGAGCCCCGCGCGATCGAGCGCAAACACCACGGGCAGATTCTGCAGCGCGACATCGTGCACCAACTGATCGTAGCCACGCTGCAGGAAAGTCGAATAAATCGCAACCACGGGCTTGACGCCCTCGCAGGCGAGGCCCGCTGCAAAGGTCACGGCATGTTGCTCGGCGATCGCGACATCAAAGTATTGATCGGGGAACCGGCGCGAGAATTCCACCATCCCCGAGCCCTCACGCATGGCGGGCGTGATGCCGACAATGCGCGGGTCGCGTTCGGCCATGTCGCAGAGCCAGTCGCCGAACACCTGCGAGAAGCTTGGGCCGCTCGCTTTTTCTTTGAAGATGGTGCCGCTCGCCGGGTCAAAAGGCCCCGGGCCATGCCATTTGATCGGGTCGCCCTCGGCGGGTGCATAGCCCTTACCCTTGCGGGTGACCACGTGCAGGAACTGCGGACCCTTCAAGAGACGCTGATTGCGCAGCGTGCGCACCAGCACCTCGATATCGTGACCATCAATGGGGCCAATATAGTTGAAGCCCATTTCTTCAAAGAGGCCGCCCGGCAGCACCATGCCCTTGAAATAGGCCTCTGAGCGGCGGGCGAGCTCCCAGGCCGCCGGCATCTTGGCGAGCACCTTCTTGCCGGTCTCGCGCAGCGCGGCGTACTTGCGGCTCGCGAGGATCCGAGCAAAATAATTCGACAGCGCGCCGACGTTCTCCGAGATCGACATGTCGTTATCATTGAGTACGACCAGCATGTCGGTCTTGAGCGAGCCTGCGTTGTTGAGCGCCTCAAAGGCCATGCCCGCCGTCATCGCGCCATCGCCCATCACGGCGACCACGCGCCGCGCGGCGCCCTCGACGGGCTCGCGGCTGGCGGCCACCGCCATGCCGAGTGCGGCACTGATCGAGGTGCTCGAGTGGCCGACACCAAAGGTGTCGTATTCGCTTTCGCTGCGAGTGGGGAAGGGGGCAAGTCCATCCTTTTGTTTGATGGTCGCGAGCCGATCGCGTCGGCCCGTCAATACTTTGTGCGGATAGGCTTGGTGACCCACATCCCACACCAAGCGATCGAAGGGCGTTTCATAGACGTAGTGCAGCGCGACCGTGAGCTCGACCGTGCCGAGCCCGGCGGCAAAGTGCCCACCGCGGGTGGCGACCGTCTGAATCAAATAATCGCGCAGCTCGTCACAGACCTGGCGCAGTGCTTTGACCGGCAGCGCGCGCAAATCGGCCGGCGATTCGATCTTCGCCAAGAGCGGATAGCGATCTTGCAGGGCTGGCGTGGGCAGCGCGGTCGGACGGGACATAGCGGAGAGTGTACTAAACTCGCGCCTTACGACGCCCGCCCGATCACGAAATCCGCGAGCGCGGCGAGTGGGGCTCCGGCTGCGCCCAGGGGTTGCAGGGCGGCGAGGGCGCGCTCATGTTGTCGTGCTGCCTCGGCGCGGGCGCCATCGAGCCCCATCAGGCTCGTGTAGGTCGGCTTGTCATGGGCGGCATCGGCGCCGGCGATCTTGCCAATGGCCGCGGTCGTCCCGGTGACATCGAGGATGTCATCCTGGATCTGAAAGGCGAGCCCGATGGCTGCGCCATAATCCCGTAGCCCATCAAAGATCTCACCCTGCAGCACGCCTGCGGCCGCTGCTCCCATCAGCACGCTGGTTTCGATGAGCGCGCCCGTTTTGCGCCGATGCATGTCCTGCAAGGCGGCGAGATCGAGCCGCCGACCCACGGATTCCAGATCAATGGCCTGACCACCGGCCATGCCCGCCGTGCCGATGCCCTGCGCGAGCAATCGCGACATGAGCAGGCGACGTTCGGCTTCGTCGGAGGAGGTCAGTCGCCCGATGCCGACGCTCAGGCCTGCGTCTCTGCTGGTGAGACACTCAAAGGCCAGCGCCTGCAGTGCATCGCCAGCGAGGATCGCGGTCGCTTCGTCAAAGGCGCGGTGGCAGGAGGGCCGACCGCGGCGCAGGTCGTCATCGTCCATCGCCGGCAGATCGTCGTGCACCAGGCTGTAGACATGAATGAGTTCGACCGCAGCCGCAGGGTCATCCAGTGTTTCGAGCGAGGCGCCGAGCGCGAGCCCCGAGGTGTAGACGAGCGTCGGTCGCAGGCGCTTGCCACCACCGAGCGCGGCATAGCGCATGGCCTCGCGCAGACGCGAGGAGCCGGATTCCGGCAGCGTGAGCACCTGATCGAGCACCTGCTCGATACGCTCACGATATTGGCTCAAAATCGATTCAAGCATCGTCTTCGTCGGCGTCGACATCGTCGTCATCATCATCCAACGCATCAAAGGTTTGCAGGGATTCCCCGCCCGCTTGTTTTAGCAGCACTTCGACCTTGGCCTCGGCGGTCGCGAGCGCCGTTTGGCACTCGCGTGTGAGCCCGACACCGCGCTCAAAGGCCTTCAACGACTCCTCGAGCGAGAGGTCGCCGCCCTCCAGTTTTTCAACCAGGGTTTCGAGCTCGGCGAGGGATTTTTCAAAGTCCGGTGGACGCTTGCTGCGGGTCATGGCGAGCGTTATACCGCAGCCTCGGGTCTGTAGGAAAATTGCAGTTGACGCTGTCCGGCGCAGGGTCTTACAGTTCCTCGCCCCGGCCGTTAGACTCAGTCTAAATCCGGGCTTCAAGAACCCCCTTTTCAAGCACAGTAAGGAGATCTCTCGTGCACCTGAAAGGCAGCAAGACCGAGCAGAATTTGAAGGACGCCTTCGCCGGCGAATCCCAGGCCAACCGCCGCTACCTCTACTTCGCAGCCAAGGCGGATGTCGAGGGCTACAACGACGTGTCCGCCGTGTTCCGTTCAACCGCCGAGGGCGAGACGGGCCATGCGCATGGCCACCTCGAGTACCTCGAAGCCTCCGGTGACCCGGCCACGGGCCTGCCGATTGGCGACACCAAGCTCAACCTGCAAGCGTCCATCGCCGGTGAGACCCACGAGTACACGGATATGTACCCGGGCATGGCGAAGACCGCTCGCGACGAGGGCTTCGACGAAATCGCCGATTGGTTTGAGACGCTGGCCAAGGCCGAGCGTTCGCACGCCAACCGCTTCACCAAGGCCCTCGAGTCGATCTAAGACTCGTTGGGTTGGATGAGCGCAGGGCTGGCGGTGGAGCGCTCTACCGCCGGCCCTATTCTTTGATCAGGGATTGATACTCATGAGCAACAGCACCATCCCGGGTGGCCGCGAAGGTTCACTCGAAGCGCCGATCCGTCATCCGCTCAACTGGCGCGATCCATCCTTCTACGATGAGGCCGCGCTCGACAAAGAACTCGAGCGGGTGTTCGACATCTGCCATGGCTGCCGTCGCTGTTTTTCTTTGTGTCATTCCTTTCCCACGCTGTTCGATGCCATTGATGAATCGCCCACCTGCGAGCTCGATGGTGTCGACAAAAAAGTGTATTGGGACGTGGTCGATCACTGTTACCTCTGTGACATGTGCTACATGACCAAGTGCCCCTACGTGCCGCCGCATCCCTGGAATCTCGATTTCCCGCACTTGATGCTGCGCGCCAAGGCCATCAAGGCCAAAAAGGGCGAAGTGCGATTTCGCGACAAGGTGCTCTCATCTACCGATCTCGTCGGCAACATCGCTGGCATCCCGGTCGTCTCGCAAGTGGTCAATGCCGTCAATAAAACCGAGACCGGGCGCAAGCTGCTCGATGCCACGCTCGGCGTTGCGGTCGATGCGCCCGTGCCGCAATACCACTCCAACAGCGCGCGCAAGCAGCTCGCCGGTCGTGAGCTCTCCATCGAGGCCAAGCCCACCGCCGACACCCGCGGCAAGGTCGTGCTCTTTACCACCTGCTACGGCAATCGTAACGAGCCCGATATCAATCTCGATCTCGTCAAAGTATTCGAGCACAACGGCATTCCGGTCAAAATCGTCTCGCAGGAAAAGTGCTGCGGCATGCCGAAGCTCGAGCTCGGCGATCTCGAGACTGTGGCGCGCCACAAGGACACCAATATCCCGGCACTCAAACAAGCGATCGATGAGGGCTACGACATCGTCGCGCCCGTGCCCTCCTGCGTGCTCATGTTCAAGCAGGAGCTGCCGCTCATGTTCCCGGAAGATGAGGCGGTGCAGGCGGTCAAGGCCCGTATCTTTGATCCGTTCGAATATTTGATGCTGCGCCACAAAGAGGGCTTGCTGCGCACCGATTTCAATGATGAGCTCGGCAAGGTGAGCTATCACGTGCCTTGCCATCTGCGGGTGCAGAACATCGGGCTCAAGACCCGCGATGTGCTGAAACTCGTGCCCAACACCGAGATTGATGTCATCGAGCGTTGCTCGGGCCACAACGGCACCTACGCGGTCAAAAAAGAATTTCGTCCTGCCTCGGTCAAGATCGGTCGGCCGGTGATGAATCGCGTCGAAAAAGCGAACCCGGATCACTACACCTCGGATTGTCCGATGGCGGGCCATCAAATCGAGACCGGTCTCAAGGAACCGATGGCCCCGGAACACCCTCTCAAATTGCTATGCAAAGCATATGGAATCTGACGTCATGCAGAAACTCTCCCACTCTGACCTCATGACCCTCGAGAGCTATGCGCGTGAGCGCGGCAGCTTTCGCAGCAAGGTGATTGCCCACAAAAAGGCGCGTAACGTCGCCGTGGGTCCGCACACCACCTGGTTGTTTGAAGATCGCTTAACGATCCAGTACCAGGTGCAGGAAATCCTGCGCACCGAGCGTATCTTTGAACCTGAGGGTATCGCCGAAGAGCTCGAGGCCTACAATCCCTTGATCCCCGATGGTCGCAACTGGAAGGTGACGCTGCTCATCGAGTTTCCGGACCCCGCCGTGCGTGCGGTGGAGCTCACCAAGCTCAAGGGCATCGAAGATCGCTGCTACGTGCAGGTCGCCGAATTTGCCCGCGTGTACGCCATCGCCGATGAAGACCTCGAGCGCGAGAACGACACCAAGACGGCCTCGGTGCACTTTCTGCGCTTTGAGCTCACGGACGCCATGGTGGGTGCGCTGCGTAGCGGTGCGCCGCTCGTGATCGGGATTGATCATGCGAACTACTCGCATGCCACCGACGCCGTCGCCGGTGCCACGCGTGAGTCCTTGCTCGCCGATCTCGCCTGATCGCTCGTACAATACGGCATGGCGAAAAATTACGATGCCTCGGCCATCGAGGTGCTCTCCGGTCTTGAGCCCGTGCGGCGACGACCGGGCATGTACACCGACACCTCGCGGCCGAATCACCTTGCGCACGAAGTCATCGACAACAGCGTTGATGAGGCGCTCGCGGGCCACGCCAAGGAAATCGCGGTCACGCTGTACAAGGATGGCTCCATCGAGGTGCGCGATGACGGTCGTGGCATGCCGGTCGACATCCACCCCAAAGAAAAAGTCAGTGGCGTCGAGCTGATCCTGACCCGCCTGCACGCGGGTGGCAAATTCGACAGTGGCAGCTACACCTTCTCGGGCGGTCTGCACGGGGTGGGCGTCTCGGTGGTGAATGCGCTCTCGAAGCGGCTTGAGTGCTGGGTGCGTCGCGGCGGCTCCGAGCATCACATTGCTTTCGAGAGCGGTAAGCTCGTGAGCAAGCTTGCGGTCACGGGTAGTGTGGGTCAGCGCAACACCGGCACCACACTGCGATTCTGGCCGGACGGTACATTCTTTGACTCCGAGAAATTCTCGGTGCCGCAGTTACGGCATACGCTCAAAGCCAAGGCCGTCTTGTGCCCGGGGCTGCGTGTCAGCTTTACTCAAGAGTCGAGCGGCGAGCGTGACGAGTGGTTTTTCACGGGTGATCTCGGCGCGTATCTCGCCGATGAGCTCGGCAAGACGGAGCGTCTGCCGAACGAGCCCATCGTCGGCAAGCGTGAGCAGGATCAGGATGCCGTCGAGTACGCGCTCGTCTGGGCGCCGGGCTCCGAGGTCGCCATTGCCGAAAGCTACGTCAATCTGATTCCGACCCCGGAGGGCGGCACCCACGTCAATGGCCTGCGTGCGGGCGTCGCCGCCGCCGTGCGCGAGTTTTGCGAGTTTCGTAATCTCCTGCCACGCGGCATCAAGCTTGCGCCCGAAGATGTCTGGGACGGCGTGCGCTATGTGCTCTCGATCAAGATCCGCGAGCCGCAGTTTGCCGGGCAGACCAAAGAAAGGCTCGCGTCGCGTGATGCGGCGCAATTGGTCGAAGCCTACGCCAAGGATGCGATCGGTCTTTGGCTCGCACAGCACCCGGAGGCGGGTGAGAAGATCGCGCAGTACGCTATACAAAATGCTCAAGATCGACTGAAAGCCGCGCAAAAAGTGCAGCGCAAGCGGGTCTCGGGTGGCCCTGCGCTACCCGGCAAGCTGGCCGATTGTGCCGGGGATGATCCTGCGCGCTCGGAGCTTTTTTTGGTCGAGGGCGATTCGGCGGGCGGCTCGGCAAAACAAGCGCGCGACAAGGATTTCCAAGCCATCATGCCGCTGCGCGGCAAAATCCTGAACACCTGGGAGGTCGCCTCGGGGGATATTCTCTCCTCGCAAGAGGTGCACGACATCAGTGTCGCGCTCGGCATCGACCCCGGGTCGCCCGATCTCACTCGTTTGCGCTATCACAAGGTCTGTATCCTCGCGGATGCCGACTCCGATGGCCAACATATTGCGACCCTGCTCTGTGCCTTGTTTTTACGGCATTTCCGGCCGCTCGTCACCGAGGGCCATGTGTTCGTCGCTATGCCGCCGCTTTACCGGATTGATGCGGGCAAGCAGGTGTTTTATGCGCTCGATGATGCCGAGCGCGATGCGTTCTTGAAGCGTCTCGAAGAAGAAAAAGTCCGCGCCAAGCCACAGGTCACGCGCTTCAAAGGGTTGGGTGAGATGAACCCCTCGCAGTTGCGCGAGACCACCATGGACCCACGCACGCGCCGTTTGGTGCAGCTCACTCTGGATGCCGCCGATGACACGGATTCTTTGATGGATATGTTGCTGGCACGAAAGCGTGCGGCGGATCGCCGCGAATGGCTGGAGCAGAAGGGGAATCTCGTCGAGGTTAGCATCTGATGGCACGCAAGCAGGGCAGCTCGGCACCCGAGCTCAACTTTGAAGGCATCGAGCGCCAGCCGCTGCGCAGCTTTACCGAGAAGGCCTACCTCGAATACTCGATGTACGTGATCCTTGATCGCGCGCTGCCGGCGATCGGCGATGGCTTGAAGCCCGTACAGCGTCGCATCATCTATGCGATGAGCGAGCTTGGGCTCTCGGCTGTCTCCAAGCACAAAAAGTCTGCGCGCACCGTGGGCGATGTGATCGGCAAGTTTCACCCGCATGGCGATTCGGCTTGTTACGAGGCCATGGTGCTCATGGCGCAGCCCTTTGCCTATCGTTATCCGGTGGTGGATGGTCAAGGCAACTGGGGGTCGCAGGACGATCCTAAATCGTTTGCCGCTATGCGTTACACCGAGGCCAAGCTCACGCGCTACGCCGATGTGCTGCTTGGCGAGTTGGGTGAGGGCACGGTCGACTGGACGCCAAACTTTGACGGCACGATGGAAGAGCCCGCGGTTCTGCCTGCGCGCTTGCCCAATTTATTGTTGAACGGCACCACTGGCATCGCGGTCGGTATGGCGACGGACATCCCGCCGCACAATCTGCGCGAGGTGGCCGCCGCCTGCGTGCATTTACTTGATGAGCCCGAGGCGACCACCCGCGCGCTTATGAAGTTCGTCAAAGGTCCGGATCTTCCGACCGGTGCCGAGATCGTCTCGCCGCGAGCGGATCTGATCGAATTCTATGAAAAGGGCACGGGTAGCTTCAAAGCCCGCGCCACCTACAAGCTTGAGGATGACTGCATCGTCATCGAAACCCTGCCGTGGCAGGCCTCGGGCGCCAAGGTGCTCGAGCAGATCGCCGAGCAGATGCGCGCCAAAAAATTACCCATGGTCGATGATCTGCGCGACGAATCGGACCACGAAAATCCGACGCGTCTCGTGATCGTGCCCAAGGGTCGCAAGGTCGATACCGAGCAGTTGATGGCGCATTTGTTTGCGACCACGGATCTTGAGCGCAATTACCGCGTCAACCTCAATGTCATCGGCCTCGATGGTCGGCCGCGCGTCATGGGGCTGCGTGACATCCTCTCGCAATGGCTCGAGTTCCGTATCGGCACGGTGCGCCGGCGTCTTGAGTGGCGGCTCGATCGGGTCACACGGCGCTTGCATATTTTGGATGGTTTGCTGATCGCCTACCTCAATCTGGATGAGGTGATCCGCATTATCCGTAGCGAAGATGAGCCGAAGCCTGTGCTCATGAAGCGCTTTCAATTGAGCGAGGAGCAGGCGGACGCCATCCTCGACACCAAGCTGCGTCATCTCGCGAAACTCGAAGAAATGAAGATCCGCGGCGAGCAAGCCGAGCTCGCCAAAGAAAAAGCGGATCTTGAATCCATCCTGGGCAATGAAAAAAAGCTGCGCAAGCTGGTCGCGACCGAACTGGAAGCCGATGCCGAGAAATACGGTGATCCGCGGCGCTCCAAGATCATCGAGCGCGAAGCGGCGCAGGCCATTGATGAGACGGCGCTCCTCAGCAACGATCCGGTCACCGTGGTGCTGTCCGCAGGCGGTTGGGTGCGCGCGGCCAAGGGCCACGAGATCGATCCGCGCAGCCTGCAGTACAAGACGGGCGACAGCTTGCAGGCCGCCGCGCGGGGCATGTCGCTGCAGCAGGTCACTTTCCTGGATTCGACCGGGCGCACCTATTGCTTGCCCGCGCATTCTTTGCCCTCGGCGCGCGGTCTCGGTGAGCCGCTCTCCGGCCGACTCAATCCGCCCGATGGCGCGAAGTGGGTGGGTATGCTGATGGGCGAGGCCGAGAGCCTTTGGGTGCTCGCTTCCGATGCGGGCTATGGCTTTACCGTGCGTCTGCAGGATCTCTTGACCGATCGCAAGGCGGGCAAGGCGGTGCTCAGCGTTCCTGCCAATTCGCTCGCCCTGCCGCCCGCGCGGGTGGTATCGCCCAAATCATTGATTGCCGTCGCCGCGGTGGATGGCAAGGGCGAGAACGGCCGGCTGCTGGTCTTCCCCGTGGCGGATCTGCCGGAGATGCCGAAGGGCAAGGGTAACAAGCTGTTCAATATCCCGAGCGCCGCTGCCGCTGCGCGCAAAGAAATTCTGGCGGGTGTGGCAGCGGTCGAGCCCCATGGCTCACTCAAGATTTACACCGGTGGCACCGACAGCGATCGGCACATGACTTTGAGCTGGACCGAGCTCAAAGAATACCTCGGCGCCCGCGCTCAGCGCGGCGCAGTGCTACCGCGCGGCTGGCGGCAGGTGACGAGATTGGAGGCAATTACGCCTGCCGGCTAATCCCCGCCGCGATCACGACCTTTGCCTCTTCACCCGGTAGTTCACGGGCGAGCT